>CAZMMI010000541.1:0-2498 GCA_964567255.1 uncultured Anaerolinea sp.
ACCGGCAACGCTCTCCTCGGCAAGGAACCCCTCTACCATTGAGGTATACCCGCAAACAACGACCGGCGCTTTGCGCCATTTTTCAATACGTGATGTAGAATTGAGGTGTAACCTAATTTATCAACCCCCCCTCGTTCCATTCATTTAGATAAGGGCTTCCATGAACGCTCTAGACATCCCTGTTCAACTGCCTATCTTTGAGACCCTGACACCATCTGGTGCGCAAGAGCTTTCATCACTGCTGGAAAGCATACACCTCTCCGCTGGAGAAACCCTTTATCAGCAAGGCGCCCCAAGCGATGCGCTGTACATCATCGTTTCAGGAAGCCTTCAGGCAATCCTGCGTCATGCGAACAACCAGGAAAATCGTGTTATGCAGCTCCAACCCGGCGACTGTGCCGGCGAATTGGCCCAGTTCAGCGGCCGGCCACGTTCAACCACCCTCGTCGCCACTGCCGAAAGTCATTTATTGCGACTGCCGGCAACGGCGATTGATCATCTGGCAGTGGGTTTTCCAGACATCATGAACTTCATTTCCGACCAGTTGCTTCACCAGTACCAGCGTACGCAGACATGCAGTATTCTGACCAGCCTGTTCGGACATCTTTCCGATGACACCCTCATTGATCTTCAGGACAAGGTCCATTGGGTCCACCTGGATAGCGGGCAGGAATTGTTCCATCAAAAAGATCCTGGCAATGCACTGTACGTAGTGGTGCAGGGGCGGCTGCGTTTTTCGGTGGAAGAAGCCAACGGAACCAAGCACACTCTGGGCGAGGTTGGCGCGGGTGAGACGATCGGTGAGTTTGCCCTCCTGGCCGAAAGCGGAACCCCGGAAAGCCTGCGCAGTGCCACCGTTTATGCCACCCGTTTGACTGACGTGTTAGCCATTTCTCGCCCTGCCTTTGAAAGCCTCATTTCCGAATATCCTCATGCCGTACTCAACATAACTCGCCGCATCCTTAACCGCCAGCGTCTGATCGATCAATCGGTGCTGCTCAGCTCCAGCGCGTTGGTGATTTGCGTCATTCCTACCCGTTCCGGCTTGAGTTCCGAGTCTCCGCACAGCCAGTTTGCCCGGCAGTTATCCGATTCGCTGAATGAGACCTTTGGCTGTTCATTGCTCATGGATCCAAACGGATTCGAGGAGTGGTACGGTAAGCCGGGTGTATCACACACACCTCTCGACCACCCCACCAGCTTGATGATCAACGCCTGGCTGGATGAACAGGAATGCAAGCAGCAGTTCGTCGTTTATGACACCTCACCCGATGTGCTGGAGATGGGTCGCCTTTCACCCTGGGCTCAGCGCTGCATTGAAGACGCAGACATCCTCCTGTTGGTGGGCGAAGCTGGAGAAAACTCCACCCCAGGTGCCGTAGAGTTGTTACTGAAATCCGCGAAAACCCGCGCGCGCCTCGAGTTAGTGCTGCTGCACCCATCCAACTGTTCGGTTCCATCGAACACTTCCGCCTGGCTGGCCCCCATTCGTGGCTTTCAAGCTCACCACCATATCCGCCTGGGCAGCCCGGCCGACTTCCACCGTCTGGCCCGTCGGATTAGCGGGCGTGTGGTCGGGTTAGCCTTGGGCGGGGGCGGCGCTCGCGGTTGGGCTCACATCGGGGCCATTCGGGCCCTCGAAGAAGCCAACATTGAGGTGGATTGGGTCGGGGGAGCCAGCATCGGCTCCATCATCGCCGCAGGGTTAGCACTGGGTTTGGACTCAGGCGCGCTCGGCAAACTGGCCGTCGACTTCGCCGACCCAAAGAAGCTGCTCGATTACACCCTCCCGTACACCTCGATCACATCTACAAAACGCATTACCGCTCTGCTACGCGAAATCTGTGGAGACGCTGACATCGAAGATGGTTGGCGCCCATTTTTCTGCGTCTCAGCCAACCTCACCAAAGGCGAAGAACAAATCCACCTCACTGGAAAGATGTGGAAAGCGATCCGTGCCAGCATGGCCTTCCCGGCGGTATTTGCGCCTGTCCTGGAAAACGACTGCATCCTGATCGACGGTGGCGCAGCCAACAATGTGCCCGTGGACCGCATGCGCGAGTTGTGTCCCACCGGAAAAGTGATCGGCATCAACCTGGAAACTGGTTCCCCGGTCAACAAAGAATACCGCTTCGGTTACGGTTTATCCGGATGGCAGGCGCTCTTTTCTCGTTTTACAAAGGTAAAAGCGCCAAACATGTTGGATATCGTCTCAGGCCTGGTTTACAGTAACAACCGCTATCGGCTGAATGAGACCCGAGGCTGCGCCGATCTGATCATCGATGTGCCCGTGGAAGCCTACGGGCTGCTCGAGTTTGACAAGTACCAGCCCATCATGGAGTTAGGCTACAAGGTGGCCAAAGAACAACTGCTCGGCTTCAAAGTCTGAAGCCGCTCAGCCATAAGACAGCCAACCGAGTTGTGCAAGCGAAGTCATTCATAGGTCGGGGCGAAAGGATTTGAACCTTCGACCTCGTCTTTCCGACAGACGCGCGCTC
>CAZMMI010000542.1:0-2497 GCA_964567255.1 uncultured Anaerolinea sp.
GGACTTTCTCTCCGCCGTACAGGGTAGCCAGCATTTCCTGCTCTAATTGGAAGCAATCATCGATGAGCGAAATGGCAGGTGTATGGGTGTCCAGTATATTCTTAGCAGGCAGCGATTGAATCGCGCGGATGCGCTCCGAAAGCGCCGGATGGCTGTCAAATGGGTCGCTCTTCGATTCTTTCAACTGTGCATCGACCAGGTTGGCCATAGCTTCGGTAATCGGTTTGGTCTGGGCGTACTGCATAAACCCGCTCGATAACGGCGGGCGGTACCCCCCGTTCAGCAATGGCATGACTTCATTCTGCATATACGTTGCATAGGCCGGCGCCAGTCCGTGCACTGCCTTGAGACTCTCGATCATCGCCCCCGCGCCGGCTACCGCAGACGCCAGAGCATCCGCCACCAGTTCCTGCCGCCGCGAAATCGCCTGTGTGATGCGCAGGAACATTTCGCCATACCAGCGGAACGGGGCCTGTAGGATCGACTTGTTTTCCAGGCTGCCAACTGTGCGAATGATGGCCATGCGCGTATTGTAGATCCAGGGCCCCAGGGAGGTGTCTCCGCCGTAAAAATGGCCGAATTCGTGCGCCAGGATCGCTTCTAACTGCTTGGCGGTCAGCATCTGCAGCAGCGGCAGGCCAATGCCCATCACCCGCTTTTTACCAATGCCCATGAACCCGCCCCGCTCGGCAACAAAGGCGTTGACATCTTCAACCAGGTACACTTCCGCGGGCATTTTTTGCCCCACCTGATCGGCGATGGATTGAATGGTCTTAAACAGGCGAGGATGTTTGGCCGGCGTCAGGAGCGCGCCGGGTGGGGTGAACCTGTCGAAGCGCGGAGCGATTGCCCACAAGATCGTAATGGCGCCAATCAGGGCAAAAAATGTTATTCTGAGGTTAATCCGGTTGAGGTAGGCAAATTCCGCGTAGATGAGGAACAACAGCGCGCCGGCGATGGCCAGGGCCAGACCGTAGAAACCGATGGTCAGTAGAATGGCCAGGATTGCGCGCGCGGCCAATGAAGAAGGCTGCGAATCGGCAGGCAGGTCGATCTTTATGGGGGATTTGTTCATTTGTGTTCTCGCTGCGTCAGGATATTGCATCTTTTATAGCACGCTGGCAAACAGGACGCAAGCGCTAATTCATCGCGTCCTTTGCACGTGGTATGGAGTGCGTACCGTTGATCTGAACGATCCTTACGTTGGCGGATCGTTGGGTCGATTGTTCTTGTGGTCTATCGTTAGATCGAGATGTGAATGCAGCGTGTAATATTCTGAGAAGGGCGGGACACGCCCTTTGGGACGAAAGCACAGCCACTGGGCTAAGGCTGTCCCAAGAAGCCCCGCCGCTTTAGCGGCTGGGGAGTGTCACCGATAGCCTCCTCAACGGCTGGGAAAACTCACAAGGGTGACTTTTGCTTCTGCTAACATCTCTTTCCACTCCGGAGACATAAAGAGTGCGAAATCATGATTCCTAATCGGATGATCCCCGAATTCCGTCTTGATCGTCGTGGTCGGTGGGGCCGGGTGTGAAAAGATGTAATTCAACCCTGGCTTCAATGAATGCAGGAGCGAATGGTAGTCGGCGGCACGGTTCGCCAGGGTCTCTTCAGCGCCTCCGGAAAGCTCATAGATGCCGTCGAGAGATATACTGGCTGCCAGGGAATCCTGCGTCAGCTTGTTCCGAACTGGATCAAAATAGGGGGCTTCGGGCAGTGCCACCGCGAGACGATACCTGTGGGCAAGCTCTTGATAGACCATCAGGAGTTCAGGCGACATGAACGCCAGACCCATATGCGAATCCAAATGTCGCACGGCTATTCCCAGTCTCAGCAGCTTTTCGATCTGTGCCTCAAACTCCCGCTTTGCTTCCGAAATCACCCACCGGGCCATGGTTTCTTCGGCAGAATTCCAGAATTCCCCATTGGGTGTGTGCAGGCTTGGCACCTCATCCGCAGGCAGCACACCGCGCCCGTGATTGAGCGCCAGATGCACACCCGTTGGGATATTATGTTCGATGAGCAGTTTGGATGCACGGTCCACATCCTGGCCAAAGGCCATGACGCTCACAGAAGAGATCGCGCCTGCTTCCCATAACTGTATCACGCCATCTGCAATATCCGGGGAAATGCCGACGTCATCCACGTTGACTTCCAATTGGATGGCGTTGTCTTTTCCTGAACCTGACGGCGCGTATTGTTTTTCTTTTAAAGACATTGTTATTGCTCCTGCTCCCATGAACTATTCAGCGACTCTGCTTGATATTTGATGTTTGTATCCAGACACCTGTGAGTTGCTGGCGACTATTAGCTTCATCCAGCACTCACGGCTATTGCTTTATCCGCTGACCTTAAATCATCCAGCTTAATCAGAGGCGGAATACTATCATGTCTCTCTTGCTAAATTGTACGTATTCTTTGTTTTCCTCCATCTTTTTTTTACACGTCAATTATTGATGACCAACGATGCGATGGGGTACATAAGGCTCTTCCAGGA
>CAZMMI010000543.1:0-2492 GCA_964567255.1 uncultured Anaerolinea sp.
CAGGTGGATGGGATTGAATTGTCGCCCCACATGGTGGAGCAGCTTCATGCCAAACCGGAGGGGAAAAACATCAACGTCATCATCGGAGATATGAGTCGCGCAACGACCAACTGCCATTACCCGCTCGTATATTTGGTTTTTAACACGATTTTTAATCTCCTCACCGCAGATGACCAGATTCGCTGCTTTGAAAACGCTGCCCGCCACCTTGCGCCCAATGGTTGTTTCATCGTTGAAACCGCATTGCCTCACGCCTGGATTCCTCCAGGCAAGTCGGATTACGTTCACGTTGAATCGATAGGCCAAGAAACGGTCGTGCTGGATGTGGCCCGTTATGACCCGGTGACGCAGTTGCTCGAAGAAAACCATGTTCGATTGACGACACAAGGTATAACGATGTCGCCCATTGTGTGTCGCCTGATCACTCCAGGCGAAATGGATTTAATGGCGCGAATTGCCGGAATGCGGCTTATCCAAAGATTTGCCAATTGGCAGCGCAGTGCATTCGATATAGACAGCAAAGCGCATGTATCGGTTTATGGTTTTTAAGAAACGCCCAGCATCGTTGCAGTGAACGGGCAAGGGGGAGGCCTCTTCCCTCCAGAGATACGGCGCCTTCGTTTTTTTGCCAGACCCCTGATGCCTGCCGTTGAGCGGCCCTCTTCAAGGAATGAAAATGAAGATCACGATTTGCACGTTCGGCTCGCGCGGTGATACCCAACCCTATGTGGCATTGGCCGTGGGGCTGCGGCAAGCGGGGCACGCCGTGACGCTGGTGGCTTCGGCCTCGCCGGCAGTTGCCGAGTGGATCCGGTCGTATGGCATCCAGGTCCATCCGCTGCGCTTCAGTATTCAGGAATATATGCAATTGCCGTCGCAGCGCGATTCCTTAAAAGGCCGCAATGTGCTGCGCATGTTGCGCGGTTTTCGTTCCGGGTTCCAGACCTACCTGGCAGAGGTGATGGAAGAATGCAGGCAAGCGGCGCAAGACGCTGATTTTGTGGTGTTGAGTTCCATCACCAGTATCGGCGTCGACATTGCCAGCCGCCAGGGCATCCCGGCGGCGATTGCGTCTTTGCAGCCGTTGTTTCCACCCACCCGCGCTTTTCCCATGTTCATGCTGCCGTTGCGTTCCTCCTTTGGCGGCGGTTACAATCTCCTGACGCATTCGCTGTATATGCGCGCGGGGTGGCTCTTCGTAGGCGGGCTGCTCAACCATTGGCGCACCACGGGCATGGGCCTGCCCCCCTGGCGCTCGATGCGCGAGATGGTCGCCACTTTCGGTGACAACGGCACGCCGTGGCTGTACGGCTACAGCCCGCAGGTGCTGCCTAAGCCGCCGGATTGGGCGGACAATCTCCACGTCACGGGCTATTGGTTTCTGGATGCTCAACCGGATTGGGAACCTCCCGCGGAGTTGGTCCGCTTTCTCGAGAGCGGCCCGCCGCCGGTATATATTGGCTTTGGCAGCGTGAGCGAGAAAGACCCGCAGCGCCTGACGCGCCTGGCTCTGCGCGCCCTGGAACTCAGCGGACAGCGAGGCGTGCTGCTGACGGGCTGGGGCTCGGTCGCCCGCCTGCCCACATCGGCGAACGTGTTTTATGCGGACGATGTGCCGCACAGTTGGCTGTTCCCCCGCATGGCGGCAGTTGTGCATCATGGGGGCGCGGGCACCACCGCCGCGGGTCTGCGCGCCGGGGTGCCGAGCCTCATCACGCCTTTTCAATTAGACCAATATGCCTGGGCGGATCGTGTGGTGAAATGCGGCGTTGGGCTCCGCGTGGCCGATAGAAAACGGCTCACCGCCCAACATCTGGCCCAGGTCATCCACACGGCTGTCACCGATTCCGGGCTGCGAGCCCGCGCGGCTGATTTGGGCACCAGAATTCGCGCAGAAAACGGCGTGGCCCGCGCGGTGGAAGTCATAGAACGTCATGCCGCAGACTTTATCCCGTGTCGTTCATGATGTCATGAGATAAAAGAAAGGGACCGGTCGCAACGGGAGCACCCAAAAGTTGTCGTCATTCGTCACAGTTTGATGCGACCACTTCGTCAAGACAACCTGCATGTCGCCAGGAGGCAGCAATTTGGCTTCCGTGAACTGAGCAAGGGTTTCAGCCCGCGCGACCATGGATTGCCCTGACAACTTTTTCCACACCAGTCGCAACGGTGCGAATGCGTCCCGCTCAATAGAGGGGATATAATTAACCTCATGCCAACCGCATCATCCCAATCACCGGAAGACGTTCTGCGTTCTGTCTTCGGCTACCAGCAGTACAAACCCCTCCAGCGGGAAGTGATCCAAAACGTGCTGAACCAGCGCGATACTCTGGCAATCATGCCCACCGGGGGCGGCAAGTCGCTGTGTTACCAGATTCCCGCTTTGCTCTCGCCCGGCTTGACTGTGGTCGTCTCGCCGCTGATCGCCTTGATGAAGGACCAGGTGGAGCAGTTGGATGCGCTGGGCGTTCCGGCGCTCTTTCTCAACAGTT
>CAZMMI010000544.1:0-2490 GCA_964567255.1 uncultured Anaerolinea sp.
CCGCTAAAGCGGCTGGCTTGTAACTGCGCTCTGCCGCAATTCTAACGAGAGGTTAGCTTTGGCTTCAACACGCGCTACGATTGGCTGGTTGACAGCAGCCCGGCGGGAAATATTCACCGCCGCGATGTGGTCAGCAAGTCCAGCGAAACCGCAAACCACACAGTAGAACTTGGATTGAGAAGGACGATTGGCTTTATCAACGTGACCACAAGCAGGGCAGGTGCGGCTCGTATTCCGGGGGCCAACCAGGAATACTGGAACGCCAACCCGCTTGCCTTTGTACGTCACGAAGGAGCGAAGCTGGTAGAACCCCCTATCTATAACCCACCAGATCAAGGGATTGAGGAATCGGCACACCGGAACCCAATATATTTATAGGTGCGATCTGTCGGGTAATAACTGACACGGTAAGTCTCGCGCAAAGTATCATAGGTACTACCCCAGAAACCTCCGCGCAGCACCTTTTTCGTACCGCTGGCTGGACCAGGCGGGTTGCTAACAGGTGAAATGTTATAGTAATACGATAGGTACCAGTCGCTAACCCACTCCAAGACATTGCCGGCCATGTCCATTGCGCCGTAAGGGCTGGCACCAGTCGGGTAGCTGCCCACCGAGCTGGTATCACCAACACAATAACCGTTAGCATAAAAATTAGCCAATGTACAGGTTGGGGTCTGGTCGCCCCAGGGATAGGCGATCACTGTTGTTCCCCGCGCCGCCTTTTCCCATTCGGCCTCCGTCGGTAATCTTCTGCCCGCCCAGGCGCAGTAGTTGGTCGCATCATTCCAGGAAACATAGATGACCGGGTAGTTGGCATAGATGGGATTGTCGTAGTAAGAAGTGCGTGTGTTGGATGTGTTGTACGCCGGTGCGGCACAGTTCCCGGCCGCCACACACTGGGCGTACTGAGCATTGGTCACTTCATACTTATCGATGCGGTAGGCGTCCAGATAGACGGTGTGCAGCGGTATCTCATCCGAATAACAAGAATAGCCGCCGTTATGGTCCGGATCACATCCCATAGGGAAGTTGCCGGCGGGGATGGTGATCATTTCGCCGGGGATGACCGTTGCACCTGCTACCTGGAAGTTTTGATCGATGGCACTTTCCGGGAGAGTGACCTGACGCGAAGCGGGAGTAAATTGTTTACCAGCCAGCGCCGGGGTCACCGTGTAGGTACCGGCGGGCAAGCCGGATAAGGTGTAGTTGCCGTTGACATCTGTCAATACCGAATAATTGACCGCCAGCAAAATATTTTCTGGCTTCCACACATCCGCTGAAGCAAGTCCCCGCATAAGCAATGGTAAGAAGACGTGCTTTGGAGCGTAAAACTGATTGTACAAATACGCAGCAGTCTGGTATTGTGGATCTGCCGTCTGGATCAAATTTGTCGTTTGGGTTTCATCTAGTAAGATCAGATTCCTCAGAATATAAGGCCCATTTTGCTTCGTCGCCGAAATTACTTCCCCCGAAAAGCGCAGCCGAGCCGTTTGCACGCCAGGCGTCCAATCCGCAATTACCTTTGCCGGCCCGATAAAGGTGGTCCCAGCGTATAGCTCACCCGAAACAGAAAACTTTCCGGTAGTATTAACCGTCACTGGAATAGAAACTTCCAGCCAATCGTACGGGCCATCCAGGTTTTCATCGATTCCCTGGTCAGAGAAACCTGTTCCCAGGCTCGCGCTTGCAGGGGCGATGAAAACGACGCCCGAAGCATTGCGCGTGTACGTCTCGCTGCTATAGGTGCCGGCGGCAGTGAAAGCGACTGCGTAAGATCCGCCCAAGGCGGTATTTGTGTAAGTGATCCCATAGGTGCCGTCATTGGCAACACCATCCCCGTGGTTTCCATCATCCAACAGCACAACCGTCTCCTCGCTTCCATCTGGGCGAATTACAGTTGCGGTCACTGTAGCACCGGTAAGTGAGGTGGTTCCATTCGCCCAAACAGTTGCTGTGAAAGGAACCAAGCTGCCGTTTTCTTTCCATTCCGGAAGCGTCGCAGTCAAGGACACCGGGGTGGATGGAACCAGGAACATGCGATAACCGACAGTCTGGGTCAAACCATCTCCCTGGATTTTATAACTCCAGGTGCCCGGTTGGATATCTTCAAAGTGGTAGATCGTGGTCCATCCAATACCAAAGGTTGTGGTCAGCAAAGTGGTTCCCGGATCACCCGTTGCAATGACATGCCCATCAGGATCGGTCAGTGTCAGGATCAGAGATTCATCCGTCCATCCCAAATGGATTTGACTGGTTCCTCCAGCTGCAACCTGGAATGTGCCGTTGATCGAATTAGAAGCTGTCAACTCCCCTGAAGAAATTTCGACAACAGACATACCACCCACAGTGATAGGCTCGGACATCTGTCTTGCCATCGCAACAGCAGAGGTAGGTGTGTGAGTTTGCGACATATCGGCTTGCAAGGGTGAGTAAGGCAAGCCAGCATTGGACGCTTGAAGAATTGGCCAAACTTTTGTTTCAAAGGTAGTA
>CAZMMI010000545.1:0-2487 GCA_964567255.1 uncultured Anaerolinea sp.
TTGGGTATCGCTTACCAGGCCAGATCATTCCGTCTTGAGTGGATCCGCTCAACCCAACCTGCTCATATTTGATGTAACTTTTCGAGTGTTCTCGCATCTGAATAGAAGCCGGATTATACACCGGCGAGATTTTGAAGGCTCTCTAGGAGTTGCCGTGGTAGTGACCGCATGTAGGGGGGTGTGAGCTTCGCCACTCACACCCCCCTACATGCGGACTTCACCACGCCAATTCCCAATGAACCGCTATTTTCTGGTAAGATTATCTTGGAGGATCAGCTTATGGAAAACATGCTCAATGAGGATATTCGCAAGCAAGTGCGCGAAATGTTTGCGGAAATCGACCAACCGGTGGAAGTGCTCTTTTTCGGCACAGAGGACGAGGCAAGCTGCCAGTACTGTAAGGAAACCAGCCAGTTGCTTGAAGAAGTGACGTCGCTCTCGGACAAGCTCAGCCTAAAACAGTATGACCTGGACAAGGACAGCGCGGTGGCGAGCCAGTATAAGGTGGACGCGGCCCCGACGTTTGTGCTGGCGGGGCGAGATGGCGACAGTGTGACGGATTACGCCGTGCGCTTCAAGGGCATTCCGGCAGGACACGAGTTCTCTACCCTGGTGAACGCGCTGGTGATTGTTTCGAAGCGCGATTCGGGGCTTTCGGAGGAGACGCGCAAGTTCCTGGGAGAGCTGAAGAAGCCGGTCAAACTGGAAGTGTTTTCCACCCCTACCTGACCATACTGCCCGCGAGCCGTGCTGCTCGCGTACCGCATGGCGATGGAAAGCCCGCTGGTAGAAGCGGAGGGCGTGGATGCCATGGAGTTTGGGGAGCTGTCCGACCAATACGGCGTGTCGGGCGTACCGCATACGGCGATCAACCTGGGGGCCAACCACGTGGTGGGGGCTGCTCCGGAAGATATGTTGGTGGTAGAAATCAAGAAGGCTTTGGAGAAATAACCGTGGACGCTAAAGCGATTTGGAAACAGGGAATGTCTTTTGACGGCACCGCTACCTCGGGGTTCACCATCCCGATGGGGACCTCGGCTGAATTTGGCGGGGCAGATGATGGGCTGCGCCCGATCGAGCTGGTGCTGGTGGGGCTGGCAGGCTGCACGGCGATGGATGTGATTTCTATTTTGCAGAAGAAACGCCAGGAAGTGACCGGGTTTGAAGTACGCGCGCATGCCGACCGGGCCACCGAACACCCCAAGGTTTTCACCCACGTGGTGTTGGAGTTCGTGGTGACGGGCAAGAACATTGACCGTGAGGCGGTGGAGCGCGCCGTGGAATTGTCGTCGACGAAGTACTGCTCAGCCCAGGCTATGTTGATCAAGGCTGTGGAGATTGAGCACAAGATCACGATAGTGGAAGCGTAGCCGAAAAAGTTTGAAAATTGGTCAAAAACGTATCAAAGCGGCATGACTATGCCGCTTTGATACGTTTTTGACTTTCTAGCGGGCTTCGGCTTGAATCTGGCTGAACTGGTCGGAGCAGACGCAGGCAATTTTTGTTTGACCGTTGCGCACCAAATATCCCTGATAGGCAACAGCCCCGTTTTTGACCACCCAGCCCTCCAGGTTGAAGGCCAGCTCGCTGTCCGCCAGAATCCACTCGCCGTTGTATTTACGGGCCATGTGAACGTGGGTGCCGGTGGCCAAACCGCCCTCGCAGGAGGGATGACCGAGCAGGTCGCCGGCCTGCACCTTGCGGCCTTTGGGGGCGCGACCGTCACCGGCAATGTGAAGATAAAAAATGGTCCAGCCGGTATGCTCGTCCGAGTCGCCATCCAGGTCGAGAACTAAGATCCCAGGGCCGGTGCGGACGATGATTCCGTCTGCCACGGCGGTTGTATACTCCGGGGTGTCGATACAGCCGCTTTCCTCGCTGGGCGGAGCAAAGTCGATGGCTGCCAGAGGCTCGCCTGTGCCCCAGGCGGAATGTGGACCACCGGTATAGGCCCAAGGGAGGCCGGGCAAGAAGGGCAGGCGCAGGTCAGGTTGTCGCAGGCTGCCGGGCAGGTGCGCTTCGACGGCCCAAGGGTCGCCGAACAAGGCAGCATAGGTGGCAGCAAACCCCTCGGGTCCAATGGCGCGGCGATACTCGTCCTCGGCGTGATGGAGGGTGAAGTAATGCTGCAAGGCCACCGTGGCGGCGTTCTGCCAGGGGTCGGGGCGCTCCATGAGATCACCGGGCAATTCGATAAAACTTAACTCCCCGCTGCGCCAGCCGTAGTAACCGTTGTTGAGGGCGTTGGCGGCCCAGTTTAGCTGGCGGTACAGCCCATTGGTGGAGAGATCGACTTCACCCAGGGGAAAGGCATCCAATCCGGAAGGTGCAACAGGATTGGTGAGTGCGCCCAGTTCGTATTCCAGGAGGGCCAGCAGAAAGCGTGGGCTGACGGAGTGGTTGAGGGCAATAAGATCTACGATTTGGGCACCGGTACGGTCTTGCCCGGAAGCGTATTCGCTAAAGTTTTTGAGCCAACCGGGCTGC
>CAZMMI010000546.1:0-2485 GCA_964567255.1 uncultured Anaerolinea sp.
GGTTCATTAGTGGTTGGGATACCCTAAATGTACCGCAAACTCATGGATCTTTTTTACGCTCCCTACTCTAGGTAGCAACTTGGGTTAATTATTAAAACTGGAGCACAACGGACTCTCGTGGCTGCCTGTAGCATACGGTCGGAATGAATGAGGGTGGGTCGTTCTGAAAGGAGGCTGTGATGCGCGCATTTCGGAGATGGGTAGCTGTTTTTGCGGTGCTGTTGATTTTGGTGGGCGGGCTCGGACAGCAACCTGCCGCCGGGCAAGATTCACAGGGCGCATGGATCAAAACAAACACTGAAATTTTGCCATGGAAGGGCCGGGAGTCGAGCGAGTGGTACACCTACTACCCTGCGGATACTACCGACGGACTTACTACCCGCAAATGGACGTGGAAGGACGCGGAAGGCTGCGCAGGATCGGTTAATCTAACCGAAAGCTGGACGCCGATGCCGGATATTTTGACCCCCGGCTCGGAACTACGGATGACGATTGGGGCCTCTTTTGCTGCGGAACAGAACTGCAGTATGCGTCATGTAGGATCCGATATCACTTTTGCTGTTAATGACGCGTATGTTACGGAAGTGATTGCCAGCGGCGAATCCACCCTCGGTTCGGTATCAAAAACCAAAGAGGTTGTTTGGGCCGTTCCGCCAGGCGTTGAGGGGCGGGAGATGACTTTTACCCTGGGCGGGACCGGAAAAGTCAAGTATACCTATGTATACACCGAAAATCCCCAGGTTAATCAAGCGTCCTCCGATGCGAATTACCCCACCGTTCACGTCATCCGTGCCGGCGAGCCTCCCCTGTATTCGAACTCAAAGGGAGGCAGTTGGAGTACTCTTACCGATGAAACACAGATTTCTGCCCAAGACATGATTCGAACGGGAAAAGACACCCGAATTATCCTGACATATCCCGACGGATCTGTTTTTAGAGTGAAATCTAACTCATTAATTACATTTTTGCCAGACGGAATACAATTACAATTCGGTGAGAGCTGGTACAACCTACGCAAGGTGGGTAAGACCTTCCAAGTTATTACGCCGACAACCGTTTGCGGGGTGTTGGGAACCACCTTCTCGGTATCGGTCGAAGAAGATGGAGCTACCACCGTTCGGCTGGCGGAAGGCAGTTTGGAGGTGGACACCAACGGGGTGATCACCAACCTGGAGGCCGGTCAAATTATCCAGGTGAGCGCTTCGGGCGAGCAGGGTCTCGTTGAAACCTTTGATGTTGAGGCTCACGAAGCGGATTGGGAGGCGGAGTTTTCGGAAGAGACTCCGGACAATCCCCTCCTGCCCAATTTGCCGGGCGTTCCCGAGATTCCTGGAATGCCTGAAATGGAAGGCCAACCAGATTGGCTGCCTGTGGCCGGGGCGGTGCTGGTCTGCCTGTGCTGCGTGGGCGTAATTGTGATTATTGTTGCGGTGGTTTTGCTCATGCGCCGCAAGAAGGGGCAGCGGTGAGCTTCGCTCGGGGCGTGTCCCGAAAAATAAAATTTCTGGAGTTGGGGTAAGGAATAAAGAGCAACCGATGAAAAAAAACGCGTTTCGTTCTCTTTGGCTGCCGCTGCTGGCGATCCCGGTGGGTGGTTTGGTGATGATCGCGCTGACCCTGGCGCTGTACGTCGGCCTCTACCTTTCGCTGGAGGCGCTGTTTTTCGCGAACAACCCGCAAGGGTTCCCTGCCGACACGCTGCGCCGGTGGAGCACCCTTGCCCTGGTTGGGCTGTACCTGTTCGTGCTGCGCACACGGCTGCCGGAGCTGCTGAAAGCCATCTTGCTGACCGGGCCTTTGGCCGCTGTGATTATTACCACGGGGCATGCCCTTTATATCAAACCGGTTGTATCAATTATTGCCATGTTTTCGATGGTGATTATTTGCGGAGTCCTGCTGTACCGCTATAAGAAACCGTGGATTTATTACTACGCTGGAGCAATCGCGGCGCTGATTGGCCTGATCTATGCCTGGCCCCGCCCGCATCTCTATGAACCGGGCTTTGCGCTTCTGATACAATTACTCTCCCGACTGTAATAGAGGTCTAAGATACTTTCTTTTACTACCACAACAATATGAATGAAGGGAACACTATGCGCTACGAAACCATTCACAACCTGCAAATTCCCAAAATTGGTTTTGGCACCTGGTCATTCGGCGGCACCACCGTGGCGGACCATTCTGGCGACGCCGAGTCCTTGAGCGCGTTGCGTTCGGCCCTGGACCTGGGCTACATTCACTTCGACACCGCCGAAAGCTATTCCGCCGGGCACAGCGAAGAACTGCTCGGGCAGGCGGTGCGCCAATCGGGCATACCGCGCGAGAAGCTTTTCATCACCACCAAGGTTTCGCCTGATCACCTGCAATTTGACGATGTGCTGCGCTCTTGCGAGGGCAGCTTGCGCCGCCTGGGCATGGACTATGTCGACCTGTACCTGATCCACTGGCCGCAGGTGGGCATGAAGCTGCCCGAGACGTTCCGCGC
>CAZMMI010000547.1:0-1789 GCA_964567255.1 uncultured Anaerolinea sp.
TGACCCGCCGCCCAAAGGTGCGGATATTGATCGCCGTACCTTCGGTGGAAAGCCGTGGGACAATGGCAGTGAAACGCTCCCCACCGGGTAGATCGATCAAGACGGCCGGCCGGTCCCCGCGCAGTGTGGCACCGCCTTGATCAGCCACATGGATGGCCAGATCTTCAAAGTAACGATCATCCGCCAGCTTGCCCAGATAGTGGAAAGCTCCATCGTATTCCACGGCCACCTCTCCTTTACGGACAAAGATTTCCTCGACGAACGGATCTCGCAGCAACTGATCGAGCAGCCCGACGCCCGATAGTGCGTCGGTAACAATCTGCGCGTCGCGGTTGATGTTGGCCGTGTTATTACCCAGGTCCATCAGAACGGCGCGCACCTCGTCGAAAAACCGGCGGCGTTTTGCCTGATCGTTATCGCGCCAGGAGGGTGGCTTGATCGACAGGAACACCAGTTCTTCCCGAACTCGGTTGATCATCGCCAGATCAGCCTGGCTGAGCGGTGCGATATGCGGCGGCCTGCGCCGCGCGGTCAGGGTGTCGCCAGCGTCGTCCATAACAACCCTCCCTGTTTTTTCGCGGAAGCCACTGCATCCAACACCTTTTGCACAAGTTCTGGCTCGAGTGCCAGGGTCAGGATCTGCACCTGTTCCACCTGCTGGCTGTTGCCAGACATGCCGCTGTTACCGTCTGCCTCTTCACTGGCCGGTCCGGCGGTGACGCCCTGCGCGTTGCGTACGTCTACCACCAATATGCTTTGCGCAATGCGCTCGACGGTGAAATGCTCAGCATCCACCTGTGCTTGTTCCGGTTGGCCGCTCTTGGTTTGCTGCCGGATCATCTGGTAGAGGTTGACGCGCTGCCCAATCTGGATCTGCCCACCCACTGCCGAGACCGGTTCAACCGGGATGGAAAGCACCTCAAATGCCGCGTCTGCCAGGCGAAACTGCGCCGGCGGTACCGCAGCGGTTTGGGCCACAGGCAAGCCGGCAGGCAGCGCAGAAACGGAGATTAAGCCGCTGAGATCCTCAACGCTCTGGCAGTAGGGCAGGCTCTCCATTGTGCGCGGCATATCGCGCAGCGCAAACATTTCGCTCGTGAGAACTGTGTAGGGTGGAATTTCCGCGACCGGCACGGGAATCTGATAGGTGGAAACTTCCTTGAGGTAGGCATTTCGCCCGTAGATTCCGGCCGCGATTGCGATGCCGATGGCCAGTACGCCGATGATGAATTGAACGGTGCGGTTCATGAATTTTTCCTATTCCAACCAGCGTAAATCAGGTTAAGCAGCGGATCCGCCAGGCGCGCGTCCAGCGACTGCGCCCAACTTTCTCGATAAGGGAGGGCGATGGAGATGCCGCTTTCCGCCCGGTCGGCAAGATTGCGGGTCATATTCATCAGCAGGTGTGCAGGCGAAGGCACCTCTTTCAATAGCCGCTGGGCCTGTGCGACCGCGTCCTCGCGCGGCGTGGTAACGACCAGATGGACCAGGCCGGGTGTTGTCTGCGATAATTCCGGGAAGAGTGGGTGACCGGGAAAACCGTCTACTACCAGCAGCGTGTGCCGCTGGCGAATCTCTTTCAATACGCGGCGAACGCCATCCGGATCTTCACTCCACAGAACCTCCAGCGTACGCCCATCCATTGGGTACAGGCTCACGCCCTGCCAGACGGCAGGCTCAGCTTTTTCCGTGGCGATAGCAAAGAATTCCGGCAATTTATCGGAGATCCGCGCCTGGATGGCGCTCCCGCCCATGCTCAATTCCAGCAGCGCCGCCGGCAGCCCGGTGC
>CAZMMI010000547.1:1799-2476 GCA_964567255.1 uncultured Anaerolinea sp.
TTTGGCAACTGCCATGGCCAGGGTGGTTTTCCCAACCCCGCCAGACCAACTCGCCAGATTCACCTGCCGGGATGGGAGGTAGGTGATCTGCCTCGAGCTGGCCAACCGGGCGCGTCCCAACCATTCATCCGGCGCTTCCTGAAAGTCGTCCGGCGACGTTACCGGTATTCCGCTGGTTTCCAGGGCACGTTTCAACAATTCCCTGGATACCAGTGAAGAGGCAATAACCTCGTCCAATATGACCAGATTCGCTCCGGGCAGTCCTTGCAAAACCCCTTGCATGGTGAACGCTTCCCGCAGGCAAAGGCCTTCTCTGCCGGCCAGTAAATCGATCATTGCGGGATCGGGGCGCGCGGAAGCGAGCAAAACACACAGCCCGGCCTGGTCTGAACCTGGCCGCTTACGATTCGGAAATTTCATATTGTTCTTTGCGGCGGCCCCCCTTCAGGGAGTGGAGGAAGCCGCCCTCCTTTGTGAAAATGTGTCTATGCCACGCGAAGTCAACCATTACCCACACAGTGCACGTGTGACAATCGATTTCTTTATAATTTGGACACCGTACTATCGGAAAAAGGCTCTGGTTGGGCCTGTCAAGGCAAGATTGAAAGAGTTGGCGGAACAGGAAGTTCCATTGGCGGAAATCGCCAGGCAATACTATTTTGAGATATTGGCAGTTG
>CAZMMI010000548.1:0-2463 GCA_964567255.1 uncultured Anaerolinea sp.
ACTTCTTGGGCGTGTCCGTCGGGTTTAACGTTTTCAAAGACTTTCACGATCTGGCCGTCTTTGCCAATCACAAACGTGGTGCGGAAGACGCCGTCATATTCGTTGCCCATGAACTTTTTACGACCCCATACACCGTAAGCCTCGCAAACGGCATGATCCTCATCTGCCAGCAAGCTGAATGGCAGATCGTACTTGGCCTTGAATTTGGCGTGTGATTTCGGCGAATCGGGGCTCACGCCCAAAATCACCACACCTGCCCTGGCATACTCCCCGTAACCATCGCGAAAACCGCAGGCTTCGGTTGTGCAGCCGGGCGTGTCATCCTTGGGGTAAAAATACAACACCACCGCCTGGCCCTTGAAATCGCTCAAATTGCGCACCTGCCCGGTCTCGTCTTGCAGGCTGAACTGCGGCGCGGGAATGTTTTCCGAAATTGGCATAAAACCCTCCATGTTGTTGTCAGAATGTTTTGGGAAAGGCTGAACGTTCCTATCCCTTGGTGATATTATGACACAATTTGTCCCATTTTTCCAATTCCGTACCCCGGCAGAGCTTGTACAGCCGCGCGGAAAGCCGCATCTTGAGCCAGTTCCAGCAGCGGTTGGAGCAGGGCGCTTTCATAGAACTCCGTCGGCATAATCAGCTCATACAATTCGTCATACAGATAAATGAAATCCAGGTCCAGGGCCCGCGCAGCCGCCGCCACACCCATCCCGCAATCTGCCCTGCCCGATGCCACCGCAGCCGCCACAGCCAGATGAGTGTATTCTTCCTGATCGTAACCCTGCACCTGCTCGGGGGAAATGCCCAGACGTCCCAGATGGTAATCCAGCAGCACGCGCGTACCCGCTCCCCGCTGCCGGTTGACAAAAGTCACGTCTGTTCGGGCCAAATCGCGCAGATCGGCGATCTCCTTGGGGTTGCCCTTTCTCACCAGCAGGCCTTGCCGGCGTTCCACCCAGGCTATGCGAGTCACCGCGGTATCCGGCAGGTAGCGCGCCACGTAGCTGCGGTTATATTCTCCGCTTTCCGGGTCCAGCAGGTGCGATCCAGCCAGGTGCGCCTCGCCGCGCCGCAGCGCCACCAGTCCCCCCACGCTGCCCACATTGGCCGAAACCAGCCGCCGCCCTCGCTGCGCCAGGAATTGCGCCACCAGGTCCAGGGTCATGTCGTGCGAGCCAATCGCCATGATGGTGCGCTCGATCTCCGCTTCTGGGCGATACAGGCGCACTCGCACCGGGGCGCCCGCCTCCAGCCCCTGCACGCCACGCGGCAGGATCGCAATCCCATCCGCCCGCACCAGCGAGGTGATCACCCCAGCCCCGCGCGAGATGGGCGCTGCCAGGCGCTTCGCGCCCACCTGCCCAATCACCACACGCATATAGTCGTCATCTCCGGCCGGAGAGGTCACTTTGCGGGTCAGCGCAGCTTCCACCTCTTGCGGCTCAAACGCTCCCCGCCCCAGCCACATGGCCAGCAGCGGCTCGACGAAAATCTCGCCGGTCAACGCCGCCGAAACAGGGTAACCCGGCACGCCGATGATGGGGGTCTTCCCGCCATCGGTGCGGTTGAGCAGGCCCAAAATGACCGGGTGCCCCGGCCGCACGGCCACGCCGTGTACCAGCAGTTCGCCCAATTGCTCGACCACCCGCGCCGAGAAATCCTCCGAGCCCGCCGAAGAGCCCGCATTGAGCAGCACCAGGTCGCTCTCATCGGCGGCTTCCTGCACCCGCCGGCATAGCAAATCAAAATCATCCGGCGTAATCGGCCAGCGTTTAGCCAGCCCGCCCCAGCCGTTCACCTGCCCCGCCAGCACCAGCGAGTTATATTCGATGATGTCCCCGCGCTTCACTTCCTGTCCCACGGCCACCAGTTCGGTGCCGGAGGGCAAAACGGCCACCCTGGGGCGGCGCGCCACCACCACCTGGGTGTGCCCGCAAGCCGCCACCGCGCCCAAATCTACCGGGCGCAGGGTGTGTCCGGCGGGCAGCACCAGCTCGGTCGCCACAATGTCCTCGCCCAGCGGGCGCACGTGCATCCAGGGCGGCAGCGCTTCGCGCAAGCGAATGCTGTCCGGTTTGCGCGGATCGGCGGCGGGCTGCCCGGCCTCATCCAACGGCTCCACGTTCTCGATCGGCACAACCGCGTTGGCCCAATCGGGCAGCGGGTCGCCGGTGTCCACGTAGACGGTCTGGTCGCCGACCAGCAGCCGCACCGGGCGAGAAGGCAGGGCTCCGGCCGTGTTGGCGGCCCGCAAGGCGAAGCCGTCCATCGCCGAAGCGTGGTAGTGTGGCGAGGATAGCCGCGCCCACACCGCCTCCGCCAGCACCCGCCCGCAGGCGGCCTCATCCAACAGGATAGTTTCTGTGCCCAACACCCCGCCCAGCCCAACCTCGCTCAAAGCCTGGTTCAAGCGATCCTTGGCCTGGGGGAGTGGAATGTCATGTAAATATACGGTCATAA
>CAZMMI010000549.1:0-2458 GCA_964567255.1 uncultured Anaerolinea sp.
TATGTGTCAAACCATGAAAACATCCTATTTCACCAAATCTCTGGTCAGTTCATTTGCCGATCAAATTGAAAAATAAAAGGTCGCGCCCTTATCCAATTCCGCCTCTACCCAGACGGACCCTCCGTGTCGCCCAATGATCCGGCGCACGATGGCAAGCCCAATTCCGGTGCCTTCGTATTCAGTATCATTATGCAACCGCTGAAAAACGCCAAAAAGCTTATCTACATACCGCATATCGAACCCCACCCCATTATCCTTAACCAAATAAACGGCGCCGCGAGGGCGGGGAAGATGCCGGATTTCAATGCGCGGGTTCTCGCGCTTACTTGAATATTTAATCGCGTTCGAAATCAGGTTGACCCACACCTGTTTCATCAAAGCGCGATCCGCCTGGCATGGCGGCAGCGGTTCAACGATGATTTCGGCCTGTGTCAACGCTTGATCAGCTCGTAAATCGTCCAAAACTTCGTTCACAAGCTGGTCCATATCAACATCTTCCACTTGGAGCGTTTTCCGACCAATGCGGGAGAACGCCAACAAATCATTGATCAAGTCGCCCATCCGCCTGGTGTTGTGTTGAATACGGCGTAGAAAGTGTTGGGCTTCTTCCGGCAGATCAGCCCCATACTCGTCAATTAACAGTCCCGAGAAGGAATCAATCGCCCGCAGGGGCGCCCGCAGATCATGTGAAACGGAATAAGAAAAAGACTCCAGTTCACTGTTGGCTGCTTCGAGTTGGTGAGTTCGGGTGAGCACTTGCTCGGTGAGCCGCGAGCCTTGCAGTGCGCTGCTGATTTGCGCTCGAAGGTTTTCGTAGATCAAACCTTCCATCGGACCCACCTCAAGAACCAGAAGCCCTTGAGGCTCACCTTGAAAGTAGAGCGGTTCCACAACAATGGGCGCTATCGAATGCGTAGGGCGAACACATTGGGGTATGAGCTGGCCGGATGGAATTCGATGTTCACCCGGCGGCAAGTCTATACGCTGGCCGTTATCATTGGCAATGAAGACCCGGGACCATAGGGCTGGTTGGTCGGGATCTTCATATAACAATAAATAAAAACTCGGAAAGCCAAGCTCTGGCAACCGTTTATGCAGGGTATCAATGAACAACTGCTCCCCAAACGATGTGATCAGGGTCTCCGAAGTCCGCATAATTTTTTCGATTTGCTGCTCGGTCTTTATCTTCTCGCGAATGTATACGCGCTGGTGTACTTCGGTAACCAGCACGCGCGCCTGGTTAAACAACGTTTCTCCCTGCCATCCAATATCGCCATTGGAAGCCAACAACTCTTGCTGGCGAAGCACGGATATGGCGTTTTGCCAGGCAATGGCGTTGAAGTGCGTTTTCTGTGCCTGCACGAGAGTTTGGCGCAACGCTGAGAGAAACTGAGGGGTTGTTGTAAATTGAAGATCACTTTTGAAAAGCCTCGCCAGGTGTTCCAATTGCTCCAGCGGAATATCCAAATCTTGCGCAACAGCTACAAAATCTGTTGGGGAGGCTTTTTCCCGCAGGTTCAGCGGACTCGTGCTTGCCTCGGCGTCCCCACTCAGTACGGTATCCGATAAGGATATGGACCTGGCAGCACAGCCACATGACTCGCGCACAATCAACGGGGCGGGCATGGTCGATTGGACGGGTAAACTCTGTCCATCGATTAGGGCCAAAAGCATGTCTGTGCCTTGCCGCCCTAACTCATAGAAGGACTGGTAGACCGTTGTCACGGCTGGAATGTTGGCCTGAGAGTCATCCACGCCGTCAAACCCCACCACAGCGATATCTTCGGGCACGCGCAATCCACGCGCCTCCAGGGCTTTGATCACCCCCAACGCGATATAGTCTGACGCGGCTACGATCGCATCAATTTCAAGGGGTGGTTTTTGCAACCATCCAGCCACAGCCGCTTCGGTCATTTCTTTAGCGGTTGCCAGTTCAAACAACGATTGCGCCTCATATTCCGGGTTGATGGGGAGGTTATAAGCTCTCAGAACGTCAACATAACCCCGATAACGTTCATCAGCGTCCGGATGCCCAACAGGTCCGCGAACGATAGCAAAATTTCGACAATGATGGACGGTGATGAGATGCTCAATAGTCGAGTACACCCCTCGATAATTATCGATTGACAGGTCAGGATACTCCCTAAATCTTCCCCCAACGGTCACGATGGGAATATTCTTATACCGCTCAAATATGGAAGCCCCCCGGTCAATACCTGCGCCTTCCGCAATCCCGGCATACCAGACCAGCAGCCCATCTACATAACGGGAATCGACCAGATCAAATAACACTTTCGATTGAGGATCGAACGGCGGAATGGAGCCGAGATTAATGGTCGGATAATACACCAGGCGCGCTCCATGTTCCTGGGCGCCTTTCATGGCTCCCTGCCACAACTGGTTCTGCATGAAGGTACCTAGACCAGTGCCCAGCAAGCCCACGGTTCTCTGCCTGGCA
>CAZMMI010000550.1:0-2454 GCA_964567255.1 uncultured Anaerolinea sp.
CGCAAGCTGGTGCTCAAGCCCAACCTGGTGACGGTGTACTCCGGCATGGGGCTGGTGGAGCGAGATTATCCCGAAAGCACCGATCCGCGCGTGCTGGATGCGCTGGTGGCAATCCTCCAGCCGTATGCCGCCAGCGTGGTCATTGCCGAGTCTTCGGGGCGGGGTGTGCCGACGCGGGGTTCCTTCCGCGTGGCAGGCCTGGACCGGCTGGCGCGCTATCACGGCATCCGGCTGGTGGCCCTTGAAGAGCAGCCCGTGGACCGTTATTTTGTGCCCCGCGCGCGGGTGCAGCGGGATACATACGTACCGCGGTTGTTCAGCGAAATTATTCACGGAGAAGCCTTTTATTGTTCGGCGCCCAAACTCAAAACGAATTTATATACGGGGGTGACCCTGGGGTTTAAAAACGCGATGGGGGTGCTGCCTTACAACCTGCGGCAGCGCGGGCATCACTATGCTCTTGAACAAAAGCTGGTGGACCTGCTGTATTTATTCCAACCGGATCTAACCGTGATTGACGGGATTGTGGGCGGGGAGGGCAACTGCCCGGCGCCGGTGGACCCGGTGGACAGCCGGGTGATCATCAGCGGCAACCACCCGGTGGAAACAGACCGGGTGGCGGCGCGCCTGATGGGGTTTGACCCGGGCGAGATTGCCCTGCTGCGGTTAGCGGATGAGGCCGGGTTTGGCGACCCTGACGTGCAAATCCTTGGCGAGATCGAAGCGCTGAAATTCCGCCGCGCCGATCCATCGCTGAGTAACTCGGACTTTCAAAAGGATTTTCCCAACGTTCAGGCTTTCTTCGGGCATCCGTTTCAATCGGCGGCGAACTGCCTGCCTGGTTCCGGCTGCGGCGTGGAGGGCGGCTGCCGCGGCGGGTGCCTGGCGACCACGCGTTTTGCTTTCGACATGTTTATGCGGGAGGGGCTCCGGCGTGATTTTGCCCTGGTGATTCTGATGGGGCGGGCGATGGAGACCAACCAGGGTGACGTTTACCTGGATGGAGACGGGCAGCCCTGGCAGGTGGAAGAGATTCTGCGCTTGCCGGGAAGAAAGCTGGCGGTGGGCAGTTGCGCGCGCGGGATGGCTGAGCGCGTGGACCGTTTTGTGGACGGCTGTATGCCTTATCCGAATGCGCCGCATGCCGCGCTGCATCGCTTGACGGGCACGCTGTGCAGGGTGACCTCGCCACGCAATGCGCATCTCTTGCCCCTGTTAGTGGATACGCTCCGGCTGTGTGAAACGCGCAAACGCCTGATTCGGTCAGGGGAACGCCTGGACGTGGAGCGCCCAATGGATGAGGACGCACCGGGCTTGAAGGTGGAGGGGCTATCGGGCGAGGAAGCCGTGCAATTGTCCTTGCCGCCGCTAACGCCGGTAGAAATCCGCCGCCTGTGCGCCGAAGAAAATCGGGCCGTGTTATCTACGTTTTTGGGATAAGGAATCGACTTCAATGATGACCACGCTGCAAGTGCTTCCTGTACGCACGCCGCGCGAGCGGAATCTGTTTCTGACTTTTCCCTACCGGATTTTCCGGGGAGACCCGCTGTGGGTGCCGCCGTTGTTGCCCGATTTGCGCGAGCGCATCGATCCGGCCAAGGGAGTATTCTTTCGGCGGGGCGGCGAGGCCGAGTTCTTCATCGCCTGGCGGGACGGGCAGGTGGTGGGAACCATCTGCGCAGCCGAAGACAAGGAGATGAACCGCTGGCGTGGGGAAAAAGAGTGCCTGTTTGGCTTCTTTCACTTTGTTGAGGATTACGCTGTGATGGAAGCCTTGCTGGCGGAGGCGCGCCGATGGGCGCAAGGGCGCGGGCTAGAGACTCTGGCTGGGCCATTCAACCTGGATTACGAGGACGGCTATGGGGTGTTGGTGGAGGGGCGCGATCGTCCTCCGGCGCTGTTATGCGGTCACAGCCCGGTCTACTACCAAGAATTTGTAGAGCGCTATGGTTTTGAGCCATTGCGTGGCGATAACATCGCCTTTGCGCTGGATATTGCCGAGGATACACCTGCCATCCAGGATTTGAGCCGGATGGCGGAGCGGGTGAGGGCCAAGGGTCGCTTCACGGTGCGTGGCGGGGACATGACGCACTGGGAGGAGGAGTTGGAGCGGGTATACGTTCTGCTCAACCAGGCTCTGGCCCACCTGGAAGGTTTCCGTCCCTGGCCGCGTGAGGATGTGTTTGCCAGCATGGGGCCGTTCCGCAAGATTGCCGACCCAGAATTGATCCTGTTTGCCATGGAGGGCAATAAGGTGGTGGGTTGGTTGCCGGGGCTGCCGAACTTAAACGAGGCGTTTTGCCACGCCAACGGGCTGCGCTACCCTTGGGATTACCCCAAATTGGCCTGGAATATGCGCCGGAAATATGAATGCCTGACGGTGAAGAGTGTGCTGGTTCCGCCGGAGCATTGGGGCAGCGGGGTGGTGATTTTACTGTTTGACGAGATGATTAA
>CAZMMI010000551.1:0-2447 GCA_964567255.1 uncultured Anaerolinea sp.
GATGTCTCCGCCGGGCAGGTGACCGTCAACGGCGCCGACCTGCGCGGCGTGACGCAGGATTCGCTCCTGGCGCACATCGGCATCGTCCCTCAGGAGACCATTCTCTTCTCTGGCTCGGTACGCGACAACATCCGCTATGGCCGCCCCGATGCAACCGACAAGGAGGTCATGGCCGCCGCCCAGGCCGCTCAGGCTCATGATTTTATCCTCGACCTGCCCGAAGGTTACGACACCCACGTGGAACAACGCGGCGTCAACCTCTCCGGCGGCCAAAAGCAGCGCATCGCCATCGCCCGCGCCCTGCTCGTGCGCCCTGCCATTCTTATCCTCGACGACAGCACCAGCTCGGTGGACGTAGAAACAGAGACCAAGATTCAATCCGCGCTGAGCGAATGGATGCGCGACCGCACCAGTTTTGTGGTGGCCCAGCGCATTAGCACCGTGCTCAAAGCCGACAAAATCATCGTTATCGAGAAGGGATGCATCGCCGCCTCTGGCACCCACCGCGAGTTGATGCAATCCAGCCCGGTGTATCAAGAAATCTATGCCTCGCAGTTGGGCAACGGCCTGGCCCTCGACGAAACCCAGGCGGAGGCTTAACCCATGAGCCACCAAACCTCCCAACCCGCCTCCGATCGCCCCGCGGTCCAAATGCGCCCTGGCTCCGGTGGGGGCGGCCCCATGCGTCGCACGGTTGAAAAAGCCAAAGATCCCCGCCGGGCCCTGCTGCGCTTGCTGCCCTATCTGCTGCCTTTCAAGGTCTTGATCTCCTTCGTTTTTGTCATGGTCACGGTCTATACCTTGCTGGGGTTGGCTGGACCGTACTTGATGGGCCGCGCTATCGACCAGTTCATCGCCACAAAAGATATTCTCGGTCTGGGCCGCATTGCCCTGTGGATGATCGCCATCTACTTGATCTCAGCCGGAGCCGAAACCGCTTCCAACTGGATCATGGCGCGCGTTTCGCAAAAAGCTCTCAAGGCTCTGCGCCGGGACCTGTTCAAGCACATGCAAGCACTGCCTCTCCAATATTTCGACAGCCACCCCGCCGGTGAACTGATGAGCCGCCTGACCAACGACATTGACGCCATCAATCAAGCCGTCTCGCAAAACGTAGTGGCCATTTTCGCCAGCATGCTCTCCCTGGTCGGCATCCTGGTGGCCATGTTCGTGCTCAACTTCTGGCTGGCCCTGGCCTCGGTGCTGGTGGTGCCCATCATGTTCTGGTTCACCAACTTTATCGCCCGCTACACGCGCAAGGGTTTCCGTGAATTGCAAAAATCGTTGGGTAAGCTCAACAGTGTCATGGAAGAAGCCATTAGCGGGCAGAAAGTGGTCAAGGCCTTCCGCCGCAACGAGTCCATCACTGCCGCCTTCCGCGAGCACAACCAGGAAGTGTTCCGCTCCGCGGTATATGCCAACTCCTACGCCATGATGCTCATGCCCCTCACCAACGTGCTGGGCAACTTCTTCGTCATCGTCCTGGCCGGATTGGGCGGCTGGCTGGCCCTGCAAGGATTGGTCACGGTAGGCACTATTGCCACCTTCATCAGCTACGGGCGTAACTTCATCAACCCCCTGCGCCAGCTCTCCAACATGTACAACGCCATCCAGGCCGCGCTGGCCGGCGCCGAGCGCGTCTTCGAGATCATCGACACCCCTGCCGAGATCGACCAGCCCACCCAGGCCGTTCATGCCGGGAACCTGCGCGGGCACGTGCGCTTCGACAAGGTAGACTTCAGTTATGTCCCCGGCTCACCCGTCATCAAGAATATGACCCTGGAGGCTCAGCCCGGCCAGACCGTGGCATTGGTGGGACCTACCGGCGCGGGCAAGACCACCCTTATCAACCTGCTCACCCGCTTCTACGAGATCGACTCCGGTGAAATTACCATCGACGAACAGGACATCCGCCGCATCCCCAAAGCCGATCTGCGCCGCCGCCTTGGGCTGGTGCTTCAGGATACTTATCTGTTCGGCGCTTCGGTCATGGACAACATCCGTTACGGTCGTCTGGACGCTACCGACGAGGAGTGCATGGAGGCAGCCAAACTGGCTGACGCTGACCACTTCATCACCCAGTTGCCACAGGGCTATCAGACCATTCTCTCCGAGCGGGCTGGAAACCTCAGCCAGGGCCAAAGGCAGTTGCTGGCCATCAGCCGTGCCATCCTGGCCGACCCCGATATCCTCATTCTGGACGAGGCCACCAGCAGCGTCGATACGCGCACTGAGGCGCGCATCCAGCAATCCCTGCTGCGCCTGATGGAAGGCCGCACCAGCTTTGTCATCGCCCACCGCCTCAGCACCATCCGCGACGCCGACCAGTTGCTGGTTATCAAGGACGGCGAAATCGTCGAGCGGGGCAACCACCAAACGCTGCTCGATCAGCGCGGCTTCTATCACCAGCTCTACATGAGCCAGTTCAAAGGCGAGGAGATCTAATG
>CAZMMI010000552.1:0-2441 GCA_964567255.1 uncultured Anaerolinea sp.
CTCTCAAGCAAAGCCTCTCGCACCCAGTCCATGTCCAAAATCAAGTTATAGGCGTTTTGCTCAAAGCGCTCATAGGCGCCGTCCTCACGCCGCAGAAAGCCGGTGATTTGGGTGATTGCCCGGCTGTCTTCTTCGCTATAAACGCCGCGGGTGAGGAGGAACAACTCGTCATCTTCCTGGGTTTGAACCCCCGCCCAGCGGCGCAGCCCGCGGCGAGTGTTGAGGTCAAAGATGAAATGCCCACCGGGTAACACGGCGCGGCGGGTGCACTCGAAACAGCGGTGCAGAGCATCCCTATCCGGCAGGTGGTTCAACGCATCGTACAGCGAGTAGGCCAGTCCAACCGGCTGGACAAGGGAGTAGTCAGAGGCATCGCCCTGGATGAAGCGCGCCAGGCCTTGCTCAATATACGTGGCGGTGTTTTGACGAGCGTACTCCAGCATGGCGGGGGAGAGGTCCAGACCGGTAATGTGGTAGCCGTGTTCGAGGAAGGGCAGAGAGCCTGCGCCGGTGCCGCAGCACAGATCAAGCACTTCGCGGCAGCCGGACTGCCCCAGCGGAGAAGCGGCGAAGAAATCGCGCAGGCGGGGGGCCACCTCGGTGGCAAATCCACCCCAGCGCAGGTTGTAGACTTTGGCAAAGGCAGGGTTGTATGCTTGCAAGGAGGTCTCTCTTTCTAATGGGTCTATTTGCAGTCACCAACCAGCAGCAAGGCCCGCTCTACGAGAAGCTGGACGGGGATGCATTCATCCATCCACTGGCGCAACAAACCCATGCCCGCCAGGCGGCTGCCCAGGTTGACAGCGCATGGCTGAGCTTCGCGAAGCATGTCCAGGCTGGGATGGTTAGGGATGGGCCCGCGCAGCATTTCACAACCAACATACAAGCCGTTGATCAGGATTTCAAGATCCCGATCGAGCGGTCCATTGACGATCACGGGTTTGCGGCTCATGTAGGGGGTTGTGCCGAGCAGGTTCGTGCTTCCAGCATAAGGGTCTCGGGCCGCAAAAGAGACGGAGCGCATCCCGGCCATATACAGGGCGCCCATGCACAGCGGGCAGGGCTCGGTGGTGGTATACAATGAACATTCAAAGCGGTCCTGACCGTTGAAATCAAAGGCCAGCAGAGCGTTGAGTTCGGCGTGAGCCAGGCGCGAGCCGAACACCGTGCCAGGGTCGCCCTGGTTTTCGTGCCAGCGGTTGCGCCCGCGGGACACAATCTCTCCGGCGGCATTGGTGATGACCGCCCCAATGGGCAGCGATCCGGAGCAGCAAGCCGCCCAGGCTTCTTCCAGGCAGGCTTGCCAGGCCGGAATCAGGTGGTTCCACATGTGCGCACCACCTCAATACCCTGGCCGCTGACCACGCGGCCTACTTCCCAGGCGGGTTGAGACATTTCAGCGGCAGCGGCCAGGAAGGCGGGCAGTTTTTCTTCGGGAACGCAGAGGAGCAGTCCGCCGCTGGTTTGGGGATCAAAGAGGAGCATCCGTTCATAGTCTTGGATGGCGGGGTCGAATGTGACCTGCGCTTCAAAGTACAGGGCGTTGTCGCTGGCGCCACCGGGAAAAACCCATTGCTGAGCGTACTTGAGCGCGCCGGAGAGCAGCGGAATTTGGTCAAAGGTGAACTCCAGGCCCACGCCTGAAGCATTGGCCATCTCCAGGGCATGGCCCAACAGGCTATAGCCGGTGATGTCGGTAGCGCCGCGCAGCTCGAAGCGGTTGGCCAGCAGTCCGGCGTCGCGATTGAGTCGTTTCATCCAGCCCACGGCTTCACTCAACTCTTCAAGGGTGGTTCGTTGTTGTTTGAGGGCGGTGGTGGTCACGCCGCCGCCGAGGGGTTTGGTGAGCACCAGCCGGTCGCCTGGACGCGCGCCGCCTTTGGTCATGGAGCGCCGCGGGTCGACGAAGCCGATGACTACCAGCCCAAACTTGGGTTCTTTGTCCTGAATGGTATGCCCCCCGGCGATGACCACGCCGGCCTCGCGGGTCTTTTCGGCGCCGCCGCGCAGGATTTCGGACATGATGTCGGTGGGGAGCTGCGGCGGCAGGGCGGCGATGTTGAGGGCCAGGAAGGGCTGTCCGCCCATCGCGTAGACATCGGACAGGCTGTTCGCGGCGGCAATGGCTCCGTAATCATAAGCGTCGTCGACCACGGGGGTGAAGAAATCGGTGGTCACCACCAGGGCACGATCCTCAGAGAGCTTCCAAATGGCAGCATCATCCGGCTGGTCCAAACCGACCAGCAGATCAGGGTAGTCCCGGCTGTCAAAAATCCCGTTGAGAGGGCGCAGAACCTGCGCCAGCGTTTCCGCGTTGAGTTTGGACGCTCAGCCGGCGCAACTGGACAGACTGGTGAGACGGATTTGTTTGCCCGAAGGTGCGGTATCGTTCATAACTAAATTGTAGTCTGCAATGAGGTTTCCGACAACCCAGAAGAGTT
>CAZMMI010000553.1:0-2440 GCA_964567255.1 uncultured Anaerolinea sp.
GGGCGGCCTTCCAGCGTTAGCAAATGCCCTGGGACATTTAACGACGTGCGCAGCTCCGAAGAGAGCAGCATGGTGTATCTTGCAGATACGCTGGTGAGGCCCTCGTCAAATGTCCAGTGGCACAACCGGCAGAGCGCCATACCATTGCGAGGGTTGTCGTTGTGGCTGATGCTCCAGGGGATGATGTGAGCCGCATCCACCGCGCTGTGACCATCGACGGTTAACATGCGCACGCCGCAGAAGGCGCAGCGGTGATCGTACACCCGCACCACTGCCCGGCGAAACCCCTGGTCACGGACCTGGACTTGATATCGGTCCTCTTCCAGCTGGCTATCTTTGGCCTGTTGTTTCGCCTTTCCGATCAACGCCTGGCTGTACAAGAAAGCTTGGAGGTTAACGGCCCCTTGCTGGAGCAGCATTGCTTGATATTCCGGGCCGAAATAGGTCTGGATCAAGGCTGTCCGCAGCGCGTTGCGCGGTTCTTCCAATTGCAGCATGTGGAACAAGTCATCATCCAGTTTTGCGCCCAGTACCAGTTTCTGCAACTGAGAAAGAGTATCTACCTGGCGAGTTGCTTCGAGAAGCGCTTCTTTGCCAGGCACGGGCTGCAAATGCCAGAAGCCACCGCTGCGCATGTGGAAAAAGGGCAGGGCCATGTTCCCACGGTGGTCGGGAGGCATCAGGATCTGCCAGTAATGAGAAAATAGATTGCCTAACTCAGGGGTGATTTCGATCAAATTGGCCTGGATCGAGCCCTGGGCAAACAGATCGAGAATCGATAGGAGTAAGAAAGGTTTATGCGGTGCGCGGAAATGGGTGGCCTCGCTCCAGCGCTTCCGATTGACATCGGTGTGTAGATGGGTGAAGGAGTGAAGATAGTGTTGGAGGCGAGACATTTCCATCACAAAGCTCCAGGCTGATTGGAACGTTAAACAACCGTAGAAGAATTATATGCCGAGACTGGAAAACCCATCTATCTTGGAGGTAAGATCGCTGCTTTTAAATGGCGTTTTGCAGAACAGCTTGCAGCTCCCCGGTTGCCGAATATGTTTTGAGCTTGGATTGGTCATAGGCGCGCTGATCTACTCGTATATGTTTTCAGACCGCCGCGATCTTCCGAGAAACCCACTCTTCAAGTTGATCCCATTCTTCGGATTGACCTACCGCCTTAGCCATTTTTACAACATCTTGATAGGATATCGCATGCACTGGCACACAATCCGGCCGGACTTTCGAAAGGAAAGTTCGCCAATGATCTGAATGAACCATGTTCGCCACTTGCAGACCCGAAGCGTCGGCGTAAACGAGGCAAAATACGGCGCGCCGGCCGCTTTCCTGTGCGATTGCATAAGCATTCGTCATGTTTCGCATCCATTGGTACCAGGAACCAGCAAAGGGACAGGGCGAATGGTCAACTCCGGCGTCGTATAGGAATATCTCAGGAATTACTTCCCAATAGCGGATCTTTTTTGCGCTGAGGGCGCAGCGGTTGGTTTTTCCATTGGCCGGGTTGGTCTGGAGTACGTAATTCCCATTGCATTGGATCCAGCCTTTATGCGCTCCGCTAGTCAGCGGTTTGGGCTGTGAACAGTTGCCACCATCCGGCTCGGTAAATTTGCACTCGAAAAAGATTAGCGCTTCATCGGATTGTGCCAGGACATCAACCTGGGTGTGCTGGTTGATTTCGCACAGTGGGTTGGTTGGCGCAATCCATTCCAGATCAAGCTCCCATCGGGTGGATTGAGGGATGTTCAATATTCCAGCCAGGTGATTGAGGATATTCGTGCAATTTGGATGAGTTTTGATGGTTCCAAAAACGTCGATTGCCAACGCCTGGGAGGAATTAAGTTTATGAGTATCCGGTTGCTGATTGTTCCCAATGTGCCAGGGAAAGATTTTCCAATCGGGAATCGCCTTGTGAGCAGGAGGGAAGAGATTGGCTTGAATTGCGGAAATGATATTGGATTCCACATTGACCTCGTAATGCATGAGAATAGTACAATGGCGCGCAAGATCCTAGAAACGAAATCCCGCCTGTTTGATGGCTAGCCGTCTTGCTCCAGCTCTTCCGTTTCACATCAGTGCGCGGATGGGCAAATAGGCAAAGGTAGTATTACAAGCGAGTTATTCCCGTTGAGAAGATCCAGGCCGGTCGAGTCGGAAATGAGTTGGCAGAAGAATTATATGCCCAGTCTGGGAACCGCGTTGATATTGGAGGTGAGATTGCTCCTTTTACCGTCGCCAAAGGTATATCCGAATAGGCGGATTGTTGACCAGAACAAGAGTGATCTAGAATAATGGGATTGGGAAGGCAAAAAGGCCAGTTTATCTCAGATATGTTGAGACTGAGTTTCACTATAGTGATGTAACCGTGGGGTCTGCTTCTTCAGGGTAGCCGATTTAGTTGCCTTGATTTTAATGAAAACATATGTTTTAATAA
>CAZMMI010000554.1:0-2437 GCA_964567255.1 uncultured Anaerolinea sp.
ATCGAAAAAGCCCGCGCGGGCCTGGTGGACCTCACGACCGCAGCCGATCTCGCCGCCGCCTTTGCCGCCCTCGGCGACCCCACCCGCGTGCGCATTGTCTCTGCCCTGCTCGAGCAGGAGATGTGCGTCTGTGACCTGGCCTCCCTCCTCGGCATGACCCAATCTGCCGTCTCGCACCAACTGCGCGTGCTGCGCAACCTGCGCCTGGCCCGCGCGCGCAAGGAAGGTCGTGTGGTCTATTACTCCCTCGACGACAGCCATATCGAAGATCTCTTCGCGCGAGGACTCGAGCATGTTCGCCACCGCGCCACGGAGGATGCCCGATGAGCACTCAACAGTATCACATCGAAGGCATGGATTGCGCCGATTGCGCTCGCCACGTGCAGGACGGCGTTGCCAAGCTGAACGGTCTCAAGAACGTGGAGGTCAACTTCGTCACCGGGCTGCTCACTTTTGAAGGCCAGGCCCCCGAGGATGCCATCCGCGGACGGGTGGAAGCCCTCGGCTACCGCCTGGGCGAGCCGCAAGCCGCCCCCATCCTCCAGGAAGGCTCATTGATTGGTTTCTTCCGCTACCTCCTCCGGCAAACCGAGACCCGCCTGGCCCTCATCGGCGGCGTTCTGCTGCTCCTCTCCCTTCCTGCCATCTGGCTGGGCCTGCCCGCTTTTGTACCAACCGCCCTCCAACTGGCAGCCCTGGCTGTGGCCGGTTACCCGGTGGCGCGCAGCGGCCTGGCCAACCTGTTCATCAACCGCTCGATCAGTATCAACCTGCTCATGACCCTGGCTGCCATTGGCGCGGTTATCATCGGCGAGATGAGCGAAGCCGCCACCCTCATTTTCCTTTTCGCCGTGGCCGAGGCTCTGGAAGGCTTCACCACCGACCGCGCCCGGCGCGTGCTGGGCGAACTGCACGAGTTGACTCCGGCTCAGGCTCTGCGCCTGGGGCCGGAGGGCGAATCCCTGGTACCTGTCGCGGCTCTGCAGCCCGGCGAGCGCATCCTGGTGCGCCCCGGCGAGCGTATTCCTTTGGACGGCGATGTGCTGAATGGGCACAGCGAGGCCGACCAGGCGCCCATCACCGGCGAGTCCATGCCCGCGCCCAAGGCTCCCGGCGACCCGGTCTTTGCCGGGTCGGTCAACGGCAGCGGCGCATTGGAGGTGCGCGTCACCCGTCGCGCCGACGACACTGCCCTTGCCCGCATCATCCGCATGGTCACCGAGGCTCAGGGCCGCCGGGCCGAGTCCCAGCGTTTCATCGACCGTTTTGCCGCCATCTATACCCCTGCGGTGGTTGCCGTGGCGGTCCTGGTGGCTGCCGTGCCGCCCCTCTTCTTCAATCAGCCATTCCTCAACGTGGGCAGCGAGCATGGCTGGCTCTATCGGGCCCTGGCCTTGCTGGTCATTGCCTGCCCCTGCGCGCTGGTCATCTCTGCGCCCGTCACGATTATCTCGGCCATCTCCGCCGCCGCGCGCAAGGGTGTGCTCATCAAAGGCGGATTGCATCTGGAAACGCTGGCGGCTGTTCGTGCCGTAGCCTTTGACAAGACCGGTACCCTCACCCGCGGTCGCCCTGCTGTCACGCGCCTGCGCGCCATCGACTGCAACGGCGAGGCCGAATGCGAGCGCTGCGATGAGGTTTTGGCCCTGGCCGGGGCGCTGGAGCGGCGCAGCGCTCACCCCCTGGCCCAGGCCGTGGTAGAAGCGGCCGCGCGCCGCGGCGTGCTGGAGCGCTACGCTCCAGCCCAGGAGATCGTTCAGATTAGCGGGCGCGGCTTGCAGGGGCGCGTGGATGGGAAACTGGCCACCGTTGGCAGTCACATCCTCTTCGACGATCAGCATCCTCACGCCGCCGAGCTATGCAACTGGGTGGAGCAGGCCGAGCAGGCCGGGCACACCACCATGCTGGTTTGCGATGGCGACCGGGTGCGCGGCTTTTTAGCTTTGGCTGACGAAATCCGCCCCGAAAGCGCCGCCGTGCTGGCCGAACTACGCGCCTTGGGCCTGCGCCCGGCCATGCTCACCGGCGACAACCCCGCCGCTGCCGCCCGCGTGGGGCAAAGCCTGGGCATCGCCGATATTAAGGCCGGGCTGCTGCCCGAGAACAAGGTCAGCGCCGTGGAGGCCCTCCGCGCCGAGCACGGCAGTCTGGCGATGGTCGGTGACGGCATCAACGACGCGCCCGCGCTCAGCGCTGCTAATTTGGGCATCGCCGTGGGCGGGGCCGTCAATACTCAGGCCATGGAAACCGCCGACGTGGTGTTGATGAACGGCAGCCTGGCCCGCCTGCCCTTTGCGGTGCGCCTGGCGCGACTGGCGCAGGCCATCATTCGGCAGAATGTGGCCTTCAGCCTGGTCACCAAGCTGATTTTCATCCTGCTGGCCCTGGGCGGCTGGGCCACCCTGTGGATGGCCGTCCTGGCTGATATGGGCGTCTC
>CAZMMI010000555.1:0-2437 GCA_964567255.1 uncultured Anaerolinea sp.
GCGCCCGTGAACCATGAGCATTTTGATCTGTATGCGCAGGGGCCGACCACCGACACGCCCTATCAGCCCGGCGAGCACATCCCAGGCTTGAACATTGGCGGATGGTATGATGCGGGTGATTTCGATATTCGCACGCAGACCCAATATGGCGTGGTTACAGACCTGGTGGCGGCCTGGGAGGCCTTTGGCATCCAGCGCGACGAAACCACGGTGGATCAAGAGAAGCGCTATGTGGAGATCCACGCCCCGGATGGCGTGCCGGATGTGTTGCAGCAGATTGAGCACGGCGCCCTGGCCCTGATTGCCCAGTTCCGCGCGGTGGGTCATGCCATTCACGGCATCGTCGAGCCGACATTACAGCAATACACCCACCTGGGCGATGCGGTGACCAAGACAGACAACCTGGTGTATAACCCCGATCTGAAACCGGACGAATCCGACGGCTTTACTAGCGGGCGGTTTGATGATCGCTGGGCATTCACCTCCAAGTCGACAGCCTTGAACTACGGCTCGATCGCCGCGTTGGCCGCCGCCAGCCGCGCATTGCGCGGATACCGCGATGAACTGGCCGAGGAATGCCTGGAAACGGCCTTGCGGGTTTGGGATGAAGAGCACAGCCATGCGCCGGATGTGTTTGCCCACGGGAACACCACCGGCGGGCCGCTGGAAGCGGAGGAACTGCGAGCGGCGGTTCAGTTGCTCCTGACCACCGGCGAGGCGCAGTATAAAGAACGCTTGCAGGCCTTGTGGCCGATCATTGAGCAGCAGTTTGGCTGGCACGCCGCAACGGTGGCGCAGGCGCATGACCAGTTGGACGAGGACTTCAAAGCGAAGTTTAAAGAACTGGTGAAAGGGTTACGGGTTGGCTTGGAAAGGATCGCTAGCGAAAACCCATTTGGAGTGATGATCACGACCCACGCCTGGGCGGGCAGCGGATTTGTTACGCGCATGGCAATGACGAGTTACTGGCTGCACAAGCTGTATCCGGACTTGATCGATACTGAATCAGTCTATCGCGGGCTGCATTACCTGTTTGGCTGCCACCCAGGTTCAGATATTTCGTTTGTCTCGGGCGTGGGGGCAGTGTCTAAGGAAGTGGCTTACGGCAACAACCGCGCCGACTTCACCTTCATCGCTGGCGGGATAGTGCCAGGCGTGTTGATCATCAAGCCGGATTTCCCCGAAAACAAAGAGGACTGGCCCTTCTACTGGGGTCAGAACGAGTACGTGATCAGCGAAGGGGCATGCTACCTGTTCCTGGTGCATGCGGCCCGGGAACTGCTCAAGGATTAGGGATTTTGGCCGGGAAGGCGAATCACCTTCCCGGATTTTTTATAAAGGTTTATGAATGAGCGATCGATCCGAAATAGAATGGTCGCCCAGGGTGAGCCTGGCTAAGATCCGCGAGCTGTATGTGAATGAGGCTCGTGGAACGGTTGAGGACGAACTCATTGAAGAGGTCGGCTTTGGTCTTTTGGCGCGCTGCCAGAGCATCATGGAATATACCGCGGCCTGTGAAGAAGGCCGGGTGCGCTGTAAGCGCTGCGCCAAGCAGGGTCAAACCACGATCATCCAGCGGAATATGAGCAAGCCTTCGGCATTGATCCGCTGCCCGGTGTGCGGCTGGCAGGTGCGCTGGCGCGTGTATAAAAACGAATCGGAAAACGACGACGGGCAACTGCTGGCGGGTCATGCACGGGAGGCTTTCACGCGTTACCTGGCGGTTTATCCGCAATGCCGGACCCGGGAAGAGAAGATTCTGGCCATTGACCGGTTAATCCACGAGTTCCATTGGTTTATCATGAAGGAAGACCAGCCGGCCCGTGGAAACAAGCCCGCTGCGGTCAATTTACTGCGCGGAAATATTGTCCAGGTGTACGGACTGCTTAATGAATTGACTTATGGTGAAAACACGCCACCGGAACTGCTAGAGGGAAAAGATTGGTGGGTGGAGCAGCAAAAAAGGTGAAGGCTCGCTAGTGATCTGGCAAAAGTGAAGCTCAATTATGCCGAGTCATTTTTGATTTGGCGTTTCGCTTCGCGTTTTTTACGGCGGCAGTCAGCACAATTTTTGGGCTTTGATTGAACCCAGAACTTCAGATTTTCATACCAATAGCGTTGTTCAAGGGCTGGAAATACAAAATCCTTACCGCATGTGTCACAAACAAATGGAAGATCGAAATATCCGTAATAGGGGACGAAATCTACAAAGGTCTGTTTTGTAGGATCAGCAAGTAACGCCTTCCCATTCTTCAAACAGTTGTCACAAGCCCAGTGTATCTTCTCGTGTTTGGAGTGAGAGTCTTGAAACTCTCCTTTAACAACTGCTTCCAACAATTGTGGGTGCGATAAAAACCAGGGAACCGTATTAGAAACACTTAGGAATGCTTTTGCATCTTCCTCAAGGACTACATTTGAATGACAAACGGGGCATTTC
>CAZMMI010000556.1:0-2424 GCA_964567255.1 uncultured Anaerolinea sp.
TTACCCTTATTCTACCGTACAATCCGTGACTCGGCTGTGCCGCGCCCGGCGGTGACGACCTGGTCGTCCTTCACCAGTTTGCCCTGGTAGGCGTTCAATCCCGGAATGACCTGCCAGCCGTCGAGGACAAAGGCAAGGGGCTGGTCGATGCCGAGCCACTCGCCGTTGTACTTGCGCGCAATGTGCACGTGCGCGCCGGTGGAGACGCCGCCTTCACAGGAGGGATGGCCCAGCGGAGCGTCTTGTGCCACAACCGTCCCCGCCGGCACTCTACCTGCACTTGCCATGTGGAGGTAAAACAGCACCCAGCCGGTTTGCTCGCTGCCGTCTCCGTCCAGGTCCAAAATCACAATGCCCCGCTCCGAGCGTGTCACCATGCCCGGTACCGCGGCGGTGGCCCAGCGATCCGAGATGTAGCAGCCGCGCTGGTTGCCGATGGGGGCAAAATCGAGCGCAGCCGGCGGGCTGCCCACGCCCCAGGCCAGGTGCGGCCCCCCGGTGAAGGCCCACGCCTCGCCGGGAGAGAAAGGAAGCGCCCATTGGGGCTGAGCCAGCCCAGCGGGAAACTGCTCGCCCACCTGCGCGGCTCGCGCCCAGGGGTCGCCGAACAACGAGTTGTAAAATTCAGGGAAGCTCTTCTGGCCGTAAAGCGCATTTGCCCAGCCCTCTCGAGCGTACAACTGAGAGAACAGGCGCTGCACGGCAATCGACCCGGCGTTCAAGCGCGGGTCGAGCCGCCCTGAGGATCCGTCGGCGAAATCCAATTCGGTCAGGGTACCTGCCCGCCAGCCGTAATACCCGACGGACAGGAACCGTGTAGCCAGGTCCAGTTCGCCATCCAGCCCGGTGTAGTCGCTGTTCATAAAACCGATCGGATAATTCAGGTCGCCGCGCGGCTGCCCGCTGAACCAACCGGAATGGTAATCTACCAGGGCCAGCAGCAGGCGCGGATTGATGGAAGTATCTAGCGCCACCCGGCGAATAATTTCCGCCCCGCTCAACACCTCTTTGTTTTCGTTCTTGCCCACCGTCTCGCTGTAAGTGCTCAAGTAGCCGCCCGCCCGCTGGATCTCGGCGGCGATGTCGAAGTCCCTGGCTGCCGAGCCGTAGATCACTTCAGAGTCGGGCAGCAGCGCTCCGCCCGGCAAGATATCCGTGATGGTGACCGGGATTTGGGCTTGCATGCCGTTGGGCAGCAGCCCGTCGGGCGTGTAGCCTTCGGGGAAGCGGATGGACTCTGGGGGTGCAGCAAAGCGTCCTGCCAATCCCGCCAGCGTGTCGCCGGGCTGGATCAGATAGTTAATCGTTCCGCCCACGGCGGGCAGCGCTTCTAGCTGAGGTGGCGGCGCCCCTGCGGGCAGCGGCGTGGCGGTCTGCAAGCCGGGTTGGGGCGGGCTTTCGGCCGTCTGTGCGGCCTGCGTGGCGGCGGCTTCAGTGGGCCGGCGGGTGGCAAACAACTCTGCCTCCAGAGTCTGCCGCGCCGGAGATGGCTTCCCCGGCTGGACGGGCAGGTTGCAGGCCAGGGCAGCCAGCAGCAGAATACTCAAGAGGGATGTCAACGGTGCGCGACGCATACAGGAATTATAGCTGCATCTGCCTTTCAAGGTCGCAAAGATGATAGTAAAGTATACTTGACAAAAAGTAAAGTTTATTTTATTATATATCAAAACAGCTTGTCATTGTCTTGCCGTTTGAAAAAGGAGTGCAAAGATGTTCCTCTGCCAGAAAAAACTCTTCTCGCGTATGGCGCGCTGGTTATTTGCTATTGGTCAACTTTCCTTCGTGTTTTCTGTGCTGCTTCGTCAGTTCGGTTCCCACATCTTCCCTACTCAAGGAGCCAATGATTTCATGCAAGGATTCTTTACCGGGTTGGCAATTGTGTTTAACCTGGTTTTTCTGATCTGGTATCGTACGAAAGAGAATTCTGAAACAGGAGGTATTTCACAATGATCGAACGACTCCGTGAACGCTTGCCGCTTCTTCGCCCCCTCATTTTGCCTTTGGCGATCTATTTTATTCTGCTGACCTTTGCGTTGATATTCATCTTAATGTTTCCGGCTTCCCCCTGGCGGTATGCCGTGGTGCTCACACCCATCATTCCGGGTTTCTTTATTGCCGCCGGAATCGTCAATATGCTGCGCAAGCTGGATGAATTGAGCCAAAGGGTCATTCTGGAAAGCATGTCCATCACCTTTGCCGCTACCCTCATGCTGCTGCTCTCGCTGGGGCTGCTGGAAGGCGCGGGCATGAAAACGCCGAGCAGTATCTACGTTCTCGGTTTCATGGGTGTGGTGCTATTGGCCGCCAAGTTGATCATTTCGCGCAGGTACGAATGAAGAACCGCCTCAAAGTACTGCGCGCCGAGCGGGATTGGTCCCAGGCCGACCTGGCTGTGCGGTTGAATGTATCTCGTCAGACGGTCAA
>CAZMMI010000557.1:0-2404 GCA_964567255.1 uncultured Anaerolinea sp.
GTACCTGCTCGACAGCGCGGGTTCGAATGGCTTCAAGAGTCTTGTGATCCAGTTTGCGGGCATCATTGGTTCGCATGCCCAAAAATATATCATAAAAATTGCTGCACGTCTACATACTTATGTACTGATTAGTAAGTACGTCAACAATGAAGGCAACCCGGTGCACTTTCAGTTTGTTGGAATTATAGATTTAATCTACTTGCACGAGAAATATTATCCTGAAGAAGTGTGGTACGAATTAAAGGGCCTCCTTAATCCAATGCAACGCAGGGCAAAATTTGTGCGTGCAGATAACGAATTGACAGCTATCCGGTGCGGCTATTGATATGCGACCTAACAATGAGCTACAACGGACGGCGCAAAGGGAGCGCCGCCGCTGAGCGCTGGCGATGGCGCGGACGCTACGCGCCGCGCCATCGGAGCGGCGGATATCATCCGCATGCTGCCCGGCGCTGGGCGCCGGCCATCATGCGGATTCAGCGGACAAATCCTCCGGCAAGCAAGCTTGCCTCCGGATTTGCCGCTGATCCGCCGCTCCGTTATGCCTGAAGAAAGGCAAAGAATATATGAAGCTAGATCAATTCATGCCAGATTTAAACAATGACTCTCGGTTTCGATTTCATTTGGCGAAGACCGAACCAGAAGGTACAAGGCCACTTGATGCATTGGCAAAATCAGATAATGATTGGCTTGGCTGGCAAATTTATTCCGGAAACAAACGAGAGAGATTTGTGAAGGAGTATATTGTCAGTTTTGCACAAATCTCGGGATGCAAATACCTTTTTGGTGGAATTTTCCGGATTGCAGACCGGAGTAAAGACGGATACCAAGTCGAATATACTGATCAATACAAGCATTTGATAGGCCGTTTAATCCTAAATTATACTGGAGACAATTTGCGAACTACTTGCTTTACTCCAGGGTATGTATATTCCAATTCCTTTGTTCAAGGAGTTTATGAATCTAGATACCAAGGAGAGCAGTTCAAATCATTTGAAGAAATCAATCACAGTTTCTGGGCCATTGAGGTTATCGTAAAAAATCAACTGCCGGACTGGAAAGCTGCACTCAGCAGCGTTTTTGGGATATATTTAATTTCGGACCGTAGTACTGGAAAGCACTACGTTGGCTCTGCATATGGCGAAGGTGGAATTTGGGGTAGGTGGTCAAGCTATGTATACTCCTTTCACGGAAACAACGCTGATCTCATCGAACTATTTGAGAAGAAAAACGCTTCCTACTTCAAAGAAAATTTTATGTTTGCTATTCTTGAGATTCTACCAACAACAAAATCTCAAGCAGAAGTAATATCCAAAGAGTCAGTATGGAAGGAAAAGTTGTTTACCAGGCAATTTGGACATAATAAAAATTAGGAGGCATAACAACCGCATCAACTCGGGCTGGCAATTCCGCTGCGCTCCATTGCCAGCCGGTTATGCGTAGCGTTAGGACGATCCATGACGACCGAATCTGAAGTCTCTGTCCAGTTCGGACCGTGCTGCTTCTGCAATCAGGAGATTGAGCGGTCGGACGTGGACCCCTGTTGCGTCACCGTCGAGACAGTGGACGGCAGGTGGCAGGTTTGGCGCTGTCATGCACGATGCTTTCGCAAGCTCGTGTTCTCGCGTGATGACGGCCTATTCGACCCGGCAAACTTCTAGGCATCGCCGCCCTAACAAGCGCATCAACCCGACACGAAGGGCGCGTCAGCCGCTTCGCGGTAAAGTGCAAGGCGCGCAGGTTATGCGCAATGACGTTGGACGGACTACTTTGAAACCGAAGCGACAACACTGGAAGCGCGGGGCTGTGGTGCGCGTTCGGCTCGACAACGGGCTGTTCGCCTACGGGCAGATGCTTAACGAACCAGAGTACGCTTTTTTCGACATTCGCGACTCGGGAGCGGCAGAGGCCACCCTGGTGGCAAAACAGTCAGTCATCTTTCGTCTATGGGTCATGCGAAATGCTCACGGCTCCGCGCGATGGGAGAAGATCGGGGATGCGTTGCTACAGGCTCCGTTGGAATCACCGGTGCTCCGCTTCAACCAAGACTCGCTGAATCCGACGAAGATCCGTCTCGGCGAAAATGGCGTTGGCGGAAGATTGGTTGCTCCCGAAGAATGTGAGCAGTACGAGTGTGCCGCGGTCTGGGATGCGAACCATGTCGAGGACAGATTACGAGACCACTTTGAAGGTCGGCCAAACGTGTGGGTGGAATCACTGCGTCCGAAGCGTGTAAGCGGTCCAACAAGCCGATGAACCTGTCGGTCCCGCCGCAGGGACATCGTAGTATCATCGCGAGGCCGGAACGTGCGGCGGGCCCACAGGTTATCGGCAAATCGTTGGAATGATTCAAAAGGATCTCCCAATGAAACTTATCAGCATCTGCCTATTGCTATTTGCAGGT
>CAZMMI010000558.1:0-2371 GCA_964567255.1 uncultured Anaerolinea sp.
TCCAGCTTTGTTCAATCCTTCAACATGGCGTGCTTTTTCGCGTGCAATTCGAGCACCTTGCGTTGAATATCCGCCAATTTTTCACCCTTCAAGGGATACCAGATCAAGATGATCGCCCCCAGCAGCATGGCCAGGCCGGGGATCAACCCGCCCACAGCGCGGATGCCAAACAACGCGCTCTCGGGTTGGTTCAAAAAAGCCACACCGTTGTTCGCCTCGCGGGTCACAAAGTTGGTCGCCTCCAAAACGAATGGCGTCATGGCAATGGCCACCGACTGGGCCGGTTTGGTAATCAAGGCATTCACCCCAAAGAAGGCCCCCTCGCGCCGCACGCCCGTGCGCAACTCGTCCTCGTCTGCCACCTGGGCAAATAACAGGTTGGTCAGCGTCTGCGGTCCCGAAAGGCCAAAGCCCGCCAGGGCAATGCACACCGGGATCAAAGCCGCCGGCGCCACCGCCACCAGGGTCAGCCCAATTCCGGCAATCACCAGCAGCAGTTGCTGCGCCCCCACCACGCCCAATCGCTTGCGAATCAGCGTGGTGATCGGCACGCCAATGATCAACGGCACGAACAGGCAAGCCAGCAAGATCATCGTGTTGATCTGCAAGACATAATCGGCCAGATAGAAAATGGCCCCCAACAGCAAAGACTGCATCAAAATGGACATGAAATTGGCCGACACCAGCACCAGGAACGACTTACTGGTAAAGGTATAGCGCAGCGCCTGACCCAACGGCAAGGGCTTATCCACCTGGGTGAACTCACGGCGCTCCTTGACCTTCAACGTGGTGCTGATGATCAAAACCATCGCCACCACGGCAATCACGATCATCGCCACGCGGAACGGCAAAAACGAGGCGTCGCCGGTCTTGGGGCGCACCAAATCGGGGATGATGAAGCCCAGCAGCGTGCCCAACAGCCCAAACAAAGACGATGAGATTTGCAGACCGTTGCGTTCCGAATCCGATTCGGTCACTTCGGGCAGCAATGCCGAATAGACCAGCCCGATCATCGTGTAGCAGGTGTCGTACAGCAGCATCGTCACCAGCATCCAGATGAACAGCGTGGTATCGCCCGCGCCCTGCGGGGCTAACCACACCAGGATGAACGTCAGCGCCAGGAAGGGGGCCGTATAGCGCATATACGGGATACGCCGCCCGCGCTTCGAGCGCGTGCTGTCGGTGATGTAGCCAAACAACGGGTCGTTGATCGCGTTCCAGATGGCGTAGATCAACGAGGCGATGCCAATCCACTTGGCCGAAACGCCCAGGTAATCCTGATAGAAGATGGTCAGCATGGCGCCATAGACGCCCGAAATGAGCGAAGTGCCCAGGGCGGCAATGCCCCACACCACCTTGTAACCCAGGCTCAGCTTCACCGGCCTGGCGGCTTCATTGGTTTGCATGGCTCTCTCCTCAGTTCAGCAATTCCCACAGTTTGCGGTATCCAATAACCTGGACACCCATGGCTTGGATCGCCTCGCGCAAATCTTCGCGCAAGAAGGTGCGATAATCCTCCACCCGCGCCCGGTAATCGGGCGAAATGGCGCGCAGTTCGGGCGTATTCGCCGCCGGGTGAATGATGAAGTGGGTGATGCCCGGCTGCATGGCGGCAAAGGCCGCCTTGGCCTGTTCAAAGCGCTGGTCGGGCTTATCCAGGTGGATGGTGGACATGTGATCCAGCAGCGGGAAACCCTGCGCCTCCAGCCCCTTGAGCATCTGCGCGGCCCCTTCGGCGGTGGCCGTGTCCAGCCCCAGCCCTTGCAGCGTCGCCGCATCCCAGCGGTAGAGCATCAGCGGGGTGCGCGTGCTCACGCCCAGCTCGATGTAATGACCGAGCAGCTTGGGGTGAACGATCGAACCCATGTGCGTGTCCAGGTGCGTCACCGGGATGACCACGGCGCGTGCTTTAGCAATCTGCGCTTCCAACTCGCGGCGGGCGGCCTGCGGGTCGGCAGTCTCTTGCACCTCACGCGACTTGCGCGGGAAGAAGCCTTCTGCGTCCATCAAACCGCTGGCCGGGTCCCGAGTCGAAATCGGCCCCCAGCGGTAATACTGCCACTCACAGGTCAGGGTCAAATGCACGCCCAGGTCGGCCTTGGGGTTCTCGCGGGCATACCGGCCCGCTTCCAGGGCCCACGGGCAAGGCATCATCACTGCCCCGCAAGAGACTAACCCAAACGCTTCCAGTTCGGCATAGGCCCGCACGGTGGCCTGGCACATGCCCACGTCGTCAGCGTGGATGATGGCCACGCGGTCGCTGTCGGAGAAACCCAATTTGCGCAACACAGGATTCGGAGTCATAGGTTGTCCTTTCGTAACTACTCAGGCCCTGGTAGAAATGTCCCGAATTTGTGGTGTTTGGCGGGGC
>CAZMMI010000559.1:0-2369 GCA_964567255.1 uncultured Anaerolinea sp.
CACCTTCGGTAGGCTTTTCCGACGGCGCCGCGCCAATCGAAATAATCAACGATAAAAAAGGGGGTTATCATGCCTAGATTTGACAGAACCGGACCGTTGGGTAACGGCCCAATTGGTAGAGGATTAGGACCCTGCGGCGGCGGACAGGCCGCCGGTTGGGGCAGAGGCCGTGGCTTTCGCCAGGGTGGAGGCAGAGGCCGGGGCTGGATGTCCGCCCCGTATTTGGCAGAGGACGAAAAACAAACCCTGGAGCAGCAAAAGGGTTGGCTAGAGGAACAAATCGCTGCCATCACCCAAAGACTGAATTCCTTGGGCAAAACTGACTAATACCGACTAGCACCTGGCTCATTCCCAAATAAGCTACCAGAATCGCCACAGGCTTCGATTCAAAATGGATAACCTCCACCTTGAATATCGAAGCCTGTGGTTATTTACTCAATTTTTGTTAGCCACTTATATGAACTCACCAATGAGTACGGTTCAATATTTTGCGGAGCTGCCGGCTAAACTGATCTGTCAGCGGATTCGGGACCGGATTGAACGGATTTTGAAAACGCTTGATCCTCGTGTGTGCCACCAGCGTTTCAAAACTTCGTGAAAAGGCTCGTATTTTAATGCAACAAGCGGTTGGCTTGGTAATAATCCGCTCAATCCGCTCCAAAATCCGCTAACAGCGCCCTGGCCGGATTTCTACGCAAAACTTTGAACCACACCCCTCACCAATGTAAACCTTGACAAACCGTAATATAGTTTTATAATCTAATCATTAGTTCATCAAACTATAAACAAGCTATGAAAATCACCGACCTAGAAGCTCTCCAAATCAACCAAGCTCTTTTCTCCCTGACCAACGCGTACCAGGTGCGCATGGTCCGCGAGAATCCTCCCAAACAGACCGGCATGACGCTTTACGACTGCGCCGTGTTGATGGTCATCGGGCAATCAGTTCCCATCCAATCGAGCGAACTCGCCAGGCGGATGGATGTCACCCCCAGCACGATCTCCACCTACGTCCGGCGGCTCACCCAAAAGGAACTGGTGCGCATGGAGCGAGACGCAAATGACCGCCGCACCTGGTGGCTGCACCTGACCGAAAGCGGTCAGGCTGCCTACCAGTTCATTATCGCCGGTACCGTTCAGTACACGCGCGATTTCCTTGCGGTTTTAGACGAGGAAGAACAGAAAACACTGCATGCCTTATTACACAAGGCTGCACATGCCCTTGGGTACACCTGGCAATAATTTTTCAAGGAATGCAACTACTCAGCCAGAGGTGGATGTAACCCAAATTCGGGAACCTTCTTCGACTTCTGAGTAGTTATCAAGGAACTATTATTATGAAACACAAACTTGTCTTGATTAACCCGGTCAATCCGGCGCGCACCGGGCTGACGGTGAACAAAAGCTCGCGTTTTCCACCCATCAGCCTGGGGATCGTGGCAGCCTTGACGCCGGACCATTGGGACGTGGAGATTGTGGATGAAAACTGGGAGACTTTCGAGTTTCGTCCGGCGGATCTGGTGGGAATCACCGCTTTCACTGCCTCAGCGCCGCGGGCCTATGAAATTGCGGCGGTTTATCGCCAGCGAGGCGTGCCGGTGGTGATGGGTGGGATTCATAGCTCGATGTGTCCGCAGGAAGCGCTCAACTACGTGGACACGGTAGTCATTGGCGAGGCAGAAGGAGTCTGGCCGCAAGTGATTGCCGATTTTGAGACCAAAACGCTGCAACGGGAATATCGGGGCGAGTGGACTGGCCTGGCTGGGATGCCTGCGCCACGCCGAGATTTATTCCACCCGGACTATATTTTTGCTTCGGTACAAACCTCGCGCGGCTGCCCGATGAACTGCGAGTTTTGCTCTGTGACGGCCTTCAATGGTCACCGCTATCGCCGCCGTCCAACCGCGGAAGTCCTGGAAGAATTGGAATGCATCCCGCAGAAGATGCTCTTCTTCGTGGATGATAACATCATCGGCTATGGTCTGGAATCGCGCCAGGCCGCCCTCGAGTTGTTCAAGGGCATGGTGGAACGCAAATTAGATAAAAGGTGGTTCTGCCAGGCCTCGATCAATTTTGGCGATGATGAGGAAGTCTTATCTTGGGCGGCCAAAGCCGGTTGCAAGATGGTATTTCTTGGTCTGGAAGCAGAGGAAGCCGATGCGCTGCAAGAAGTGGAAAAGCGGCTCAACCTGCAACGGGGCGTGGGCGCGTATGCGCAGGCTTTTGAGCGCATCCACCGTGCCGGGATCGCCGTCTTAGGGGCGTTTATCTACGGCATGGATGGTGATACACCACAAAAGCTGAAGCAGCGCACCGATTACATGCTGCGCAATGACGTAGATGTGATGCAGACCACCTACCTCACTCCG
>CAZMMI010000560.1:0-2361 GCA_964567255.1 uncultured Anaerolinea sp.
TGGGCACGGTTATTGTGTCCATGCCCCGGTTGGAGAACAACTCGACGAAGGCGCACACCGGGGCGACCAGGGTTGCAACGGCCAGGCTGACTTGGAAGGTTTGTCCGGCGTAGAAGAGGAGCGTGAGAAAAATGGCTAACCCGGCAGTGAAGTACATGGCCTGGGTGCCTTCAAAGGTTTTTACGCCCTCAATACGCGGGTGTTGGATTTTCCGCCGGCCAAATTTTTTGCCAATCAGCGCGGCGGCGGCGTCGCCAAACCCCCAGGCTAAAATGGCTACCACGGCGATGTACTTCCATTCGGGGCCAAGCAATCCCCAAAAGAGAGAAATCATTAAAGCCATGGATAGTTGGACGATGACGAGGCTGTTTTTGAACTCGCCCCCTTTGCGTTCGACGGCAATGCGTTTGTAGGCGGATGTCTTTTCGATCAAAGCCAGGACCGGGTAGGCGATGACCATGAGCAGGAGGGCCGCCAGTACAGCCATGTACCAATGCGTAAAGAGTGTCACCAGGGGGAGGATGGTTAATGTGATGACCATGTGATATGTCTTGCGGATCAACTCAAAGGGGATTTTGAAAAAAGCTTTGAGCAAGATGGCCGGAAGACCAAGCGCGACGATAAAGCCAAAATATAAGCCGATACCGATAAGATCATTGTGCAGCACTTTTTACCTCCGTTTTACTCCGAAAGTTCTCAGACATTCTTTGGAACAGCTTGATAAACGTATCGAGTTCTTCGGGAGAGATTCCCTGAAGAGCTATGACATACAATTGGTTATAGGTATGCTCAACGTCCGGGGCGATTTGGCGTGCCTGGGCGGTGAGCAAGACTCGATAAGCGCGGCGGTCATTGGGGTTCTGCTCCCGTGAAATGTAGCCTTTTTTCTCCAGCGAATCGAGCGCTCGCGACACCGCCGGTTTGCTGATGTCTAACTGCTCGACGAGCTGTTCCTGGCCCATTTCCTGCTGCGAGGTGAGCAGGTGGAGCAGGATATTACCTTCAGCGCTGCTCAGGTTGAGCGGGCGCAGGCTTTCGTTGATGAGCTGCCGCGCGGAGCGAATCATGTGATGGGCGTGCGCCCAGATGTCTCGGATTTCTGCCATTTGTTACCCCCTGTGGAACAATGTTCGGGTGGCAAGTGTAGACTCCGGGTGGAGTGTTGGCAACATTATAGCGCCAATTGGTTAACATGTTAACCAATTTTGGGCGTGCCTTGCAGATTTGTAATCGCTGGATTACACGAAAAAATCAAGAAGTTTCCGAAAATGAGGCGTTGCGGGGCGCTTCGGGCCCCGCAACATCTCATTTTCGGGTATCTTCCATTTCTAGTCGGGAGGTCAAGCGATTCTTTGGATGCGGATCGCCATATATTTTTGTGCGGGCAAGTCCACGCTGATCTTGCCGTGGGCCTGGTCGGCGGCGCGTTGGATGGTCATATTCCAGGTGTCGATGACATCGATTTGGAAGCGGCCTCCGGGCAGGTTGAAGTTGCGCAGGCGGGGCTGGTGCATGCCGAAGTACAGCAGGAAGTAATCGGTATTGTAATATCCGCCTGCTTCCATATTCCATAGACCTTCGGGAATCAGGGAGCGGACGGCCTCGGGATGGTCGAACAACTCTGGGGCTGGGCCGGGTTGGCTGGTGTCGGTTTGCTTGAGGGGCAGCAAGCCGCTGGGGGCTTGCTCGATGATCTGGCGCAGGAAGGCGATGCGGGCGGGGCTTTGCCCCACCAGCCTGCCACCCTTGGACCACCACAGTTGCTCCTGGTCGTTCAGGTAGGTTTCGCCGTGTCCAACGTAGCCTCCGGAAGCGAAGCCGAGCCAGAAGCGAACCACCAGTTCTTCGGGCGAAAGGTCGCCCCACAGGAGGGGGATGTCGCCCTCATAGCCGCATTCATCTACCACTACGGGTTTGGCATACTGGCGCAGCCAGGCTGGGACGAGATCGAGTCGACTATGCTGGATGCTGCAATGGGTGACCCAGGGCTTGCTGTGGTCGTAGAATGTGAAGCAGTTGTGGATGGAGCGCAGGTGGTTGTAGGGGTCTAGCGCTTGGACGAGCTGCATGTCGTGATCCCAATCTTCCATGCTGCGGTCGAGGACAAAGTCATATTCGTTGGCAAATGACCACCACAAGTTGCGGAAGGCGGACAGGCGGGCTACGAGATGGTGCAGGAGGCGCTCGCGGGCAGCAGGGGGCAGGCGGTCGAAGCCCCAGGCGCCGAAATCGTAGGGGTGGAAGAGGATCAGGTCGGCTTCAATGCCGCGATCACGCAGGTCGCGGATGCGCTGTTCGAGACGCTGGAAATAAAGCGGGTTGAAGCGCTCGAAGTCCCAGAATGGGGCGGCGGGCAGGGCG
>CAZMMI010000561.1:0-2360 GCA_964567255.1 uncultured Anaerolinea sp.
CGATAATCCGCTTTCTCGCGTTCAAACGCTTCGAAAATCATCACGATCGCTGCCGGTAAGATTACCTGCCCAGCCAACTGCGTATATCGGCCCCAATTTACATAAAACATCGGGTAATCAGAGAGCAGCCCCGCGAACAATACTGCCACGACACCTGCCCATCGCTGCCCAGTAAAGCGTACTGCGAGTGGGTACACCGCCAGGACAGCCAGGATGTTTAGGATTTGTCCAACCCACAACGTGGATTGGATAGCGCCCAGATTGGTCACCCAGTGAAAGACGACCGTGGCAGCATGGAAACCAAAATGATAGGTGAAAGAGTGTAGGTCCGCGTAGGGAAGCCAAGATGAAAACAGCCCCTTATGGTCGATGAGTAGCTGCGTGATCATCGTGTGCTGATAGGAGTCTCCCCAAAACGGAGCGTTGACTGTCCGGATTACCCAAAATCTTGAAAAGATGATCAAGCTCACTACAAAAAATAAGGCAATGCTTTCAGCGGTTAGTTTGGGCAACCGAATTTTCAATGGCAAGAGGGTCTTGCGCCGAATCCATAATGGATAGAGGAGAAAAACAAGCGCAGCCCCACCAGGGATCCAGGCATAAAATGCGCCTGCTTGAATTCCAATAATGTGGGTGAACAAAAACAGAATGGGATAAACGACCAGACTCACCCCGGCAGATAAGGCCACCCGGCTAAACCAATCCATAGACTTTACGGAAGGCAGCGCCAATGGAAGCAAGACCCAGCCGGGTAAAACATAGAGGAAGATCATAACCAGCAAGAAATAGATCCAGCGGAGACCCTCTAAGAGCAGGCCACCTATGGCTTGAGGAATGTCGTAAGCCAGCCGAAAGGCAACTTGCTGGTCAATGGGTTCGTGGTCGCGATAGGCCGAACCATCCACGTAACCCGCTCCAGGCCCAGCTTTGACAACGATTGTGTCTGGATCAGTAACGGCGATGAAAAAGTAGTACCCCTTGAGCGTGGATTGCTTGATCGCTGGGAAGGAGAATCGGTAATATCCTGGTCCATTGAGTTGGTCAGCAGGCAGGCTTGCAGATGCAAGGTCGGTGGTGTCATGTGGGCTCTGGCGAACATGCAACGTGACATCGCCTTGCAGATCCTTGGGAGGTTCGAGGTAAACATCGATCCCAGTCAAGCCATTGAAACTCGCGTAGCAGGTTTGACCAACAGGATATGTGCTATCCGCATAGATTGTTTCAGAGGAATCTAACTGCTCAGAATTGGAAAACGACCCACAACCCGATAAGATCAGGCTGCTGATTACGGCGAACAAGAGTATTCTCCACAGTCTGGATTTCATATCACGATTGTTCTAGATTTGTTTTACCAGATCCAGTCGGAGTCTCCCCCCTCCGCTGCCGATACAGCACCTCTTCCAGAATCTTCCGATTGAACGCGATCAGATCCGCCACCAGGCCGATCATCAGCGTCTGGAAGCCCACAATGGTGAGGATGGCCGCCAGGATCAGCGACTGCACCTGGTTGACATCATTCCCGAGGATGTAGCGCGTGATCACGAAGCGCACGCCCAGTGCCACACCCGCCAGCAGGATTAAACCACCTACCAGGCTGAACACCCGCAGCGGGCGGTACATGGCATAAGAGCGCACGATGGTCACCGAGGAGTTCTTTAGGTAATTGGTCACCGTGCGGATCAGGCGCGAGGGGCGCGTGGGCGGGTTGGTGCGGATGGGCACAGACTTGACCGAAACGTGCGTGTTCCCCGCCTGGATGAGGGTTTCTAGCGTGTAAGAATACTCACTGAGCACCAGCGTGCGCAGAGCGGCCTCGCGGGTGATGGCGCGGAAGCCGCTGGTCGCATCGGGCACCGAGATGCCCGCCGCCTTGGATACCACCTTGCTGCCCCACACCTGCAAGACGCGCTTGATAGGCGCAAAATGTTCCAGATTGGCCACCCCCCGATCCCCCACCACAATCTGCGCTTCGCCTTTCAAGATGGGCGCCACGATGGTGGCGATATCTCCGGCGAAATACTGATCGTCGGCATCGGTATTGACGATGACATCGGCTCCCAGACGCAGGCTGGCATCCAGCCCCGCCGAGAAAGCCCGCGCCAGCCCCAGATGGTTGGGCAGCGACAGCACATGGTCTGCGCCGGCGGCCCGCGCTGCTTCAACGGTGTTGTCCCGGCTGCCGTCATTAATCACCAGGATTTCCACCCGGTCAAATCCTTCCACCTCGCGGGGCAGCGTGCCGAGCGTGTGAGGGAGGATATCGGCTTCGTTATAACAGGGGATCTGAATAATGAGCTTCATGGATTTCCTGGCTGGGGGTTCGTCGAGGAAAGTATACCATAACTGCCCCCTCACGCCGG
>CAZMMI010000562.1:0-2349 GCA_964567255.1 uncultured Anaerolinea sp.
TTTGTTTTGTGGTGGGCCCAGAGGGACTTGAACCCCCGACCCGCTGATTATGAGTTGCCTGCCCGCTCCCATACCTGTTGATAAATAACAACTTAGCGGCACGGTAGGGTTCAAAAAACCCTCTGCTGGGACGTCCGCACGTCAACAGACGTCAACGGATTTGTGTGCCTGATCTGGCCTGTCGGTAGACAACGTAGACGTCATTTTGGGGAGGACCATGATGGATCTGAATCGGAATCTGGCCCCGGTCATTGCCGACCTGGAGGCCGAGGGTGCACGTATCGCCGCCACGGTCGCAGCACTCCGGGAACTCTGCCTGGCGGCGACCGGTAGCGGGAGATCGGCTGCGACGGAAATGACGGCAGCGGGAACGGCGCCGTCCAAAATCTCTCAGGGAGAGGCACCCAAAAAGCGGGCGGCGCCGGCCCCGAAAAAACCGGCCAGGAAGCAGCGCGCGCCCAGGGCGACGATCCCGGCCGAATCCAGCACCCGCCAGAGGATCCTGGAGCACATCGTCGGCCATCCCGGATCCACGCGCACGGCGATCGCGGAGGCAGTGCACGTGAGCGAGAGCTGTGTGGGATACCATCTCACCCGCCTCAAGAAGACCAACTCAGTGGTGATGCAGGGCTCTCCCACCACCGGAGTCACCTGGAGCTCCAGAGGCACCCCCGCCCCGCAAGCCAAGAAGACCAAAGACCGGCGCTCTGCCCCGGATCTGAACTATCCCTGCGAAGCCTGTCGCGCAAAATTCATGACGGCCGCGCAGCTCGCCCAGCACAACGAAATCCACCACGGCGGCACGGCAGCCAAGAAAGCGGAATGGGTCTGCACCGAGTGTGGGAAGACCTTCCACGATGAGCTCAACTACGAAGCCCATATGGAAGCCATTCATGACATCGAAATATAGGAGGTACGTGTGGAAGGATATCAGATAATTCCCATCAGTGAATTGAGGCCATCGCTGACCAATCCCCGGAAGAATTTCAAAGACCTCGAGGATTTGACTGCCAGCGTCAGCGAAAAAGGGGTACTCCAGCCCATCCTCGTGCGCCCGGGAGCCGACAATACCTACGAAATCATTGCGGGAGAGTGCAGGTATCGCGCCGCCCGGGCCGCGGGCCTGGACAGCGTGCCGGCCATCGTGCGCGACCTGAATGACCAGGAGACCCTGGAGATCCAGCTCATCGAGAATGTCCAGCGCAAGGACCTGCAGCCGATGGAGGAAGCCTACGGGTACCAGCTCATGCTGGATCGAACAGCCTACGACGTCCCTTCCCTCGCGGCCAAGATCGGCAAATCCGAGGCCTATGTGTATCAGCGATTGAAACTGCTGGATCTGATCGATGAGGCGCGCCGCCTGCTCGAAAGCGATGAGATCACCTTCAGCCACGCGATCCTGTTGGCCCGGCTGCAGCCCGCGGACCAGGTAGCGGCCCTCGACGCGCACTACACCGAGGTCTGGAGACCTGACGGCAAAGAAGAGATGGAAATCAGTTCGGTCCGCAGCCTGGCCGCATGGATCGAAAGCTCTATCCATCTCGACCTGAAAAAGGCTCCCTTCTCCATCAAGGACGAAAGCCTTCTGGATGGGGTGGGAAGCTGTATCGAGTGCCCAAAACGGACCGGATTCTCGCCGCAGCTGTTCCCTGATATCACAAAGAAGGACACCTGTACGGACCGCGACTGCTACGCCCGCAAGAGGCAGGCCCACATTGAACGCAAGCTGGCAGCCGCACAGAAAAAGGGCGCGCCATTGGCGAAGATATCCACGAAATCAGGCAAACCTGCTGACCCTGAGGCCTTGGGAATCGGAAAATATCGCGAAGTGGAAAACATTTCGGACTGCCCGTCGGCGCGCAAAGCGATCGTCATAGAGGGATTCTCGGGAATCGGGAGCACCAAGATCATTTGTGACGACCCCAAGTGTACGGTACATGCCATCCACAAGCCTGCAGCCAGCTCCGCAGAGGATATCGCCGCCCAAAAAGCGGAGAAGGAGCAGGCCAAAATTGCGGAGCTGGTGCGGGAAGGGATCGTTCACAAAGTGCTCGAGGCGATCCCGGATCCCCCAGGCACCCTCGAGTTGCGCATCATTGCCCGGCACCTGGTGGATCAATCGGACCGTGATGACCTGGTTGATGTCGCCGGCGAGGATGTGGACGGCATCGGAAAGATCATCCAGGACCGGATCGAGATCATGACCGCGCCCCAGCTGGTCGCCCTCTGCCTGAAACTGCTGCTCAGACCTGAAATTAAACTCTCGAAATGGGACAAGGACTACCTCGGTGTGCCAGAAATCATGGCCTACGCGGCCACCAACATGGGCGTGGACCTGAGAGTGGTTCA
>CAZMMI010000563.1:0-2335 GCA_964567255.1 uncultured Anaerolinea sp.
CGGAAATGAGCGGGACGGCCATTTCGGAATGGGTTTCGGGGAGCAGGCGATTGGGCCGGAACATGCGGTTTTTGGACGTATCTGAGACGATGACGGCGTGCCGCTCGACAGCGGCGGTGCCGTTGATGGAGGTCAGGTCGAGGGGTAGACGGTGAGCGCGTTCGAGCAGTTCGCGGCCCGCTTCGCCCGTTCCGGCGCGCAAGATCAGGTTTTTGGCTTCATCATCCACCAGGTAGACCTGCACGTAGTAAAGATCGAAGCGCTCGCGGATCAATTCCGCCGATTCTGCCAGGAGGGTAGCCGGGTCTTGTGATCGTGAGAGGCGGCGGCCAACTTCGGCTGCCAGGGCGATGTCCTGGGTACGCTCTGAAACGCGCAATTCCAGGCCTGCGCTCAAATCGTTTAATTGTTCATTCACCAGTTGAAGTTCTTGGAGACGGGCGCGCTCAATGGCGTTGCGGGCGGCGGTGATGATGATGGCCAACATTCCCATGGCATTTATTTGGCCAGTGACAATTCCGACGTCCTCTGCCCATTGTGGTTCTATGATGGGTAGCAACGATATCAAAATAATATTAAGAACCAGAAGCACAATTTGAGCAGGGACGCTCAACAGGCCGACGGACAGAATAAAGGCCAGCGGTGCTGTGGTCAAGAATGCAGAGATGGGATTGCTGCCACCGAAGGTGACCAGCCCAAAACCTAACGAGAAGGTCGTGGCAATCATGATGAAAGCGCCAATTTGGTGATGGCGTGTGCGTGCCAGGAAGTATGTCAAGAGCGTGAAAAAACCAAGGACGACAAACGTTAGGACTATGGGGTCCAATAGGTTTCCGCTGGGAATACCAGTGGTCAAGGCACCGACGATGCACAAGATGAACAAAACGAGAGCCAGCGAAGCGGTCAGGGATGCCTGGTGACGTTGACCGACCTCAGTGACGTACTGGCTGGGGCGGGTGAGTTTATTCCAGAACAGGCGGACCGAATTCCACGCGCTTTTCAACCAGGAGGTTCCTGAGAGAGGGGGAGGAGTTTGAGAATTCATAATTGTTTCCTTTCCCTGCCGCTTTACGAGTTTTCAGTCTTTCGTGAAGCCGGAGAATGCAGTTCAACCGCTGCGCGGTCGGATTTCAGGGCCTGGTTCAGGCCGGTGAGGGCTGTTTGCAAGACCTCGTCGACCGTGCCGGCACGCTGAATTTGCGCGGCAATGTTCGCCACGAGGCTTTCACGCTCGGCGCGTTGCTGCGCTTCGGTGTAGGCTTGAGCATTTCGCAGCGCGATGGCAACCTGGTTGGCGATGGCTTGCAGCAGGTCTACATCTTGCTGCGAAAGGCCGCCGGTGACATTGTGCTGCACATCCAGCACGCCCAGGACATCATTGCCCATCATGATGGGCACGGCTGCTTCCGCGCGGGTATCGGGCAGCAGAGGGTTGGGCAGCCAGCCTTCGGCGGTGGTAACATCAGGAACCAGCACGGGTTGTTTGGATTCGGCGGTTCTGCCGACCAGACCCTGGCCGGGGCTCAACTTGTGGCCGCGTTCCAACATGATTTGACCCGCTTCACCGGTTCCGCCGGCCATGACCAGATTTTTGTTGGCCTGGTCCAGCAGGTAAATGTGAGCGTGGTAATAGCCGAAGGCGTTCTTCAACTGCTCAACCACCTCGCGTACCAGTTGTTGGGGGTTGAGGATGGTGGACAGGTTGCGGCTGACGTCGGAGCTGATTTGCAGCATGCGGGTGCGATCTTGCACCTGGCTTTCCAGTGAACCGAAAATGCCTTTCAACTGGGAGGCCATGAGGTTGAACGCATTTGCCAGACTACCGATTTCATCACCGCGATTGATATCCACCCGCTGATTCAGGTCACCGCTGGACATTTTCTCGGCTGCCAGAGTTAGCTCTTCAACCGGTTTGAGGGTGCGACGGATGAGGAGCCAGGCGGCAATGAGCGTTGTGGTTAATGAGATGACAATTCCGACAGTATTGGCGCGACGGGCATCGGTTTGGGCAGCTAAAACTTCTCGAGCGGCCTGCTGGATGACGACACCGTGGCCGCTTTCCAACTGGTCAACATAGGAATACCACGCTTCGCCATTTTCGTCGGTGAAGGTGTACAGCCCGCGGCCACCTTCGCGCATAAACTTTACCGGCGGGTACTGGCTGTAGTCGAGGAGGTCGGTTGATGTTAGCGAGGCATCGGGGTGGGCAATGAGATAGCCATCCGGATCGACGATGTAGGAGTAGCCGGTTTCGCCCAGTGAGCTAACATTAATGCCGGCGGTAACGTCGGTGATTTCGGTGGCGAAGGACACTACCTGAACGACGTAACCTTCT
>CAZMMI010000564.1:0-2328 GCA_964567255.1 uncultured Anaerolinea sp.
TCCCCTTGACCGGGGACGCCCTACCCAAGGACAGGTAACCGCACTGCGGTTGCCTGTCCTTTCTTTTTCAACCCTGCTACAATATCCCCATGAAACCCATCGAACTCGAATTCAACTCGCGCCGCTCGCCCGTGCTTGGCCGCGCGGGCATGGTGGCGGCCTCGCAGCCGCTGGCTGTGGCCGCCGGGCTGAAGGTGCTGCAGATGGGCGGCAACGCCGCCGATGCCGCCGTGGCCACCGCCGCTGCCCTCAACGTCACCGAGCCCACCAGCACCGGCCTGGGCGGAGATGCTTTCGCGCTCTACTACGAGGCCAAAACCGGCCAGGTTCATGCCCTCAACGGCTCGGGCCGCGCCCCCGCCGCTCTCACCCTCGAGCGCCTCAAGCGCGAAGGCCTGGACCGCGAACTACCCCGCTTCCACCCCTACACTGTCACCGTGCCGGGGGCTTGCGCCGCGTGGTGCGATCTGGTGGAACGCTTTGGCAAGCTGCCCCTCGTCAAAACCCTCGGCCCGGCGGTCGAGCTGGCCCATGAAGGTTTCCCCGTGGCCCCGCTCACCGCAGCCAGTTGGCGCTCCGGCGCCGCCCTCCAACTGAGCACGGCAGTCAACGGCGCCGAAATGACCATTGACGGGCGCGCGCCGGCTGCGGGAGAAATATTCCGCAATGAGGGGCTGGCCCAAACCCTCACCCTCATCGCATTCGAGGGCAAAGAAGTCTACTACCGCGGCCCCATTGCCCATTCCATCGTCGCGGTGCTGCGTGAAGCCGGCGGCTGCCTGGAACTGGACGACCTCGCCGCCCACACCTCCACCTGGATCGAACCCATCAGCACCCTTTACCGTGGGCTGCGCTTTTGGGAATGCCCGCCCAACGGGCAAGGCCTGGCAGCGCTGCTGGCTCTCAACCTGCTAGAAGGCTTCGATCTGGCTTCGCTCCCGGCCCTCTCTCCCCATCGTCTACATTTGATGATTGAAGCCATGCGCCTGGCCTTTGCCGATGCCCGCCGCTATGTGGCCGACCCTCACTTCGCCCCCGCTCCGCTGGTCGATCTGCTCTCCAAAGAGTACGCCGAACAGCGCCGCAAGCTCATCGACCCGCGGCACGCCAATCCTCAAATACAGCACGGCGTGCCCTTTGCTTCCTCCGACACGGTCTACTTCAGCGTAGTAGATGGGCAAGGCAACGCGTGTTCGTTTATCAACAGCAATTACATGGGCTTTGGCACGGGCATCGTTCCGCGTGGCAGAGGCTTCACCCTGCAAAACCGCGGGCACAACTTCTCGCTCGACCCCCAGCACCCCAACGCCCTGGCCCCCGGCAAGCGTCCCTATCACACCATCATCCCCTCCATGATCACCCGCGAGGAGGACGGCAGCCTGTTCGCCAGCTACGGCGTCATGGGCGGCTTTATGCAGCCGCAGGGCCACATGCAAGTAGCCGTGGCCCTGGTGGATGATCAACTTGACCCGCAATCGGCGGTCGACCGGCCTCGCTTCTGCATCGAGCCGGACGAGTCTCACAGTCAGGTAGCCCTGGAACTGGGCATCCCGGTCGAGACGATGGCGGCGCTGGCGAGCATGGGGCACCGCGTGCAGCCCACCGGCGGCATGAGCCGCCAGTTGTTTGGGCGCGGCGCGGTCATTTTCCGCGACCCCCAATCGGGCGTTCTATGGGGTGGCAGCGATCCCCGTGGAGATGGCTGCGCGATGGCTCTGGGTTAAGAGCTCAGTTTCTTAATCGTCTGCCGCTGACGGAAGATGATATTTTTCACTACGTCACCGATCGAGATCATCCCCAGCACCTCTTCGCCGTCCACAACCGGGACATGGCGGATGTGCCGGTTGGTCATAATCTCCATCGCCTCTTCAACCGTCTGTTCCGGGTGAATGGTGTAGACGGTGCTGCTCATAATTTCTTTGACCAGCGTCTCGCGCGAAGTCTTGCCAACCAGAATAACCTTGCGCGCGTAATCCCGCTCGGAAAGGATACCAACCATTTTGTCGCCATCCATCACCAACAGGGCGCCGACACCCTTGTCTGCCATCATCCGCAAAGCATCATATACGGTTGCATTGGGGGAAATCGACCACAGATCGTATCCCTTCACTTCGAGCAAATGACGTGCAGTGCTGAGCATGTTGCCTCCTTCGTCAAAAACAGCCAAAAATGATCGTATTTCATGATCAGTATACCGCAAGTCGCCTCTCAATAACAATCCGACCGGCGGATCTACGAGGATGAAATCTTCGCTCCAAAAAGGCGATTAAACTTACAAATTCATTGCCCTTTGGATTAACCCCTACACCCCCGAAAAGATTTGTGATA
>CAZMMI010000565.1:0-2322 GCA_964567255.1 uncultured Anaerolinea sp.
TGGCTTATCTGGATGCCTCTCGCGGGGTGCTGGAGTGGATCAGCGCGCCCAGGCGCGAGAATTACGAAGCAGCGGTAGGGTTGATCCAATCGGCAAGAGAACAGCTGGCGGATTTGGAAGATTCGCCGTGGTGATGTAGTAGAATAGATTTTCTAGGAGAATTCCTTGCGCGATGAGAGAATAAGCGGCAAGGGGCGGCTGAGCGGTAAGAAGTGGTGTCCGGTTGGGGAACAAAAGACTATTGAACATGGAGGCAAGCATGGACTCGGTGGAACGGAAAGAAAACCAAAGCACGTTTTGGCAGAGAGTGAAGGTAGTGGTGGCCTTTCCGTTTAAGGTTCTGTGGCTGCTGGTGAAGGTGGCCGGGGTGCTGCTGCTAGTGGGCGTTCTGACGACGGTGGGTTACTGCGTGTACCGGAGCGGGCAGCCGATGGTGGTGCCGGAAGCGCAAGGGATGACCTACCGGGAATTTTATAAGGATCGGTTTGAGTCTTGGAAGAAGCTGGATGAGCGTAAGTATGCCACCGGGAAGGACAAGTCCGGGCATGCATGCGTTATCTCACAAATGCTGTTTGGTATACCAATCGTTATCCCCCGGTCCGCAATAGGTGCAACTATCGTAGCGATATACCCGGAAAGTGATTTCGCGCGAAATGAGCATAACCATGATAGCTTGCTGTACCGAAACATTCCAATTGACAAAAAAGGGGAATGGCGTAACTTCCTGCCATTATTCTGGGAAGCGGTTGAGCGCGAAAGTTGGACCTGGTGGGTGATTCGAGATGGGAAATCGAAGGCATGTCCTGCGTTACCAGTTAACTATCCTGATACTGCCATTCCGTAGGGAGGTGCCATAAGCCTCAAATGAAAATGACACAATTTGAAAATTGGGAAGGCGAAAAGTTTGAGATCTCGGAATTTCGGGCTTTTGCGAAGCAACTAGTGCTTGGGTATCAGAAATCCCGCCTTCGTATGGGTATAAATTAAACTAGACTCAGCTTCCCGAATTGGTGGAGATCCGGCAACCTTCCATCGCGAAATTGAAGAATGGCTCGAGTACTCCGGGTTTGTCTTTTTTCAATAGGATTGCCGAAGCCTTATTAGCCGAGATCGCATTCAGGTTAATTCCAATAACGAAATACTTCTGACTGTGCGCGACGGTGTCCCTCTGTTTCATGGTTAAGGATAGTGGATTCTTTGCACGCTCGTTGCCGATGTATAAGTGTGTAACGATAAGGATGAAAAGGATGTAGTCGGAATAGTATTATAATTAAATTACAACTGAAAAAGGCCATGCCCATTTTGCGCCGGTGGTAAGTAGTGCTGGAGCGCAGCCAATTGGTCGAACAATCATGTCTACGGGAGAAAACGCGGGACGATTGTTCGACTTTTTTGTTTTAACCGCCCGATGGCGGGAAAGGGAGAGCATTAGGGATGAAGAAGGCTGTTGGATACAAAAACGAATGGAAAAAAAGGAGCAAAGGATCATGAAACAAGTATTAGCGATTGTGGTGTTGTTGGCGGCGATAGCGCTGTTCATTGGCAGCGGTGCCTTTGGATGGTTCTTAAACCTGGCTGGCGGTGCGGGCGGACCGGTGATGGATCCTGCGGGCGCGGTGGCCGAAGTCGGTGTAGAAACCCTGCTAACAGTGAGCTACGAAGCCGGAGTAGAGGCATGGCTTGAGAAGGTGTGCGCGGTCAGCACGGTAGATGGCTGCCAGATTGCCCAAGCGATGTACACCAAGGGTATCCAGGCTAATTTGGAAAAGTACCAGGCCGGCCAGGTTTGCGAAGCGACTGCGCGGAAGATCGTGAGTGAGACTGCCGCCGGGGAAGGCAAGCCTGCGCAACAGATCTGGGCGGTGGAGATCCAAACCAGTGGGTGGGGGGAAGAAAAGATCGATATCACCACGGCGATATTGGTTCAAGATGAGGATGGCAATTGGGTATTTGAAACGGCGCTGCCGTTGGTTCCTTCCGAGGAACTTTGGAAGATGTTGACTCCAACGGTTTCGGTGCCTTGACGTGTTGAGTGAAAGGAGCATGTATGAAACTCAAATTTGTTACGCAATTGTTCTTGGCGATCATCCTGGCGTTGAGCCAGGGGTTCGCTTTTGTGTCCGGAGCGATCGCCCAAAGTGGGATAAACCCCTGGGAGAATGTCTTTGACGCGGACGGAAACCTGCTGCCAAGTGTGGTAGATATGGGTGAGGTGGTTACCAATCCGCCGCCAGCCTGGTGGCCGTCCAATGCGGTTACGGATGCTTTAGGCTTTTATCCAACCTATCACCAGTATGTGACGGCCAATGGAGAGGTAGTGAT
>CAZMMI010000566.1:0-2316 GCA_964567255.1 uncultured Anaerolinea sp.
CCATTTCCAGGTGGGTCAGAAATCGCATCATTAAGAGGAACGAGGAACAATCCGGAATAGAATGCCGTGAATAGTATTGGATTGTTGGAATACGTTGGTGAGTTTGTGCAAAATTCTTGCGCGTAATCGCTGACTCGCTGTGCTTCTGGGTTGCGTCCATTTACTCGCCAGATTTGCCGCCCATGTGTCAAGTCAGTCGCTGAGAAGAAAAGGGTGTCGCCAAAGGGCATCAAATCGGCTGGATTTTTGAAATCACCGAGAACTTGATGAGTGCCTGTTGCGGTTCCATCGCTAATCCATATCCTGGTACCAGGTTCGCTTCCAGAATAATATGTATACATCAAGATGGCTACATATTGATTAAAACTGGTGATCGAAGAAGGGTTGACGTAATCGGACGAGCGGACGAGCTTGCCTTCTGTACCTCCTCGCGGGATGAAAAACAAACCCAAACCAGAAAAGGATCCACGGGCAATTAAAAACACTCCGCTATTGCTTGTCGAAATATTGTTAATTGAGTAGGTTATGATTGGGTTTCCATCCGTGGTCTTCAATGGCACCTCCATAGTGCCATTGACTGTCCCATCGCTTTTATACAATTTATAGCGACCGTCGCTGTCGATCTGTTTCGCGGAAAAGTACAACAGATTATCCATTTCAGCGGCTTTATAGACACAGAGATCATCTGACAGTTTTCTTGTTCCAGTGGTCTGTCCGTTTGTTGTCCAAAACTCACAGCTTTCAGAAACACCCCGATAAACGTCAAAGAAAGCCTGCTCACCAGCCGTAAATATATACCTAAAGTAGTCTGTGCTGGAGCCAGAGAGATCCCACACCTTGTATGTTCCGCCTGAAGTTCCATCGGAGACCCACAGGCCTTCTCCAGAGTCTACCGCCTTAGCGGTGAAGTAAAGTTCCGATTTCGCGACCGTCAGCCGCGTGGGGCCCGAGCCTGAGCTACCTTCCAAAATATCTTTTACGATGCCTGTATTCTCAGGAGCTCCACCTGATCGCCACAGCTCCAATCCATGCTCGGAATCGCCCGCGGTAAAGAAAAGGGTTGAACCCATTGCCACCCAACTGTTAAATTCGCTTCTGTCAGTTTCAAACATCGCATTCGGATTGATGTTTAGAGGGATCGTCCCTTCAGACGTGCCATCTGTGCGCCAAAGATTGGGCCTTACTACCCCATCATTGGCCATGAAGTAAGTGAGGTTCCCGGCTCTGGTAAATTTCCGTGGAAAGGCGTTGGCCGGCTGAGTGTTCAGATCCACAACCAGGCTTGTCCCGCCTGCGGTTCCATCCGTTCTCCATAATTCCCTTCCGTTAACGCCGTTATCTGCGGTAAAACACAGCCAGTCGGCGCATTTGGTGAAGTCCAAAGGCAGGCTGCTGCTTGATCCAGGGTTAATATCTGTAATGATTGTCGTCCCGGCGACCGTTCCATCCGATTGCCAAAGCTCAATTCCATGTTCGACATCCCAAGCGTGGAAATAATATCGCCCATTAAAAAGAATACCCTGCGAGGTATCTCCTAACTCCGTGGGAGAAGTTGTTCCGACGAGGTCGGCGATCATGTCAATGCTGCCTTCACTGCCCACTCGCCAGAGTTTACGATCCTCCTGTTGACCTTCCACTTCAAAGAATAAACCACCCGGGTTGCCTGCGCCTGAGGGTTGGATCGCTGCGAGAATTTGAAGATTTGCGTCCGTTTCAAGTGGGGCAAAAATAGGGATCGTTCCAGCTTCGCTGCCATCGGTGACCCACAAGCGTTTACCATGTTCAGAGTCGTAAACCATGAAATAGAGCAACCCATTATAAGTAGCAAGTTTTCCAATGTACGAATTCCCTACAGTATAGAAGTCTTTCACCAATTGGATGCTTTCGGACGTCCCAGACGTGCACCATAATTCTGCACCGGCGTCTAGCTGCCTGCCCGAAAAATACAACCGGTCGTTGTAAACGGCCATGAACGCCCCAGGTCGAATGCCGTATGATCGCCCACTTCCACCTGGCCCGAACCAGGTTAGATAATAATCCGCGGTGTTGGAATAGGGATTATACAAAACCCGTGATGAATAAAGACTGTTGTTAAATTCAAAGAAAGGTGATTCCAGGTAAGACCCATAAGTGTTTCGAGTCGTCCCTTCGATTGTTCCGTCTGTTGATTGTTGCAATCTTGAGCCCACAAAATGCAATCTGTTATCAAAGGTGGTAAACCGCTCCGGGGAGGATGAATAGGGGCCAGAATCCAGATCAATAAATAAATCTGTTTGATTGGTGGTTAGATCCGTTCTCCAGACTTCCGAACCGTGG
>CAZMMI010000567.1:0-2315 GCA_964567255.1 uncultured Anaerolinea sp.
GATTTCTTCAACGCCTCCAACGCGGCGAGTTTCTGCTGATAGATGGATTCAAGACGGCGGGTTTCTACTAAAAGCTTTTCAAGCTTCGAAATTGATCTGCGTAGCTCTGGTAGTGGGGGCAAGGGGATCTTAAATCGAGATAGTACTTCACCCGTAAAATGCTGGATGCCCGTTCCGCTAAAATACCGCTTTAGTTCTCCGCACTTGTCTTTAGCATATAAGTAATAAAGAACCCACTTGTTATGCTCCAGCTCATGGAAACGCACACGGTGCAGAGCTTTCTGAAAATAGATTGGATAGTTTTCATTCCAGATTGCAGCCCGTCCAGGATAACCGCCTTCGCAAATTAAAAGATCTCCTTTTACAGCGGTGTATTTATCTGTCTCGCTTGGAAGAAAAGGCATTTGAAGAAGGTCAGATAAGTCGAATTTGAACCAGCGAACATTAATATTTCGTAAGTATTGTTTCAATTCCCCCTTATTTTTAGCTTTGTCAAGCATTTTACCAAGGGAGTGCTTGGCAATTTCATCAATTTTCTTGAATTCCCACCCTTTACCCCGTTGGGTAAAGATGGCATTGAGGTGGCTTTCAAAGAGTTCGCGGGCGTTTTGGAGATTTTTTTCGGCATGGGCTTTGGCCGTGGCGATGCCCGCAAAGGCCTCATCGAGAAGGGCCACAATCCGCTTTTGTTCGGGGAGGGGAGGGAGAGGAAGGGTAATACTCCGCATTTTTTCTTGGTTCAATTTTGGAACAGTAAGTCCTGTCACATATTTATGCAAATCACTGAAAATCAAAAAGTGAACAATCCAGTTATCTAGCACAACTGACCTATCAGGTTTTATGACATGTGCGTGATTGTTTACCCAATATTTACCTTCCGCGATAAAAGCCGTGTTTTCTCCGGATCCCCATTTTGCGCCATCTTCTCCAATCAGAATTAGTTTCTCATTGAAAATATAATCATGGACATAATCTAAAATGCCTGTTGCGCCATAGTATGGATATTTACCCGCAATTCTATCTCTTTTTGTTATTGGTTTACGTTTGCTATCCAAAACGTCACATATATCCCCCAGCCTCTTTATTTCCCAACCCTTCTTCATAGCCGCCCCCGTTGTTGCCGCTGCTGGTCCCGCGATTGGAGGCGGGCTTTGGTCATCCGCTCGCGGAGGCCGCCGTCTTTGAGAAAATCCTGTTCCAGGCGGCGGAGTTGTTGATCCAGCAGATAATTGGTCTGATGAATCAGGCAGATGGCGATATTGGCGACGGTTTCGGCAGACCGGCCCTCGACATAGGGCCTATAGGTCTCATAGGACTTATTTTCCTTGTTGGCGCCCAGCCGCCGCACGGCGCGGGCGGCAGGGCTATCTTTGCCCCAGAGGGTCAGGTCTCGCACACGCAGATAATCGCGATAATCTTCGAGTAATTCCTCGAGGCTGGCCCGCGCCACATTGGTCAGTTTGATCTCGGTTTCCTTGGAGGTGCCGGAGGCTTTGCTGCCTTCGATAATATTCTGCTTGCCACTGCGGGCGGCCTGGACCATCTGATCGATGGTTCGGTCGCCTTTTCGCAGAAACCGCTGACAAAAGCGGAAGGTCAGATCATAGACCACCTCGGCTTTCTGATAGGAAAGCAAGGCCTGATAATGGCCATGAGGCGGGATAAAGGTTTTATGGTCACTATTTTGCATAGGTCGTATAGGTCCTATAGGTCTTATGAGACTTAGTCCAGCAACCCCCGGATTTTATCGAGCACCGTGGCGCTTTGGGCATCGAGAGCGGCGATTTCCTTGATGATGTCTTTGGGGCTGCGATGGTTCACTTCCTTGCGGCCATTGGGATTCATGACGGAAAGATCGCAGGTGGCGGCGTCGATGGTTTTGGCGTCGATGCTCCATGATTGGGGAGAGTCGGCGGAGGTTTTCTGAAGTTTGACGAATTCGGCGAGGTCATCATCATTGAGGGGGTTGGTCTTGCCGAGGTTGCGGCCGGGATTAAGCTGATAGTACCAAATGTTGCGGGTTTTACTGCCTTTCTCAAAGAAGAGCACGACGGTCTTGACGCCCGCCCCCTGGAACGTGCCGCCGGGGAGGTCGAGGATGGTATGGAGGTTGCAGCTATCGAGCAGGAGCTTGCGCAGGCTCGTGGAAGCGTTGTCGGTGTTACTGAGGAAGGTGTTTTTGATGACCACCCCAGCGCGGCCGCCGGCCTTGAGCATTTTGATGAAATGCTGGAGGAAGAGGAAGGCCGTCTCGCCGGTGCGGATGGGGAAATTCTGCTGGACTTCCTTACGCTCCTTGCCGCCGAAGGGCGGGT
>CAZMMI010000568.1:0-2313 GCA_964567255.1 uncultured Anaerolinea sp.
CGGCGCGGCCATGCGTCCCGAAGTGATGTGGATCGAGCCAATTTACTTGCAAGAATTGCATAACGATATCGGCGGCGGAACAATCATGGGCGGTACCACAGCCAACAACCGCGGCTATGATGGCGCGGGCATTGAAATCGCTGTCACCGACACCGGTCTGGATACCGGTGATGTGTCCACCATCCATTTAGACTTTGCCGGGCGCATTGGAAATATCCTCTCGTGGCCGGTGCAAAGCACCAATTGGGGTTGTGGCGCGCCGATCAACACTGGGGCTGATGACGGTGCGGCAGACAAGATCAGCGGTCACGGTACCCATGTGACCGGCTCAGTGGCTGGCGATGGCACCCGCTCGAGCGGTGTGATCAAAGGTCTGGCATCGGAAGCGACAATTAATTTCCAGGCGGTGGAGCAGTTTACCGATTGGCCCACTGGTTGTTATTCGGATGGGTATTACTTAACCGGCATCCCCGACGATGTGCGCCTTTTGCTCAACCAGGTATATGGTTGGGGCGCGCGCGTCCAGAATAACAGTTGGGGCGGCGGCGAGTATGGCGAGTATGACCAGCAGTCCGCTTACTTCGACGATTTCATTCACAGCCATCCCGACATGACCGTAGTGGTTTCGGCGGGCAACGCCGGCAAGGATGTCAATGATGACGGTTATGCCGATCTGAACTCAATCACTTCCCCGGCCACGGCAAAGAATGTTATCACCATCGGTGCTTCGGATAATGAACGCACTTCGGGTGGCATAGCGACCGTCACCTGGCAGGTTTATTGGGATTTCGATGTTCCTCCAACTAGTGACGATTTAACCTCGGATAATCGTAATGAGTTAGCTGCTTTCAGCAGTCGCGGACCGATGACCGATGGACGCATCAAGCCCGATCTGGTTGCTCCAGGTACCAATATCCTCTCAACCAAGTCTAGTCAATCTACGGCTTCGGGGTGGGGGGCCTATAATTCCTACTACATGTACATGGGTGGCACGTCGATGGCTGCACCGCTCTCTGCTGGGGCAGCCACTGTGGTGCGTGACTTCCTGATGACCTCGCAAGGCATTACTAATCCGAGCGCCGCGTTGATTAAAGCCACCCTCATCAATAGCGCCGTAGATATAGATGGGTATACGGAACCTCAAAGACCTGGCGATCCTGCTATAAAGATATTGGAAGCCAACAACCCAATTCCCAATATGCACGAAGGTTGGGGCCGCATTGATGTAGCTGACGCCACCGCGCCGTTTGCTCGCCGTTTTGTAGATAATACCACCGGTCTGGGTACTGCCGAGACCACCACCTATACTTATCATGTCGACGAAGGAATGCCCTTTAAGGTCAGTCTGGTGTGGAGTGACGTTGAAGGAACTCCTATGAGTAGCGTTCCGGACTTGGTTAACAACCTCAATCTGACCGTTATTGCCCCAGATGGTGCCACCGTCTATAAGGGAAATGTCTTCTCGGAGGGATGGGCGGTTACGGGCGGTTCACCAGATGCTGTCAATAATATCGAGAATGTGTATGTAGAGTTTCCGACGCCCGGAACCTGGACAGTGAACATCAGCGGCGCTAACGTGCCGCAGGGCCCTCAGCCATTTGCCCTCGTGGTCAACGCGGCCTTTTCCGACATCACTTTCTCGGATTTGGTGTATCTGCCATTAATGTTGCGCGCCGCACCTCAGACTGTTTTGATCAACGGGGGATTTGAAAGTGGGGCAGGGGTGGGCTGGACGGAATCTTCAGCGCATGGACGAACATTGGTGCGAACCGCAGGCTGGTTCGTTCCCGCGCACGGTGGATCATGGTTGGCCTGGCTGGGTGGCGATGATAATGAAACATCCATCATCAGCCAGACTCTTACCATCCAACCCGGCTCGGCGGTGTTGAGCTATTGGTACGTCATAGGATCCAACGATGTTTGCGGGCATGATTACTTTAAGGTAAAAGTTAATAACACCGATGTGCGGAGTGTCAATTTATGTGCCTCAACGAACACGGGCGGTTGGGTCAATCACAAAATTGATCTGAGTGCCTATGCCGGGCAATCGATTACATTGCGTTTCTACGTCAGCACGGATGGCACGACGTCCAGCAATGCCTTTATCGATGACGTTTCCTTTGTGACAACTCTAGCAGATGTGGTAGCTGCGCCCGCACCGTTGCCGGATGGTTTCAATGCCATTGCTCCGGACCGGCGTTAGCTCAATCTAATTTTTTCTTTTTTCCGGCAGGGCGCGATTACCGCGCCCTGTCAAGTTTACTCCCCCGCCCACCTTGCGTTTTTATTAAGTCGCAGGTGTGGCGATTCGCC
>CAZMMI010000569.1:0-2308 GCA_964567255.1 uncultured Anaerolinea sp.
CCTGGCCGGGCCCGGGTCGAAATTTCGTATAGTCGTGAGTTGTGAAGAAAAGGGAGGTGCGGACAGTCAGGATACCTTTATATCAAAGGATTGCCGGCGCTTTGAGCGCGTGATCGTCGTCGAAAAGCATGAGACAAGAAAGGAGATTTTTGAAAGCTATGGATAAGAAACGTTCGCCTGTGGTTCCCGTCGTCTTGGCGGTGGTGATTGGTTTGTTGACTATTCTGTTGCTGAACGGGGTCATCCGGCCCACGTCGGTGGTGGTGGCAAAAGGGGCGATTGCGCCCGGTACGCTGCTGACAGCCGACCTGGTGGAAGTGCGCACGGTGCCGGCCGGAGGGCGCCCGAGAGATGCATTCAAGACGGTGGAGGAAGTGTCGGGGCAAATGCTGGCGGTGCAGCGCGCGGCCGGGGACGTGATTACGGCCTCTGTCCTGGGGGATAACGCCCAGGCGGGGATTCCCGCGCAGTTGGAGCCGGGGCATGTGGCCATCGCGGTGACGGTGGACCGTTCCAGCGGCGTGGCCGGACTGCTGCGCCCCGGACAGACGGTGACGATCATCGGCCTGCTGACGCCCGATATCTTGAGCGCCCAGTCGAGTCTGGCCATGGTCCTGCGCCAACCTTCGGTGATCGTGAACGAGGAGGTGTCCGTGGCCGGTGGCCCGACGGCTACACCTTCGCCCACCCCGACTCCGGAGCCGCTCATGGGGCCTTTGGGGCGCATTTCGATCAGCGGGGTGCGCGTGCTCATGGTCCCCCAGGCCTTCCAGTACCAGGAAGTGCCTGCCGGGGCCAGTCAAGAGGAGATGTTTGCCAGCGCCTCGGCGACGGGTGAGGATACGGGCGCGGTGGTGTTGGATGTGCCCACGACTCCGGTGGAAATTGCGCCGGGTGTGTTTGTGAACCCGGCTACCCTGATTGCGGCGCTGGATCGTTTTGGCGGCGTGTATCTGGCCTTGGAGCCAGGCGGCGGGCTGGGCCTAGAGGACGGGGACATTCTCACCTTGAATCTGGCCAGCCTGTATCAGACGATCAACAGCCGGAACAACCAGATGGGCGGCGCGGTTCAGCCGACGATGATGTTTGCTGTTCCGACGGAAGCGCCGATCACGCCGACCCCGGAAGCTACAGGAGAGGCGACCCTGCTGCCGACCCTGACTCCAGCACCGTAGTGATCCAAGGAACCCAACAGCATGTTACCCGAAGCAAAAGTGTTGACGATGCTGGCCGGAGCCGGCGCGGAAGTAGTGTATTACCAGATGATGCCGGCGTTTCAAGCCGACAACCGCTTTACGGTTTCCTCGATTGTGACCGGCTGGGCGGATTTCGAGAAGAACCTGGAACAGTTGAAGCCCAACTTGCTGATCGTGCAGGGCGACATTGCCCCGACCCCGGATGTCCTGATTGCGGCGCTTGCGCGGATGCAGATCTGGAACGGGGTGGCGATGGTGGTCTTGCAGCAAGCGCACCGGGAATTTCGCGGGGCGTTTGAGCAGGCAGCGGTGGTGCGCGGCGTGTATATTCTTCCGGTGAACTGGGGGGAATTGGTGCAGGCAGGCTATGCTGCCGCGGCCACCGAGCGGGCCAAGGGCGCGGCGCAGGGTTCGCTGCAGAGCGCGCTGGGCTTCCGCGCCTCGACGGCGGTGACGGGGACGCGCGTGGTGGCGTTCCTCTCCGGTACGGGCGGGGCGGGGCGCTCCACGCTGGCTGAGAACATTGCCTATGAACTGGCCGTGAACATGCAAGTACGCTCGCTGCTGATGTCCTTTGACCTGCCCCCTGCGAGCGTCATGCACCTGGATTTGCACTACAACCCGGACGCGGGAGAGTATTTTGCCCGTCCTGGCGACGGGTTTGCCAGCGCCATCCAAAAGAGGGACAAACTAGAAGTCATCATGGCCCCCGAAAACTCGGTGGAATACGCGCGCGCAGCGGAGTCCTCGGCGGCCGGGAAGGCGGAGGCAAATTCGTTGTACTCGCTGGTCATGGCCAGTTGGATGCGAAATTATGCGGCGGTGCTCCTGGATTTGCCGCACGGAGAAGGGATCTGGACGCTGCACCCGCTGCTGGCGGCCAATACGGCGGTGATCGTCGCGCGGCCCACCCTGGCCGACCTGGCGGCGACGAAACACTTGCTGGTTCTGCTGACGGACCGCATGCGCAACGAGCACCGCATTCCGCAAGAGTCGATTTTTTTGGTGCTCAATCAGGTCAGCGACTATTCTCGAATGACCGCCAACGGGTTCTACCAGGGCCTGGTCCAAAGCTACGGCTGGGCCCCGCCGGTGCTGGCGGTGATTCCCTT
>CAZMMI010000570.1:0-2277 GCA_964567255.1 uncultured Anaerolinea sp.
CAAGAAAAGCGGTGAAGAGAAAGAGTACGCGCTGAACGGTGGTCCAGAGAGCAGCAGACCGGTGGAAAGGCTGCCCAAGCGACGGCGCGGAATGGTTCTCAGAGCTGCAAGGTGAAAGGCCCCTGGCCCAGTAGCCCGCGCCGGAGTTGCTTCCGTTACCAGGCAAAGGTATCATCCTGAATTTTCAGGCCGTACCGCAAAGTGAGGCTGGCTTTCATCCTGTTGTCATCACAACAGGATTTTTTGTTAAGCAGCTTAAGTTGGGTGGCACCACGGGAATCCCTTTCTCGTCCCAAACCTTCCCATAGGGAAATTTTTGGAGGTAGGATGCTGACCCAACCCTTGACCGATTTATTGCCTTCTTCCACCGGGCTGGAACCGGTGGTGCGCGAACTGTCCGCCGACCTGGAAACGCCGGTGTCCACTTATATGAAAGTGGCGGGGCAAGGACCGGCGTTTTTGCTGGAAAGTGTGACCGGCGGTGAAAACCTGGCCCGCTATTCCTTCATTGGGGTCAATCCCAGCCGGGCGTACGTGCTGCAAGGCGGCGCATTGACCACCCACAGCCCTGCCGGGAACGTGACGCATCCCCTGGCCCCGGGCGAAGACCCGCTGGCGCTGCTGGAAGCCGAACTGGCCCGCTGCCGCATCCCGCATGTGGCGGGGCTGCCGCGCTTCACGGGCGGGCTGGTGGGCTATGTGGGCTATGAGATGGTGCGGCGCTTTGAGCCGGGGGTGCGCCTGAGCGAACCCCAGAACGTGCCGGAAGCGATCTTCCTGCTGGCGGACACGGTGATCGCCTTTGACCACGCTTTCGGTCGGCTGCTGCTGATCGCCATTCCCGACCCCGACCTGCCCGCCGAGCAGGCCCGCGCGGCTGCCGAAGCCCGGCTGGATGAGATCCAGGCGCGGCTGGCGGGGCCGGTTCCGCCGCTGACGCTGCCGGTTCAAGACACGGGCAGCGCGGACATGCGCAGTAACATGACCCGCGAGGAGTATATGGAGGCGGTGGTGCAGGCCAAAGAGCATATTGCCGCGGGGGATATCTTCCAGGTGGTGCCCTCGCAACGCCTGAGCCGCAGCACCAGCGCTTCGGCCTTCGGCATCTACCGCGCCCTGCGCCGCCTGAACCCCTCACCGTATATGTTCTACTTCGACTTTGGCTCGCTGGCCGGGGACCCGTCCCTGAGGCTGATCGGCGCGTCGCCGGAAACCCACGTGCGCCTGGAAGAAGGCGTGGCGACGCTGCGCCCGATTGCCGGAACGCGCCCGCGCGGGAAAACGCCCGGTGAAGACGCGGCTTTGGAGCGCGACCTGCTGGCCGACGAGAAAGAATGCGCCGAGCACGTGATGCTGGTGGACCTGGCCCGCAACGACCTGGGGCGGGTGTGCGAGTACGGCAGCGTGCGCGTGCTGGAGCAGGAGTCGGTGGAGCGCTACTCGCATGTGATGCACATCGTCTCGCAGGTGGAGGGCAGGCTGCGCCCCGACTTGACGGCCTTCGATCTGCTCAAGGCCACCTTCCCCGCCGGAACGGTGAGCGGGGCGCCCAAGGTGCGGGCTATGCAGATCATCAATGAATTGGAAAAGGGCGAGCGCGGCGTGTATGCGGGGGCGGTGGGCTACTTTAGCGCCGACGGGAGCATGGACACCTGCATCGCCATCCGCACGCTGGTGATGCGCGGGCAGGAAGTGAGCGTGCAGGCGGGGGCGGGGATTGTGGCCGATTCGGATCCGGAGCGGGAATATCAAGAGACCTTGAACAAAGCCCGCGCGCTGGCAGCAGCGGTGGAAAAAGCCGAGCAGGGCGCGCTTTAGGAGGCAGGCATGATCGCAGTGATCGATAATTACGACTCTTTTACTTATAACCTGGTGCAGTACCTGGGCGAACTGGGCTGCGAGGTGCAGGTTTATCGTAACGATGCGGTGAGCGTGGACGAACTGGAGGGGTTGAACCCCAGCCATGTGGTGATTTCGCCCGGGCCGGGCCAACCGGAGGACGCGGGCATCTCGACCGAGGTGATCCGCCGCCTGGGGGCTTCGCGCCCGGTGCTGGGCGTGTGTTTGGGGCACCAGTGCATTGGGGCGGCCTTTGGCGGAGAGATCAAGCGCGCCCCGCGCCTGATGCACGGGAAGACTTCGCCGGTGTATCACTATGGCAATGACCTGTTCCTGGGGCTGCCCAGCCCCTTCGAGGCCACCCGCTACCACTCGCTGATTGTGGCGGAGCCGCTGCCGGCGGAGTTGAAGATGACCGCTTTCACCAGCGAGGGCGAG
>CAZMMI010000571.1:0-2248 GCA_964567255.1 uncultured Anaerolinea sp.
TTTCGTATTCCAAATTCGTTGTTACGGTCTTATACTGAAAGTACCGTTTATACCCAGGAGTTCCTTCATGCAGCTTCAACTGATCCGCAGCGCCACCATGCGCTTCAACTACAACCTGTGCCACTTCCTCACCGACCCCTACCTCTCTCCGCGCCACGCGCTGCCTTCCTACACCGGCAAATCGCCCAATCCCCTCGTCGATTTGCCCGTCTCCACCGAGGCCGTCCTACGCGGTATTGAAATGACCATCATCTCGCACCTGCACTCTGACCACTTCGATCCGCTCGGCGCAGAACTGCTGTCCAAGGACCTGCCCATCCTCTGCCAGCCCGGCGACGTGGAGCGCCTGGCCGCCAAGGGCTTCACCAACCTGCACCCCGTGGAGGACAGCCTGGAATGGCAAGGCATCACCTTCACGCGCATCCCAGGCCGCCACGGCACGGGCAGCGTTCTCGATCAAATGGGCCACACCTCGGGCTTTGTTTTTCAAACTCCCCACGAACCCACCGTCTATTGGGTTGGCGACTCCAACTGGTATGAGACCGTGGCCGAAGCCATTTCGCGCTTTGACCCCGACATCATCATCACCCATTCCAATGGGGCCGTGTGGGGCGAGCATGTTCAAATCGTCATGGACGAAGCCCAAACCCTGGCTCTCTGCGAGGCCGCCCCGCGCAGCACCGTGGTCGCCGTGCACATGGAAGCCCTCGATCATGGCACGGTCAGCCGTGCCCAGTTGCGTCAGGCCGCCGACGCCCGCGGCATCGGCCCCGAGCGTCTGCTCATTCCCAATGATGGGGAGAAGCTGGCCTTTTCGTAGGAGGACAGGATGGATACCCCCCTAGACTGGCTGCTCGATCCCGCCGAACCCGGCCCGCGCTATCTGGCCCTACGCGACCTGGTTAGACTGTCCACAGACGACCCCGAACTGAGTGCCGCCCGGCAAGCGGCTCATCGCCACGGACCCATCGCCCAGGTGCTGGATGCGATGGACCCCGCCGGTTATTGGGTCAAGCCCGGCCCCGGTTACACCCCCAAATACACCAGCACCGTCTGGGCCATCATTCTGCTGGCTCAACTCGGCGCGAGCATCGAGGAAGACCCGCGCATCCCCACCGCCTGCGCATACCTGCTCGAAAACAACCTCAACCCAGGCGGGCAATTTTCCACCGGCAAGGGTCCCTCCGGCACCGTGGACTGTGTTCAAGGCAACCTGACTGCCGCGCTCATCGCGTTGGGCTGCCGCGACCCGCGCCTGGAAAAAGCCTACGAGTGGATCGCCCGCAGCGTCACCGGCGAAGGTGTCGCGCCCATCACCGACCGTCAAGCCCCGCTGCGCTATTATGCTTATAAAAGCGGCCCTGGTTTTCTTTGCAGCGCTAACAATTACCAACCCTGTGCCTGGGGGGCTGTGAAAATCATGCTGGCCCTGGCGGCCTGCCCGCCCGAATGGCAAACGCCGCTCATTCAGACCGCCACCCGCCAGGGCGTCGACTTCCTGCTCTCCGTCGACCCCGCCCAGGCCACTTACCCCACCTACACGGGCGGCGCCCCCAGCGGCAACTGGTGGAAGTTCGGCTTCCCGGTCTTTTACATCACCGACATACTTCAAATCCTCGAAGCCCTGGCGCCGTTGGGGCTTGGCACAGACCCGCGCCTGCAAAGCGCAATCACGTTCATCCGCTCCAAACAGGATGAGCAAGGGCGCTGGCCCCTGGAATACAACTACACCGGTAAAACCTGGGTCGACTTTGGCCCCAAAAAGCAGCCCAACAAATGGGTCACGCTGAGGGCTTTGCGAGCATTACAAGCACTCCAATAATTCAACCTTATACTATTCAGAAACCATGAACACAGAACCCATCTACTTCTACCGCGCCGGCGATCCTTATGGATGTCTGTCCAATTTTTCAGCTCACTCCATTCTGCTGGATGGCGAGACCTGGCCCACCAGCGAGCACTACTTTCAGGCTCAAAAATTCTTTGATCCTGATTACCGCGAGCGTATCCGGCTCACCCCTTCGCCTATGATAGCCGCCCGGTTGGGGCGCAGCCGCGCCGTGCCTATCCGCCCTGATTGGGAGGAGGTCAAAATCGAAATCATGCGTAAGGCTTTGTGGGCCAAGCTCCAGCAGCATTCCGAAGTCCGTGAGAGCCTGTCGTCCACCGGCAGCGCCGAACTTGTCGAGCATACGAAAAATGACCGCTTCTGGGCCGATGGGGGCGACGGCAGCGGCCAAAACATGCT
>CAZMMI010000572.1:0-2248 GCA_964567255.1 uncultured Anaerolinea sp.
CCAGAGGGGGTGTATCGCATTTCGGGGTCGCGCCCCAGGTGCCCAACGATGATCAGTTTTTGAAACATAGAAAATCCTCCTTTTATTCGATCAATGATTTTCAGTCGCCACCATTTCTCTGGTGACGCTGAGTGTCCACTCGACTCGCGTCTGCCGATTTTTCGCTTCGACGATAAACGCATTCGTCATGCGCTCGCCGTACTCGCGTTCTCTGGCAGCAGCTAAGTCCACTTCGGCCTTCTGCAATCGCTTCAAGGCCGCGTCTGCTTGTTCGTATGGCACTGGCTCGATATCGGTCAAGGCCAGCCATTCCTTCTCAGCCTGTTCAAAACGGTCTTCCGCTTGGATCAGGTAGAAAGGTTTTTTGGGCGGGGGAGGCATGCTCTCCCACCCATATCCGTATATCCGGCCATAGTCCATGCCGTCCTCCTTGTGATAAACACTACCGGAGACGTTCTTCTGTCTCCGGTAGTGTCTGAGTCCATCGGTTGTGAGGGTAGACTAGGCGGGGGGATTCGCCTTCAGCCACTCGCGCAGGGCATCTTTCGACGCCGGCGCATGGCCCACGGCTTTCACATGGCGGTCATACGCATCGGCTTCCGCGCCCGGACCAACCGGCTTGCCATCGGTGTACTTGCGCCCAACGGGAGCGTCAGCGGCGGGAGCCGCGTGGCCGTTGCCGTTCGTGGGAGCAGCCGGCGCAGCGGTGGAACCACCGCGCTCAAAGCGCACAAAGACGCGCTTGGCGACTTTGTACGCCTTCTTCTCGGCGGCAGCTTTCTCCGCTTCGGCCTCGTCGTACTTGGGATTTCCCTTGTACACGATATAGGCCCCACGATCCGTGACCGAAATGGCGTACTCGCGGTCGTTCTCAGCATCCTTGCCGCGCTCCAGAGGAGCAGCACTCGGATACACCTTGAAACGATCCATCACGCCGAACAGGGATACGAACTCGGCGGTTTCTTCCACTTTTTCCGCGTCCAGGTAGACCGACAGCACGCGGAAATTCCCGCCCGTGTACACGTCGAAGATCGGCGTGTATGAGCCGTCGTCTTCCTTCTTGCGCCGGCGCACCAGGTGGGTCACAGCCTCGCGCTTCTCGCCTTCTTCCAGCCCAGGCAGGTTGGCCATGAACCCGGCTCCGATCAGCAAGCTGATGTTGCCGAACATGGCCCGCGCCTGTTCTTCACTGAAAGCGAATGCGGGAACCGGCAGAGTCACCTGCACGCCCCCGCCGGCAGGATGGTACAACTTCACCCATCCCCCACTCAAATCCACAGGCTTTCCATTATTTTCCATCAAGACCTCTTTTCCAACGGATGATTTTTCTTGTTCGCCCTCCGACAGGCGGATCGCTTCGATGTGCTTACAACGCACTTGCCCTTGAAAGCGACTGAAATCCGGGCAGGAGCAAGACCATCCCTCTCCGTTCTGGCGAACATCATAGGGCAGCTTGTCCCCGTTCTGGACCAGCCACAACCCAGGCGCTTTGCGCACGATACAAAACAACCCATGATCCAGGGCTTCACGCGCTCGTTGAGTTCGCTCAGCCTGCGTTTGTTCGATCTCCGCCATGCGCCACCTACCGGACGTACTGGCGCAGCCGCTTTTCCAGCCAGCGGGTGCGACTCGCGTACACCAGCAGCGCGGCATGGTAGCCGAACATCACCAGAACGATCCCGATCCCCAGGATTGTCGTTGCCATACAGCCTCCTTTCATTTCTCCTTGTGAATAGAATGAAAATTAGTCAGCTACGTTAGCCCCGATTCAAGTCAGGGCAGACCAGCTACGTTTAAGCCGGCACTTCTCAGCGCCGGCTCTAAGAGGGAATGGGACAGGCTCGAACTGTCCCGCGCGGCCTCACCGACTTTCCCTTATCACCTCACCAGTTTCGCTATCTCTTCGAAATTCTCTCGACCGCCTTTTCCAAATCTTGCGGGCTGGGCGCGCTGTAAATACGGACTGCGTTCAAGCCAGTTCCCAACAGGGCAGCGACCGTTTCCAGACCCGCGCCGCTGTCAACCAGGTTTTTGGCGAAGGTGTGCCGCAGAACATTGGGCATCAGATTCTCAATACCGGCGTCCAGCCCAATGCGCCGGATAGAACGCTGAACCGAACGACCGCCTAAAGCACCGTCTGCCTCTCGTTCGACAGGCATCCAGACAAAACAGGGATCCTTGTCGGGACGAATCGTGACACTCCCCAGCCGCTAAAGCGGCGGGGCTTCTTGGGACAGCCTTAGCCCAG
>CAZMMI010000573.1:0-2241 GCA_964567255.1 uncultured Anaerolinea sp.
GGTAACGTCGGTGATTTCGGTGGCGAAGGACACTACCTGAACGACGTAACCTTCTACGTTATACACCGGGGCGGCGTAAATGACCGCCGGGCGCTGGGTGGTTCGCCCGATCACGCTTTCAATCGCGATCGGCGTCCCCGAGGACGCTTCCTGGAAGTAAGGCCGGTCGCCGTAATTGGCCAGCTCATTTCGGTCGTTGCGGGCAGTGTCGGTTCCGGTCAAGTCCATGGTATGGATCAGGTATAACTGGGGGAAGGCTTGACCGACCGATACCAGGAAGGGCTCTTGCAAGGGGGCTGCCAGGCTGCGGATCTGAGACGCATTGGCCAGGTAATTGATCATCTGGTTGTTGAAGTTCAGCCAGATTCTCAAGCTGGTGAGCACGGCCTGGTTGGTTTGCTGAAGTTGCTGGTTGGTTTGGTTCTGCAAGGAGGTCTGCACACGCTGCCCAACAATGATAGTGGAGAGTAGGAAGATGGGCATGGTGATGAGCGCGATGAGGAGAATCAGGCGCGTATTCAAGCGCATGTGGCGGAACAAGGCGCCCAGCCCGCGGCGGGGCTTGCCTTGAAGTGCAGTTTTTTGAGCGGGATTGTGTAGTTCGGTCATTCCAACTCCTTATTCTTGCTCTTCATGAGAGCCAAGTTTGACGGAGACTTTGGGCGCATTGAGCGCGCGGCCCAACTCTCGCGCAGCCACCTTGAGGGCTTCATCCGCCGAGTTGGTGCGCTGGATGCGCTGACTGATGGAGGTGAGCAGCGCTTCACGGTCGGCGCGCTGTTGGGTACGGACGAAGGTGCGCGCGTTCTGCAATCCGATGGCCACCTGCGAGCCAATGGCCTGGAGCATGTCGGCGTCGGTCTGGTTCAATGCGTCGGCGCGGTTTTGCTGGACATCTAACACGCCGATGACATCTCCACCGAAGGTGAGGGGGACAGCCAGTTCGGAGCGGGTCTCGGGCAGGAGAGGGTTGGCCACCCAACCCTCGGACTGAGTCACGTCGGAGACCAATACCGGGGCGGCAGTGGATGCGGCCTGGCCCACCAGACCCTGACCGGGCGCCAGGCGGTGCCCGCGGGCCAGCATGGTTTGACCGGCTTCACCGGTGCCGCCCGCCATGACCATTTCGCGGGTGACTTCGTCCAGCAGGTAAATATGAACATGGTAATAATTGAAAGCGGATTGGAGTTGTTCGACCACTTCTTTGACCAGTTGGCTGGGATCCAAAATGGTGGACAATCGCCGGCTGACATCCGCGGAGGTGGCCAGGGCTTTGGTGCGCTCTTCAACGCGCTGCTCCAGGCTGCCGACCATCTCGTTTAGTTGGGCGGTCATGCTGTTGAACGTCCCGGCCAGGGAGCCGATTTCATCTTTCGATTCCACTTTGGCGCGCCGGCGCAGGTCACCCGCGGCGACCTGATCGGCGACCGTGGACAGGCGGGTGATGGGACCGACCAGAGCCGAGGAAGCGACAAAGGCAAGGGCGACGACGAGGACGCCCAGGCCGATGGCTGCCAGAATGATGAAGCGGGCAATGGCAGAGGCCGCCTGCTGGGTCTCCGTCTGGCTTTGATGAACGATGATTCTCCAACGCAAGCTCCCCAGAAGATCGGGATAGTTTGAGTAGGTCGACGACACCGGCTTGATGCTCACCAGGGCCGGACGCCCAGCATAATTGGCCATGCCAAAATCGTCGGTGATCGTTGCCAGCGCATTCGCATCATCATTTCTCATCAAGTAGATGCCCGTCACCGAGTCGTACAATACGTTACCGAAGACGATATCTGCCTGTCCGGTTTGCCCCAACTTGACATCTTCCACCAGATTTACGTAGCGACTGATATCGACGGTGGCGCGCAGCACGCCGATGACTTCGTTGCCAGTGTGAGAGTAAATGGGAACGGCAATGCTGCTGCCCAATTCTAAAATACTGGGGTCCCAAGCCGGTTCAGCAACATATACGTTGCCGGCGCCGTCGTTGTAGGCCACCTGCCACCAAACTTCGTCAGCCTGGTAATAGTCTGAGGTGCGGTCGGTGGAGGCTACAACCGCGCCATATTTATTGGTAATAAAAACCTCTACGAAAGAAGGAAAGGCGTTCTGAAAATTCTCTAGTTCTAGCACCAGGCGGTGCTTGGTCACTTCGACGACCAGCGGGTCGTCGTCGGGGGCGGTGGCCCACTGCGTGTCGAGGACCAACAACTCACCTATATCGGAAGTGCCGCGAACATTGCCTTCCAT
>CAZMMI010000574.1:0-2237 GCA_964567255.1 uncultured Anaerolinea sp.
AGCAGATGCCTTGCATGGGATGGCCAAGACCACCGAGGAAATGTACATGACGCAGTTGAAGCTGCGCCGGGACGAGCGCAAGAAGCAGCCGTTCACGATGGAAGCGGCTCGCTGGCTGGAGCAGCAAGCGGGTTCCGGGATTTCGCTGGTGGACGTGATCAGCCAATCGCAAAATCCGATGTGGATCAACATTCGCGCGGCTGGTGGGCTGCGTCTGGTGGTATCTCCGCTGGATGAAGCCGACCTGCGCAAAGCATTGAAGGAAACCGAGAAGCGGTCGAAGGTCAACACTGCTTTTGAGCCTCTTCTGGGTGACTCGAAGAAAAATCTGAGCGTGACTCAGCGTTCCTTGCAGGACGAGGAATGGTTTGACCTGGACGCGGACGCGGTGGGCAAGCAGTTGAACATGAATTGGGGCGAAGTCTCGCGCCTGTGGTTCTACGTTGTCCAGCCGAAGGGAAAATAGGCGGGTACAGGAATGCCGGCGACTCTACACGACGCGCTAGTGACGGTCTGGCTGGGGGTTTGTGCGTATTTGGACATCAAGACGCGCAAAGTTCCGAACGTGCTAACCCTGCCTGGGCTGATTTACGGGGTGATCGTTGCCATTTTGCAAGGCAACTGGCCGGCAGGTGTGCTGGCGGTAGTGCTGGTGTTCTTATCGGACCTACCGAAGCAATTGGCCTCATTTTTGTCGATTGTGGCGCTTGGGATCGCAGCGGCCTTTACCTGGTTGAAACTGGGGATGGGGATGGAAGCGGTCCTGGCCCAATGTATGCTCGTAGTGATTTGGCAGATGTGGCTGCGGGAATTGACCGGGGGCGCAGATGCCAAAATCCTGATGGGCCTGGTGTTGATATACGGGAGTGGAATCTTCCTGGCGGCGACATTTGCCGGCGGGGTAATCGGCCTGTTTGCGTTGGCCCGAAAACAGAAGATGCTCCCTTATGTTCTCCCGATTGCGGTTGGGAGCGTAGCGTTTTTCATCATGAAGCACGCCGGCTTGCTGTAGGTGTGCAAGGAATCTAAGAGAGAAAGGAGGTGAGAGACATGTTGAAGTTCTTGCGCGACAATCGCGGTATCGAGTCCACCGAGGTGGCGTTGATCATCGCGGCAGTGGTGTTGGTGGCTTACGGCGCTTATGTGCTCCTGGGTGAGCGCATTAACCTGGCCGTGACCGATGTGGCCGGTAAGGTCTAATGAGAGGTACGGATCATGGCTTTTATTCGGGATGAAAAGGCTTTAGAAGCGGTGGAAATATATTTTGTGACGGTGGGCGGTTTGGCCTTCCTGATGTACAAAATGTGGGACGTGTATGCGATTTCCACGATCCGCGAGATAGCGACTCGAATATAAAGCAATTCCGGGCAGGGGAGGCGACTCCTCTGCCCGGAGGAAGGGAAAGGGCGATGTATAAGAGAAACAGATTGATTCGTGACCGTTCTGGGATGGAGACATTGGAGGCGATCATCACGACTCCGATTGCCCTGACGGTCATGCTGGCGATTGTGAATCTGGGCTTGCTGGTGTACGGCCAACAGGCGGTGCAAGCTGCGGCTCGGCATGGGGCTCGTATGGGCAGTGTAGCGCAGGGTGGGCAAGGGGCCATGTACGCGTCGATGGCCGCCGGCTCTGCGATTCGGGATGCCAAACTGGTGCAGAGTCCGGGGGTTACCATCCTTTCTCCGGGTGGGCCGGCGGGCAGTATTTTGAGTGTGCGGGTGATCGGGCAGATTCCGAACTTCATGGGCGGTTTCATTCCGGGCCTACCAGGCACATTCACGGTAACGGCAGATGCGACCTTCCGACAAGAGGGGTGGTAAGATGCTGCGGGACCGGCGGGCCTACTCGATGACCTTCTGGGCGATATTCATTGGCTTTGTAATGATGCCGATGATGGCATTAGCCATAGAAGTCGCCCGTTACTGGTTTGCTCGGGGGCAGATCTCGTCAGCGGCAGACGCGGCAGCGGTGGCTGCGGCGGTGGAGATCGACCGCGAGTTATTCCGCACCACGGGTGAGGCGCGTTTACCGAACTCGGACACTTACGCCTGGGCGCAGAGTGCGGCCAACCAAAACTGCGGCTGGCTGCATGACCGGGGAGTGTATCCGTCTGTGAGCGGGATCACGATCACGGGAACGACAGTGCAGGTGACGATGCGTGCGAATCTGGAATTACTGTTCCCTGCGATCACGCCGAATGTGCATGTAAGTGAAACCGGCAAAGCCGAAGTAAG
>CAZMMI010000575.1:0-2231 GCA_964567255.1 uncultured Anaerolinea sp.
CCACGCGCACTCTTTGGCTGCTCTTCAGCCATGTGGTACAGTTCATAAACACCCGTCATCGCCGGGATCACTCCGTGCGTTGGACTTGTAACCGCGGTAGTACCACCTCGATTGGCCGCCCGGCCAGGATCATGGCAGTCTCTGGAGCATCTCAAACCAATGGTGGCCAGAGATGGTCGCCTGGCTGGCCCGACAATTCGTCTAACACCGAAGGGAATACACCGCGTCAAATCCCCGCAAAGATTTGTCATCTGGTAGGCGAGTAGTCCGGTTATAATAGGTTTGATCGAGTAGATAACACCCATCGAAGAAATACCACCCCTAGCTCGATCAGGCATCGGAATGATTTTTCGCTACAGCTTACGGAGTATTCTCCGATCCAAAGGAAAAACGGCGCTTTTTTGGCTGCTGATCACCACGCTCACACTGGCGCTTGCGCTGGCTGTGAGCGTTTGGGCATCTGTAGATCAGTTCCTCTCCAAAGCCAATGACTTTTACACCACCATTGGGTTGGTGGAATATATGGGTACCGGTTACCCGGACGATAGTGGGTACGACCCGGCGATGGTCAAAGCTTTGGCGTCATTGAATGCCGCGGCAGCAACCAATGATGAAGCAATCCTGGCGTGGGAAGAGTCGACGCGATCGTTGGGCTATGTAGATGGTTTCTGGCGAACCGACAATTATTCTCCGGATAGAATGCTGTCGGTGCTGGTGGTGGGTAATGCCAGTTACGATAAGGAAAGAAACCTTTACAACACGATTGTGATGAAGTCGTTGTACTCTTTCAAGGCCAAGGAAGACACCATCATTTACATCGACGGAGATTTCGGCAAGTTCGAGCCGGGGCATTATTACCTGGTATTTGGCGAAATTTATTACGGCGCATCGCCACTGCTGCGCTTACGCACCGCATCCTTTGATAATGAGGTAGCAAAAGCGAAGGGCGTCGAAGTGCCACGCATGATCGACATTACGACCGGCGGCTCTGATGAGGGCTTTTATGCAATCCCTGAAGACTCTGTCCTTGTCCAGGTAGCTGAAACACTGCCGGTGCTAAATAACAGCCTGCTGGTTTCAGGAACCAACAACTTAATGGCGCTGCTGCCATTTCATCAACAGGAATTGTATATCACCGAAGGAAGGCCCTTTACCGCGGAAGAATACGCAAACGGCAGCCAGGTGATAGTGATTTCCGAATTGATGGCTGCGCGGTTGGGTGTTGGCGTTGGAGATACAATCGACCTTTCTGGTGCGGTGTCAGACCAACCGGGGTTTTATAACAGTTATTGGGTGGAAGACGGGTTTGCTTATAGCGCGCCGTTCACGGTGGTGGGCATCATGAACACGGTAAACGATAAGAGCTGGTATGTGTATGTGCCAAAAGCAGCAGGCGTACCGCCTTCGCGTTTTCCAGTGGGGTACACTATTGGACAGGCTGTTCTCCGCAACGATGATGCTCCTGAATTCTATGAGCGGATGAACGCCACGCTGGGCGAACGTATCCAGCTTACCATTTATGACCAAGGCTATTCCACTGTGGCTGTGCCGTATCAGACCATCCTGAGAGTCGCAAAAATCGTGACGGCTGTCTGCGCGCTGGTGGAACTGACGGTGATCATTCTGTTTGGCTTTTTGTTCGTGTACCGGCAGCGGGAAGCGGGCGAGACCATGATCATGCTCGGCGCAGGAAAGTTGCGGGTGGTGCAATACTTCCTGTTCAGCGCAGGTATCATTTCGTTTTGCGCGGCTGCGGTAGGCGCGGCGGCGGGATATTGGCTTCATGATCGAATTATTGCATTGGTTGCCAGATCTGCCGCGAACTTTGCGTTAATCGATTCTCGCTACAGCAACGGCAATCTTACAATTTCGCGGACTTTGGAGTTTGCGCCAGAACTTAAATGGCAGTTATTCTTATCGGTTGGGGCTATTGTACTTTTGCTCGCGATTCTTTCCTGCCTGGCGTTTACAGCTGGAACGTTTTGGAACAGCAGGCCTAGCCAAAAGAAACCGGCAGGGCCCAAAAAGGAGAGCCGGACATCCCATATCAGTGGCGGAAGTCTGAAATATGCCCTTCTGTCGATTGCGCGCGGCGGCGCTCGCAGCCTGGTGGTGCCCATCGTTTCTATCTCTGTGGTGTTTTTCTTCGGCCAGCTTGCATCCACCTCGCTGCGTTATCAGGAACAACTGGAAGCGATTTACGACAACACAACCATCCAGGGATACTATAC
>CAZMMI010000576.1:0-2228 GCA_964567255.1 uncultured Anaerolinea sp.
TTCTTGGATGCGTTTGCCCGAGGAAAGTTACATCATCACCCCTGCGGAAACACCGTCACCCGCAGCAGTGTCGCTCCATAGGGGATCAATACGATCTCCTCCACCTCGTCCTGCAGCCGCGGGCGCTTGGGCAGCGGCGGGGTGAACTTGAAATCTCCCTGGAGGATGCGCAGCCCGCGCTTGAATTGGCCCTTCTCGGTCCAATGTCCGGATTGCAGGATGCGGTGCGAATGTACCACCCGCCAGCCTTTCACCCGGCGAGCCTTCACCCGCACCTTCAAAGCCGGGTTGGCCGCGTCCAGCGGATCGACGCACGCATCGTTCCACTCCACCTTTAAGTCTTTCAACCCCGCCTCGTCCAGGCACAAAGCATAATTCCAGATGCTCTCAGGATACAAATCCCATCCGGGAAAGTCGGGCTTTTTCACCACCGGGCGAGGTTGATAGTTTTCCGCGAGGGCCATCTTTTGCTGCAGCGTGGTCGTATCCAGAGCATCAATCTCCGCCCGCGCTTTGATGGGCAAGGCCAGGGTCAGCGGCCCATAGGTCAGGCTGACGCCATGATCGGGCCATTGCTGCATGGCCAATTCAAAGGGCAACTCCAGCCGCACCACGTCCCCCGCACGCCACTCGCGCTGGAGTGGATAGAAACTGCCCGGCGTCAACACCGCCCGCACAGGCTGCCCGTTCACGCTGAGCCTGGCTCCGTGGCACCAGCCTGGAATGCGCAGCGAGAAAGGGAATGTCACCGCCTGCGCCGGTTCGACGGCAAACTCCACCGACTGCTGGTAGGGGTAGCGCGTGTTGGCAGTGATGGTCACCGGCGTTTCAGCCTCGCCCACAGACATTTGCAGCGAACCCGGCGCGTATAACGCCGCCGCCACCCCGCCATCCACGGTACGCATCCACATCTTGGAGATGAAGTTGGGCATGGCCCGGTGCAGGTTGCCAGGGCAGCACTGCACCTCATGATCGGGGCGATAGCTCATCCAATTCATCCCGCGCATGAACAGGTTGTGGTTCGAGGTTCCGGTCACCACCACCTGGTTGGGGCAAGAAAGGTACTGCAACGCGCGGAAATCCTTGGTGATCGACCCCGGCAGGGCATTGAAAATTACCTGTTCGATGCGGTCAGCATAGCGCGCCTCGCCTGTGGCTTGCAGCAAATAAGCCAGCGCCCAGGTATGGTCGGTGATATCACAGGTCTCGTGCATGTCGCGCGCCGTTTTGCCTTTGATGTGTTCCGAGCAGGAATGCAGCCCATCGGCCAGCATGGCATTGCGTTCCAGCTTCTCATACCCATGCACCACTGCTTCCAGATAGCGCTTCTTCCCGGTTGCGGAGTACATCATGGCAGCCAGCTTGGCGATCTCATTGAAGGTCACGCCGTGCTCGGTTTGCTTTTTCTCCGAGAGCATTGTCCCCAAGGCACTGTCGTGCCGCGGCCACTGCTTGTTGAATCGTTCATACAGGTCTTCAGCCATCGCCAGCAGGTCGGCTTCTCCGCTTTCCTGATAGAGGTGCAGCAGGATTTCGACCCCGGTCACATCCCGGTCCCAGCCCATCGGATGCGGCGTAGAGCGGTAATGGCGGATCAGCGCTTCCAAATAGCGCCGGTCACCGGTGATCTCGTATTGCGCCAGCACCGCGCGGAAGAACACGGCGTGCGGCCAGCGGTCTTTCTCGCGCAGGCTGTCCGGCCCAATGAAGCCGTCCTCAGCCGCATGGTCAACGGCATAGTCCACCTCTTCCAACGCCTTTTGATACAGCCCTGTATCTCCCGCCAGGTAGCCGCACTTCAACGCCCCGTCGATCCAGTAAGCGGTTTGCTCATAGGGCCACCACGCAGCGATCGAGCCTTTGGTATCCCCTTGCCCAGTCCCCCAAAATTTGTAGCCATATGGATAGCCGGACACTTCCACGTTGCCGGTCAACCCGTTCGACTGGCGCTCCAGAATATCCTGAGTCCACCCGGCCGGGCGAACTCCGCGCAGGGGCGCAGGATGAAGCACAGCAAATGGCAGCATGTTCATGGAGAAACTCCTTTAAAAACAGCGCGGACGATATTAAAATCGTTACTGATCAGCCAGAGGTGGAAGAAACCTGAATTTGAGGTGTATGTGAGGTGCTTCGCACCTCACATACACCTCAAATTCAGGAACTTTCCCCACCCTCTGAGTAGTTACTTAAAATCATACACGGAATCAATGCAAATCGCCAACCGGATG
>CAZMMI010000577.1:0-2202 GCA_964567255.1 uncultured Anaerolinea sp.
AATTATTTGCTATGATGAATATATCTTCGGTAGTAATTACTCAGGCAGTGCGGTAAAAGTTCCGAATTAGAGGTGTATGTGGGCGAAGCCCCCACATACACTTTTTATTTAGCTTCTTCCCCTGAAAACTGAGGCGTTAACTACGGTCTACCTTTTGGTTTGGCACTTATGAGAGGAGGAATGGAACATGAAGCATTATCCGTTAACCAAGACCTTCTTATCGGTAGTAATCATTGGCCTCCTGGGAGCTCTTCTGCTGACCGCTTGCACCGGGGTTCAGCCAAAAGTCAGTTACCAGGGCCGCCTGACGGACGAAAATGGCACACCGCTCAATGGAACATACTCCTTCACCTATGGTTTATACCAGGTCGCCACGGCAGGATCACCGGTATACACCGAAACGAAGGATGTGATCGTCACAGATGGTTTGTTCGACTCAACTATAGGGCCGTCCACCCTCCAGGCTGGATTGGATCCCGAATGGCTGACCACCCCCCTGTGGCTGGAAGTATCCATCAACGGCGAGGTGCTGACTCCCCGCCAGCAGTTGCTCGGCTCACCCTATGCCCTCACCCTGATGGCCGGAGCAGTGGTAGCCGGTGAACTAACAGAATCGGTGCATGGAACTGTCACGGGTGCTGTATTGACAGTCGCGAACCGGAATAATACAGCAACGGATCCTTTACCGGCCCTAAGCGTCCAGGGGTGGGGTGGGCTTGAAGTTGCGGGTTATGAAAATAGCGACGGCATTAATTACGCAGGCACAATATTCGGCCTTAAATCTTCTCTTCACAGCGACCTGCGCTTGGCCTCAAACGATGAACTTTTTTTCGACATCGATGAAGACAATAATTCGGCATCTACCTTGCGAATTCGGAATGGCGGTAATACTGAAGTTTGTACCATCAATGAAGAAGGGAACCTGCATTGCATTGGGAACTCGATATTTGACGGCACAAAAAGCGCAGTTGTTCCAGTGGATGGCCAACAGCGTTTATTGTATGCCATTGAAAGCCCCGAAGTCTGGTTTGAGGATTTCGGCAGCGGCGCTCTGGTAAATGGCATTGGCGCAATAGCCATCGACCCCCTCTTCGCTGCCACGGTCAACCTGAGCGATTATCACGTTTTCGTGACACCGCTGGGCGACTGCCAGGGATTGTATGTGACCGCCAAAACAGCCACCGGTTTTGAAGTCCATGAGCTGGGCGGGGGCACGGCCAACATCAACTTCGACTACCGCCTGGTAGCCAATCGGTTGGGTTTTGAGTCAGAACGCCTGGAACTGGCCGCGCCCTTGGAGGAACCATGAAACGGCCTTCTCTCCCCTGGTTAGCCGGCCTCGCACTGGCGCTTTTGTTGCTATTGATCATTACCCAATCGGGCAGTTCGCGTGAGGCAGCATCCACGGCACAACTTACCGTGCATAATAGCCAATCCGCCCACTACATCCTCTCCTGGGATTCGGTAGCCGGCGGTAGCGGGGTACTTTCATCCACGAACTACAAGTTACGGCAAACCATCGGCCAAGCATCGATCGGAAATATGACTGATTCCAACTACACGCTACATGCCAGCTACTGGCAGTGGTTTTACCTAAAGGTCTTCCTCCCGCTTATCCTGCGGTAAAAAGCGGCGTTTTGCGCGGCTGCGTTCGTCTTCAAACATAAATCTTCCGGAATCCGGCTGAAACGACAGCCTCCACCCGGCAGGGTTGTCATCGTTCGGATATTATGCAGTTCGGCATTTTTGTAGAGCATGAACTTCTTCTGGTTGGAGTTTCGACTTGTGCCAATTCCGTTCATCGTTCCGAAAAACAGGATGGCTATAAGCCATGCTGCTGCTTGATGGCTTCAATCGTTGAGACATGCTCGTTCAAATGTTCGCTGATCATTCGGATGATTTGCTCCGCGTTGACTCTTTGAATTTCTTGCCCTTGGCTGTCGACAATTGCCACGTATCGCTCCCAAGCGTCCGGAAAGTGTTCGGCGAGTTCATGGATGAAACGTCGATGCGATTGGATCAGGGCCAAAGCATTCCGAATCGGGCGCTTGTCGAAGTCTAACGCATCTGCCCATGCTTCGTTGCCGGGAAAACCCTCAAACCGAACAGGCACGCCCGGTGTAGCAAGAGCTTTCTTGAAGATCATCGACCAGACATCTCCGTCATCGGCTACATGATGCACAATTTGCCGGATTGTCCACT
>CAZMMI010000578.1:0-2202 GCA_964567255.1 uncultured Anaerolinea sp.
ATCCGACGAATCTGGCTTCAAAGGGTTGCAAATCTGTTAATTCGGACAGTTTTTGGAAATGTTACAATCTTGTTGAAGGCACGGTTTGTTCCCTCACAGTCAAACACGCTTCTATTCATCGCCCCGATGCCCTTAGGAAATTAAAATCATGAGAACCAAGCCCTACACTCCACCTCGCAGATCAGCGCCTACGCAGAAAAACAAGCCTTCCCCGGTTCTTCCCATTGTGGGTGGCGGTTGCTTTGTTTTGCTGATATGCGCCGTCCTCATCGCGGGTTTCGTCGTGGTCGATCCGTTGGAAATCGGTTTCTTGGACAAACCAACCGGCCCCAGTGCGGCTGTTCCGCAATTGGACGGCGCCTCTCAGGACCGTTTCACCGAAGAGGCAGCCGAAGAAGATTATCCCCTTCAGCGCATCCGCAGCGGTGACACCTCGCCTGAGATGGTTGAGGGGTTGACTGGCAGCGCCCCCACCTCCCTGGTTTTGAGCGACAATACCCGCCTGAACCTGCCGGCCACCGCGGCTTCAGTTGGAGTCAAACTCTCCCGCGAAAGCACGTCCATTCAGATGAACCAGCTCGGATTGGAAACCAGCGGCAGCACCCGCGTCCTAGAATTCGAGCTCGCTACCGTTGGGGCCGACTTCATCCCCAGCCTCACTATCCCGGCCAGCGAGCTGGGAGAGCTGCATCCCGCCACGGTCAACATTGCCCGCGTAGGTCCTTTGTGGGTGAATGGCGAAATTCACACCGACCAAATCACCTATTTGCCTCTGACCCTGGATAGTAATGGCGATATTGTAATCGTCGATACCGAGATCGCCAGCATGATCACGTCGATCGCCTCCGCCAACCCCTCTGGGGGCGGCAAGTTAGCCGCTCTAACTCCGCAGTTCGGGGACGGCCGGTTTCTGTCGGTCAAATACGTCCCCATGACCTTCCAGACCCACCTCGATTGGTATGCTTTTCCGCGATTGGTGCGCATGATCCCCGATCCAAACGCCCCCGGATATCGCCGCCCGGCGGATTTGAGTACAGACGCGGAGGCGCTTAAAAAGCCCATCTCCAACATGATCGTGCTGGTACACGGACACAACGAACAGGAAAAAGACGGCAGCGCGCCTGCCACAACCAGTGCCCCGTGGAATTACGCCTACAAGCAAGAAGTATGGAATGAGCTTTATAAAACCTTCCTCGAAACACAGGCTGACCAAGTCGATTGCACCGCCTTTTACGAGTTCATTTACCCCACCTTCCGTCCCGCCTACAGCCCGCTTCAAGGCAGCCCGGTGGAACCGCTCGGTGATACGTTTGCCAAAGCCATGCGCTCCGGCGCAAAAAACGATGCCTACCAAATCAAGCGAATGCGCGAAGCCAAAATGCCGGTCAACGTCTTCATCACCGCACATTCGATGGGCGGCCTGGTGGCGCGGGCAGGCATTCGCCAGTTTGATGCTTACATGACCAATTCCTTTCAAAGGTTAGTCACCTGGGGCACGCCGCATCACGGCAGCCCACTGGTTTCGCTTGGCTACCTCTTCCGCGGCAGTTATATGGTCAACGCCGGCCAGCTGCGAGCAGCCCATTGGTTCCCCAGCTCCATTCCCGAAGGAGATGTGAGCAACATCTTGGGGAGTGGAATGCTGCAATGGATCCTCGACCTCAAGGTGCAGTTGGACACCCCCGGCACGCGCGACCTGCGCTGGGATAACGCTTCGGCATTAAGACTGGACGAAATTTTCAGCGACGACACCAGGGCGCTCATCTTTATCGACCCTGGCAACACCCAATACAGCCTGGTCGATGGAACCTGGCTGTATAATCACAACCTTAGACAATTCAACGACAGCGACCCTTATTACAATTCCGACAAATACATCTTCCTGTACGGCGCCACCAGCAAACGCCTCCCGAATCAATCAGGTGAAACGGCCATTGGCGCCACCATTCTGCCCACCCTACTTAAAGACCCCTCGCGATCATTCAGCGATTCTGGCGGTACGCGTCGTGAAGATGAGAGCGACGGTGCGGTTCCCTTAATCAGCATGGCCGGCCTCGGCATTACCCAAACGCGATATTACCTCGGCGATTTAGACCACGAAGAGTATTACAGCCCCGCCGGCAATAAGGGGCGCTCAACAGCAATGACCACCTTCACCGTCATTGAATTGGACCATCCCCGCTGCGCCTGCGCCAGGGTGGT
>CAZMMI010000579.1:0-2200 GCA_964567255.1 uncultured Anaerolinea sp.
CTACTATGGAACTAAAGGACCGTCAAACCGGTCTATGCAAGTGAAGGAAGGAGAATCGTATGAAGACAACGCTTCGCTGGTTATGTGTTCTGTTGTTGGGAACCAGCGCCCTGCTGAGCGCTTCTACATCCCTGCCCCGCCCTAAAGGCCCCATCACCCAAATCGCCAATATCACCGCCACGCTGCTTCCCGGTCAAGCCAACACCTGGCCGCTGCGCCCGTCCAGCGCCGAAGGGGCCTACATCGTCGAGATCAGCCCGCGGGAAGACCCCGTGGAGGGCAATTATGTCCAGACCGCTCTGGTGCGCCCGGAGTTTGACGGAGAAACGTGGACCGATGTGCTGCGCGTGCAGCTCCCCGAGCAGATGCAAAGGCTCAAAGCCAACATCCGCGTGTATGAAACCTCCGGACTGCCGGTGGTGATGGAATTTGAAACCCTCCTGGAGCCAGGCGTCTGGAACGGTTGGGTGATCGCTCCCAGCGCAGTGGAACGAACCTACCTGGCTGAAGTGACTCCCCTGGAACCGTCCACGCCTGGCGCGTTTTTCGAGAAGACCAGCATCCAGTCTGAATGGAACGGGGAAGCCTGGTATGACGTGCTGCGCCTGGAAGCTCCTGCGGACTATCCATCGCTGATGGTCCACGTGCGCGTCTACGAATGGATCGAGGCGCCCCTGGCCTTGGAAATCGACACCTGGCTGGAACCCGGCGATTGGCCCGGCTCGGTGGTAGGAGCCAGCGTCGATAAGGCCGGTTACGTCATCAAAGTCACCCAGCTTGACCCGCCCGTGCCCGGCGGGGTGACCGAGAAGGCCGTGGTGCAGCCCGAATTCAACGGCGAAGAGTGGTGGGACGTGCTGCGGCTGGCAGCCGCGCCGGGATCCGAAGGCCCAATTCACATCAACGTGCGGGTGTATCGAATTGAAGGCCTGGGAGGCGGACCGAAAAGTATTGGGACCTGGCCTAAGAAACATTGAAATTGAAGCTCTCAAGAAGGTCACTGCGGCGCAGTGACCTTCTTGAGATTCTAAGCTTGATTATTTTGGTATTTTTTGTATAATAATAACCGAACATATGTCCCAAAAAGAAACCATAACAACTCACGAAGAGGTGAAAAAGCCACGAACTTTCCTCAACCTCAATGAGTAGTTACAAGGAGTCGATATGAGTAGCATCGATTTTGACACGCTCAAACAATCCATCCTCACCCTGCTAACCGAAGCCTATGCCGGGCCGCCGGACCCACACGAGACCTGGTTCGTCGATAACGCCCCCGACAGCGGCGTGTTTGGCGCCATTCGCAATCTTTCGGCAGCCGAAGCCTCCTTCTCCGTGGACGGCAGCGGGCGCAGCGGCACAACGGTGGCCTCGAATGTGGAACACCTACGCTGGAGTATCGCCAATGCCAGCGGCACCATGCACGGGCAGCCTTACCGGCAAGACTGGAATGAAAGCTGGAAGGTGATCGACGTTGACGAACCCGCCTGGGAACAACTGCGCCGCGATCTGCAAAGCGAGTTCCGCGACCTTTGCCAGGCGATTTCCGTGCAAAACGAACTACCCGGCCCCTTCCTCAACGGCGTACTGGCTCTCGTTCCACACGCCGCCTTCCACCTGGGACTCATTCGACAGATGGTCGAGCGAGTTCGGGGAAAAAGCAACCTGTTCGAGGGTACCCATGATCAAGGTATCTGAAAGCCTGCAAAGCAATTTTCCAAAACTAAGCCAGCCCGCCCTGCGCGCGCTGCATGCCGCCGGCTGCACCCGCCTCGAGCAGGTGGCTATGCTGAGCGAAGCGCAGCTCAAGCAGTTGCACGGCATTGGCCCTACTGCGGTCGAAGCGCTGCGTCAAGCATTGGCCGAAAAAGGCCTGGCCTTCGCGGAGTCGAAAGATGTGTAGAAGCATTCAAACGCTCTACAACCGCGTGCCGCCCGCCACACCCGAAGAGATCGAGGCCGCTGCGTTGCAGTATGTGCGCAAGCTCAGCGGTTACCGCAAACCCTCACGCGGCAACCAGGCCGCCTTCCAGGCGGCGGTCGATGCGGTCGCGGCAGCCACAACTGCCTTGCTGAATTCATTGGAGACTAATGCGCCACCCCGCTTCTATGGTAAGGGCAATTCATGAATTGCCCTTACCATAGCGGTGTCGGTTTTCGTAGGGGCGCAGGGGAATGCGCAAACCTCGAAAATCCACAGCCA
>CAZMMI010000580.1:0-2199 GCA_964567255.1 uncultured Anaerolinea sp.
TTCTTAACCTTACCCTTGACAGTCCGTCCTTTTAAAAGATAATAGGGTCATCTGAACATTGAATTGCTGTGACGGAGGAAAGTAGGCTGGCGAAAGCCGCCAGAGAGATGGGCGCAGAGGCTGCGACGCCCATCCGGTGGAAACCGGTCGAAGTTCCCTCCCGAGCCGTCCAGGGGAACATCCCCCAGCGGGATCTGTAGTCTGGACCGCGCGCCCGGCGTTATCGGGGCAGCCAATCGCCGCTCAAAGTGAGCGAGCCGTTGGATGAAGCGGGTCGGAGAGTGCCTCCGGCCAAGTTGGGTGGTACCGCGGGTTGTCAACTCCCGTCCCAGTTGGGATGGGAGTTTTTTGTTGCCTATCAAACCGCAAGGGTAACTACTCAGGCCTTGGTAGAAATGTCCCGAATTTTGGTGTTTGTCGGGGCTTCGCCCCGACAAACACCAAAATTCGGCCTCTTTTCCAAAAGGGCTGAGCAGTAACCCGCAAGGTTGATTATTTGGAAGGAGAACGCTATGGATGAATTGAAGGAACTTGAAATCACCCGCCAACAGGGTTTGGAAGCCCTGGCGGGCGTGCAGGACGAGTCCGCGCTGGAAGCCTGGCGCATTGCTCATCTGGGGCGCAGCGCCCCGGTGATGCAGGCCTTCAGCCGCCTGGGGCAGGCCCCCAAAGAGCTGCGCCCGCAGCTTGGGCAGGCCGCCAACCAGGTGAAGCAGGCCCTGGAAGGGGCTTTTGCCGAGAAGACCGCCGCCATCCGTGAAGCTGCCCTGGCCCGCTCGTTGGAAAACGAACAACTGGATGTGACTCTGCCCGGTCGCCGCCCCACCCGCGGGCGGCTGCACCCTGCCACGCTCAACCTGCGCCGCATCCAGGCCATTTTGGCCGACATGGGCTTCCAGGTATACACCTCGCGCGAGGTGGAGCTGGATGAGTACAACTTCCAGTTGCTCAACATCCCGCCTTCACACCCGGCCCGCGAGATGCAGGATACTTTCTATGTTGAGTCTCCTCAGAACGACGGCGACTACTCGGTGGTTCTGCGCACGCATACCTCGCCCGGCCAGATTCGCGCCATGCGCGAGTTTTCGGCCACCAACCCCGAGAATCCGCCCGCCATTCGCATTGCTCTGCCCGGCATGGTGTATCGCTACGAGCAGATCACCGCGCGCTCGGAGGTGCAGTTCAACCAGATGGAAGGGCTGGTGGTGGGCGAGAACATCACCTTCGGCGACCTGAAGGGCACCCTCTCTGACTTTGTCCGGCGCATGTTCGGCCAAAACGCCCGCACCCGCTTCCGCTCCGACTACTTCCCCTTTACCGAACCGTCGGCGGAGATGGACGTGGAGTGTTTCGTCTGCGGCGGCAAGGGCTGCCCGGTGTGCAAGAAGTCCGGCTGGCTCGAGATTCTGGGCTGCGGCATGGTGCATCCCGTTGTGCTCAAAAACGGCGGCTACGATCCCGCTCGTTACACGGGCTTCGCCTTCGGCATGGGCCCCGAGCGCCAGGTCATGCTGCGGCACAAAATCAACGATATTCGCTACTTCTGGGGAAACGACATTCGTTTCCTGGAACAATTCTAGGAGGCCGCTATGAAAATCACAATTGGTTGGCTGTCCGATTTCATCGATCTGAACGGCCTTTCGGTGGTGGAGATTGCTCACAAAATCACGATGGCCGGCATGGAGGTGGAAGACGTCCTCTTCGCCGGGCTGCCTTTGCCCACCAGCGAGGACCACGGCTTCAAAGTCAGCGGCATTGAATGGGACCCGCAGAAAATTGTGGTGGCCGAGATTACCGCTGTCAACCCGCATCCCAACGCAGACCGCCTGACTCTGTGTGATCTATATGACGGCGTGGATCATCATGTCGTTCTCACCGGTGCGCCGAACCTGTTCGATTATAAGGGCAAGGGTCCCCTGGCGAAATCGCTCAAGGTGGCGTATGCCAAGGAGGGCGCGCGCATCTACGATGGGCATGCCGACGGCCTGGTGCTGACCACCCTCAAGCGCTCCAAAATCCGCGGCGTCGATTCCTACTCGATGGTTTGCTCGGAGAAGGAACTGGGCATCAGCGAAGAGCACGATGGGGTAATCATTCTGGATGACGACGCCGTGCCCGGCACGCCGCTGGTGGATTACATGGGCGACGCCGTGCTGGAGGTGAAGATCAATCCCAACATGGCGCGCAATACCAGCATCC
>CAZMMI010000581.1:0-2193 GCA_964567255.1 uncultured Anaerolinea sp.
AACGAATTAAGGATTGATGTGGCGGTCATAACCTAAGTCGAAGCCCGGATCAACGCGCCGCCACATCGATCCGAGTTGAACTAAGCCGTGATAGCTACGGATCAGGCTGTTTGGAATTTAAGCCCCGCCATCTCTATCCATCCGTTTTCCTGCGAACCAATCTGCATCAATTGTACGGTCAAAAAGAAATTTAGGGCAAGTGAAAAAAGGTTCAGAGAAGGATTTCATTAGACTCTTTCTGGCGTTAAGACGAGTTGAAGTAAAGGCGTTAGCCAGGAATCCAACGTCTAAAGAGAAAAAGCAGAAAACAGACAAAAACGGTTCATGGTGGGCAGCGTCCAGTGGGCTGAATCGTACGCTGGAACCGCAGTGGCTGGCCGCAACTGGGGCAAACCAGTTTCGGCTTGGAGATCGGATCGGTTGGCTCTGGTGCAGCTTCTGACTCAGCCAGCTTTTCTGGATCCTCCAGGATGAGCTGTTGGCGCAAAGCGATCAGGTGCTTGCGGCAGCCGGAAGCAAAAAAGCCGAAATAGCGGACCTTGACGAAACCTTTCGGAAGAACGTGTTGCAAGAAGCGATGGATGAATTCTTCGACCGAGAGGGTACAGAGCTTAAGCTGGCCAGTATCGGTCGCCCGGTAGCGGAAGGTGACCTGGCCATTCTCCAATTTCACCAGGCGGCGGTTGCTAATGGCAACTCGAAAGATATAGGGGGCCAGGTATTTGAGCGCAGTCCGACCATCACCTACAGCTTTGCAATGCACAACCCAATCCTGCCGCCAAACTTTCGCAGGTATTTGAGCAAAGTGATCTGACTTCTGCAAAATGTGGCGACATTTAGCTCGAAAGATTTTGGAAAGCGCCTTGACCGGCAGCAAGAAATCCTGACGAGCAGGCAACCAGGATGGAGGATTGCTTGCCAAACCACCCGCTGGAACCAGGTAGTGAATATGGGGATGGTAAGCCATGTTACGTCCCCAGGTATGCAACACACCCACCAAACCCAGTTGACCACCGACAAAGCGTGGATCTCTAGCCAGGGCTTGCGCCGCAGCAGCGGACGCACGGAAGAGCACGTTGTAGAACAAAGTCTGTTGGCTGCGTGCCGCTTCCTGCAATGCCGCAGGCAGGGTGAAGGTCAGCATGAAATACGGCACCGGCAGCAGTAAATCCCGCTGCTCTTCCAGCCATTCTTGCGCTTTTTCGTTTTGGCACTTGGGACAATGGCGGTTGCGACAGGAATGGTAACTGTACTGCGTTTCTCCGCATGCGGCGCAGGCATAGACTTGACCACCCAACGCCTCGGTCCGACACTGTTCGATTGCGCGCATCGCCTGGCGGTGGCTGGGGAGGATCTGGTCAGAGTATTTTTGGTGGTAGGCAGGGCCGTACTGGTGGAAGATATCGGCCAGTTCTAATCCCACAACCCCGCCACGATGCGATCGATCGCCTGGACAGCGATTTCTTCGCTCGGTTGTGTGAGGTGGGTGTAAATCGCAGTTGTGTTAGGTGAGGCGTGTCCCAGGTATGTCTGGATGACCCGCAAATTCAACCCAGCTTCCAGCAGGTGCGTGGCATAGGAATGCCGCAGGGTATGCACACTGGCAGATTTTTGGATGCCGCTCTTGAGAAGTGCGGCGTGAAACGCCCGCTGCAGCCCGGTGGCATTCATTGGACCTTGGACAGTTTGATGTGAAGATGGAAATATCCATATCGGATCGCGATGGCTTCCCCAATACTGACGCAGCATCTCCAAAACTGGTTGGGGCAGCGGCACGTAGCGATCTTTGCCGCCTTTCCCGTGGCAGACATGAACCATCCGGCGCGCTCCGTCAATGTGGCTGACCTGCAAGTGCAGCCCTTCCTGCAACCGCAGCCCACAGGCGTAGATCGTACCTAGACACACGCGATAGTGCCAGAGCCGGACTCGATCAAGTATCTGGCGCACCTCTTCCACACTCAGCACCACCGGTAGTTTCTTCTCGCGCGGCGGGCGAACCAACGCCAAAGTCGCCCACTCACGTTGCAGGGTGCGCTCGTACAGAAACTTGATCCCGCACAAAGCCAGCGTGATCGTGCTGCGCGAGACTTTCTTGACGTTTTTTAGGTACAGAAAATACTGACGCAGATCTTCTTCGCTGATCTGCTCGGGCGGTTTGTTATAGTATTCCGCCAACTGGCGCACCGCCTGCAT
>CAZMMI010000582.1:0-2191 GCA_964567255.1 uncultured Anaerolinea sp.
CGCCGCCTTCACACCCCAAAATGCGGAACTTACCACGGCAACTCCCAGAGAGCCTGTTTTTATCGTTGGGGATTGAGGGGGATGTTTACCGGTCAATGTTCGAAGAGGGTGGATCAGAAAAAAATCAGGTTACGGGAGATCATTCTATGAAGCGCGCTATCATTGCGAGAACTGTTGTGCTGGCTGTGTTGGCTACAATTGCTTTGGCTTCGGCCTGCACCACGCCCGGGTCACCTGGCCCAACGACTGCGGTTCCTCTGGCTACCACCGCAACACCCGTACAGCCTTCCGCCACCTACACTTCCACGGTGAAGCCATCCCCAACGCTTCCCACAGCCACGCCCACGGTGGAACCATCGGCGACAAGAAAGCCCACGCCGGTCGACACCCCCACACCGGAGAGTAAAGGCCCCTGGGCAGAGGGGATTGATCTTCAACTGGTTGAGGGAGTTTTTGAAGAAGGCAGTTGGTCGAGCGCGCGCGATGAGATCGTGTACTTTCGCCCTGATTCATCCACCAGGGATATTGTGCTGACACGTTTCGCCGCCCCAGATTTCCAGCCCCAGGACATTCGAGCAGTTGCGCCTTATGATGAAGATGAAAAACATTACTGCACTTATCCCAATTTGCTATGGAGCAGAGATGGGCAGCAAATCTTCTTTAGCGGTCCCGTAAGTAATCCATCAAAAAGAGGCTGGGAAGATTGCAGCATTTGGGTGGTTGAGCATGATGGTCGTGATCCGCGCATATATCAGCCGGAACAATTCGGGAGGTCGTTAGGGCCCCTTGGCTGGATCAACGACTCTACAATGGTTCTCAGTGGCTATAGAGAAGGAGTGCAGGTTGTCGACATGCTTAACGGGAATCTTGTAAACTGGGCGTATCCCAGTTATGTTGGCAGGAGTTTCATTACTTCCGATTATTATGTTGGGACAGATGGAGAGTGGAGTTGGTTTTATGGAATGTACGCGCTGGGGCGCCAAAGAGGCCCGGTAGCAGTTAAAAGTTTTATGAATGAGGAAAATTATTTTCCCTATGCACTTTTTCCACCAAAGGACAATTCCTATGAGTGGACTGGAAAAGCATGGCGGGGAGATACTATCCTGTATGATGCGATTCCCAACACCAATCAAGTGCTGGGATATTGGTTTGGAGAAATAGCACTTATTGACGGTGAAGAAATAGTGGAGCAATCATTCGTTCGAAAGCTTGTCCTGTGGGATATCGATCAGAAGAGTTTAACTACGGTTGTTCCTTTTGGTATGTGGGGACGCTTCAGCCCAGATCAGCGCGTGCTGGCATATATGTCCTATGGACCGGCGCTATTAGATGAAAATAGCCAGCCGGTGGATCTGAATGATCCCGCCCAAGGGGGCTGGTATGAACTTGATTTTAATTACCGGTTTCTTCAGTTGCTCGATCGGGCTACAAATTCCGTTTTTCTTATGGTCCCGGCTGCCACCTTAGATGATACTGACCATCGTGAATATGTTCATGTAGGCGCAAATTTTTCACCGGACGGGAAGTTCTTCGCGTTCTTAACGGATCGCCACATTGCTTTTGACAATGAGGGCTGGCCTAAAATGGCGCAAACCGGCGAGGCAAGCAAAGATGGCAACCATTTGTACATTTTGGATCTTGAGAACCGGCGCTTAGTTTGGGACCAAGGCGGCATGCGGTCTATCGATGGAGATACAGGAGCCCCCTGGCAACTTGAAGAGCGTATGCCCGTGTGGTCGCCAAACAGCAAGATGTTCTTCTATTTTGATATTAAGGAGAATGCCATTCTGGTAGATATCACTACGGGAGAACAGACGCCTGTTACGCTGAAAACGAACAAGTTGCCGAGCGTGCAGTGGTCAGCCAGTGGGAAGTATGTCGCTATTCAGATCCGCAATGGGCTGCATTGGGAGACGGGGTTTCTGAAAATTCCGTAGGTGAGGACGGATCTCGGCATACAACGACCTGAGGTGAGGGTGGGCAGAACCCTCACCCGCGCCGTCCGAGCCCGACGCGACCTCTGCCACGGGCATGCTTCGCGATCCCGAGGGGAGAGGTGAACAGAAGCAGATTCAGAGAGGAACACCGGGTATTGACATCCGGGGGGAATCCTGCTATAAACGAACCAATCGAAACCAAGAAAAGCGGTGAAGAGAAAGAGTACGCGCTGAACGGTGGTCCAGAGAGCAGC
>CAZMMI010000583.1:0-2176 GCA_964567255.1 uncultured Anaerolinea sp.
TAACCCCGACGGGCTGGGAAGCATAATTCGGTCGGGTTGAAACCCTCCCTCAGGACGCGGAGGCCGGTCAAGATCATTCGCGACAGATTTGCGACATTTCGTCAACAGGCTTGAGACAGCTTGCTTGTATCATCTTGTGCAGGTTCAAAAAGGAGCACAAGATGATGAGCGATAAGAAATACCCCGATTTATTAATCCAGACCACAGGCCTGACCCGCAAGTTTGATCGACAGACCGTGGTTGATCAGCTTTCTCTGAGCGTGCCGGCAGGGAGCGTATACGGATTCCTGGGTCCTAATGGCGCCGGAAAGACTACCACCATTCGTATGTTATTGGGCTTGATTCGCCCTGACGCAGGCGAGGTGCGTCTGTTTGGCAAGCCGCTGCGCAGCCATCGCCTCGAAGTGCTGAGGCAGGTGAGCGCTCTGGTGGAATCGCCCAACCTGTACCCGCAACTGACCGGGCGCGAAAATATGGAGGTCACCCGGCGCATGTTGGGGTTGCCGCGCCTGGCCATCGACCGGGCTATGGGCATGACGGGTATTTTGGATGCCAAGAATAAGCTGGTAAAAGCTTACTCACTGGGCATGAAGCAGCGCCTGGCCCTGGCTATGGCCTTAATGCCCGAGCCGGCATTGCTGATCCTGGATGAACCCACCAACGGGCTGGACCCGGAGGGCATTCTGGACGTGCGCGAATTGATCTCCAGCCTTCCCAAGAAGATGAGCATGACCGTGTTTCTCTCCAGCCATTTGCTGAGCGAGGTGGAGCAGGTCGCCACGCACATTGGCATTCTGAATTGCGGCAAGCTGCTGTTTGAGGGCTCGCTCAGTCAGCTTCAGGCCGAACGCCAGCAATATCTCCTGCTAGCCAGTGACCACCCCGAGCAAGCCCGTGAACTGGTGACTCGCAACGGCTGGCGGTTGTTGCCGGGCTCCAATGGCCGCTTGAAACTCGAGGTGAACGGCCCGGCCGACGCGGCCCTGGTCAACCGGCAGTTGGTCAAGGAAGGTGTCAATGTGCATCAGTTGGAATTGGTGCAGCCGTCGCTGGAAGAAATATTTATGACATTGACCCATCAAGTGGTCGGATAGGAGAGAAAGATGAACGCATTGATGCGCGCATTGAGTGCAGAAATATTAAAGTTGCGCCGCACCCTGGCAGTGGCCATGGTGTGGGTGACCCCCGCGGTAGTATGCTTTATCAACCTGATGATTGCATCGGACCAGGAAAATACGTTTGGCAGTATGGAAGACACCTGGATGGCGTTGGCCAGTAACCATCTGTCCTTTTGGACGATTTTAGCGCTGCCTTTATTCATCACCCTGGAAACCGCGCTGATGGCGAATGCCGAGCACAATGAAAAGGCCTGGAAGCATCTATTTGCCATGCCGCTGCCGCGCTGGACGGTGTATGCAGCCAAGTGGTTGGTGGGGGCCGGTTTGACTGCGGCTTCCAGCCTAGTCTTGGTGGTCTTCACCATTCTCAATGGGCTGCTGATTCGCTCTATGCGCCCTGACTTAAACTTATCCTTGGATGTGCCTGTGCTGCCGATGCTCTTGGTGGGTGCGAAGGCCTTTGTCATTTCGCTCTTCATCCTTTCCATCCACACCTATATTGCCAACCGGTACCGCAGCATTGCGGTGGCGTTTGGCACGGGAATGGTGGCCTCAGTGATCAACCTGGCCGCGGTAAGTTCGGATAAAGGCCTCCAATATTTTCCCTGGAGCATGCCAGCCAGTGTGCTGCCGGTGATGGATGGCATGTTCAACGTGACAACGATCACCCTGTGGGCTCTGGCGGGGGCAGCGGTGGCGGGGCTGCTGGGAATGATTCTATTCACCCGGCGAGACGTTCTTTAGAAATCGTAACGGCTCAGAGGGTGGAAAAAATCCCTGAAACTAAAGCGTGTGTGGGGTGCGAAGCACCCCACACACGCTTTAGTTTCAGGCTTCTTCTGCCTCTAGCTGAGTAGTTGCCAGATGTGGCTAAGGAAACAACCGGCGGGTTTTGACCTCGGCGACGGCATCGGCACGGTAACGGAACAAGCGGGCGGGGCGGCCTTCACCCGTGCGAAACTGGTCGGTTTCTTCGATGATGTCCGCTTCCAAAATACGGCGACGGAAATTGCGCTTGTCCAAATCTTCGCAGAGGATCATCTCGTACGTTTTTTGCA
>CAZMMI010000584.1:0-2172 GCA_964567255.1 uncultured Anaerolinea sp.
CCCGTTCGGTGATACAATGAATCAACTCATCGATTGGGGTTTCCATGACTGAACATCCTCCCAAACAAGCAACTTTGCATGATGTGGCCCGCCTGGCAGGCGTCTCCCATCAAACCGTCTCGCGCGTCATCAACGACCATCCCAGTGTGCTGCCCTCCACCCGCGAGCGTGTGCTCGAGGCCATCCGCGCCCTGGACTACCGCCCCAACCGCGCCGCCCGCAGCCTCATCACCGGGCGTTCTCAAACCATTCAAGCCATCAATTTCAAGCCCTATTTTATGGGCCCGCTCAAACAGGTCATCTACGAGGCCGCCAGTTGTGGCTACCACGTGGGCATCTCCAATCTCTCCGACGCCGAATCCTTTGAGGAGTTCCGCCAGTTGATGGACGAGCTCACCTCGCGCGTCATGGACGGCTTCATCTTCTTTGAATCAGAGCTGGACCTGCGCACTGAAGAGCTGAACCGCCTGTGCCGCGGCGTGCCTTACATCAAGCAGGGCGGCAACCCCGGCGACAGCGTTGCCAGCGTGGTCTTCGACCAGCGCGCGGGCATGAACCAGGTCATGGATCACCTCCTCGGCCTGGGCCACAGCCACATTGCCGAGATCGTCGGCTGGAAGGGCATCTACGACGCGCGCATTCGCCACGATATATACCTGGAACGTATGGCCCAGGCTGGATTGGAACCGGGCCCCGTCACCTTTGGCGATTTCTCTGCCCGCGGCGGCTATGAGGCTGCCAATCAATTGCTGGATTCGGGCCAGCCCTTCACCGCGCTGGTTTGCGCCAACGACACCACTGCCATTGGAGCCCTGCGTGCCCTGCACGAACGCGGCCTACGCGTCCCCGAGGACGTGTCCGTGGTGGGTTACGATGACAACAGCGAGGCCCCTTATCTTGAGTCCCCGTTGACCACCGTGCGCCAGGATTACGACGCCCAGGGTGTGCAGACCGTGAAAATGCTGGTCGATATGATCGCCAACCCGCAAGCCGAGCATCACCCGCACCTGATCTACCCCGAGTTGATCGTCCGCCAGAGTACCCGAGCGATCTGATTTCTAAAAATACACCCCCTTGATTCAAATAGGAGGAATCTCTATGCCGGTTGAAACATTTGCTCAACGACTGGATCAATTGCAGCGCGAGTATGACGCCCTCATTGAACGCCCCAACGCGGTCGACCCACGCTGGACCAACGGTTGGTTTGACCGTTATGTCTACCCCGTTGCCACCGGAGCGCACGCGCCTCTCTTCTGGCGCTATGATCTCAACCCCGCCACCAATCCCTTTTTGATGGAACGCCTGGGCGTCAACGGCGCCTATAACACCGGGGCCATTGAGATGGACGGCAAGATTCTGCTCGTCCTGCGCATGGAAGGCAACGACCGCAAATCCTTCTTCGCCGTCGCCGAAAGTGAAACCGGTGTTGACCGCTTCCGCTTCTGGGACTACCCCGTGGTCATCCCAGAAACCGAAAACCCCGACACCAATGTCTACGACATGCGCCTGACCCGCCACGAAGACGGCTGGATCTATGGTGTTTTCTGCACCGAGCGCAAAGACCCCGCCGCCCCGCCACAGGATATGTCCAGTGCCGTGGCTCAGGCCGGGATTGCCCGCACCAAAGACTTGAAAACCTGGCAGCGCCTGCCCGATTTAAAGACCCCCTCCGCCCAGCAGCGCAACGTCGTCTTGCACCCCGAGTTTGTGAATGGCAAGTACGCTTTCTACACCCGCCCGCAGGATTCGTTCATCGACGCCGGTTCGGGCGGCGGCATCGGCTGGGGCCTGTGCGCCGACATCACCCGCGCCGAGGTGTTTGAAGAAACCATCATCGATCCCCGCGCCTACCACACCATCAAAGAATCCAAGAACGGCGCGGGCGCGGTACCCATCAAAACCGCCAAGGGTTGGCTGCACATTGCCCACGGCGTGCGCGGCTGCGCCGCCGGTCTGCGCTACGTGCTGTACGCCTTCCTCTGCGACCTGAACGAGCCCTGGAAAGTGATCGCCCGCCCGGGCGGTTACTTCCTGGCCCCCGAGTTTGACGAGCGCGTGGGCGATGTCTCTAACGTGGCCTTCTGCAACGGAGCTGTGGCCCGCGCCAACGGCGACCTGTTCATCTACTACGGCTCGTCTGACACGCGCACTCATGTTGCCACCACCACCATC
>CAZMMI010000585.1:0-2165 GCA_964567255.1 uncultured Anaerolinea sp.
GCCTATCCGGTCTACAAGCTCATCCAGCGCATCAGCGGCGGCAAGTCCTGGGGCGTCTTCGCCGGCGGTGGCGCGGCGGCCTGGGCATCCATCTTCGTTGCCTCGCTGTCCTGCGCGCTGCAAATTGCCCTATCCGGCACCTCTCCTGCCAATGTGGCAGTTCCTGCTATGGCCGGCATCCACACCCTCATCGGCCTCGGAGAAGCGCTGATCACCGTCGGCGCGCTCAGCCTGGTCTACGCCGCCCGGCGCGATCTGATCCAAACCGGTGCTGCTCAACCTGCACGCAGCAACACTGCGGTGTGGGTCGGTGGCGGCCTGCTCACCCTGGCCCTGGTCATTCTTTCCCCCCTGGCCTCTGCCAACCCCGATGGTCTGGAATGGGTCGCCGAACAAGCCGGTTTCATCGAGACCGCTCGCAACCCATCCTATAACATCATTCCTGACTACGTCCTGCCGGGCGTATCCAACGAAGCTACCGCCACCATCCTGGCCGGGGTGGTCGGGGCTGTCATCGTTCTTGCTGCTGCGCTAGCACTGGCCTACACACGCCGCAAGCGTTCCGCGTAGTTTTACCATCCTATGCACGCCAACTTTCTTGATCCCTACCAATCTCGACTCAGCCTGGTACATTCCCTTGACGCGCGCGTCAAGGTCGTGCTGGTGGTGGCCTTCATTCTGACATCCGCCCTCACGCCCACCGGCGCGTGGCCCATCTACGTCATGCTGATAGCCGTGGTGTTTTCCGCCGAGATCGTCAGTGAGCTAGGGCTCGCCTTTTACATGAAGCGAGCCCTACTCGCCATTCCGTTCGTGCTGGCTGCCCTGCCGGTTTTGTTCACCATCCCCGGCCCATCGTTGCTCTCCCTTCCCTTTGGCTTGCAACTCACCCAGCCCGGCCTGGAGCGTTTCATTTCCGTGGCGCTCAAATCCTGGATATCCATCCAGGCGGCCGTGCTGCTGGCGTCCACCACTCCCTTCCCCGACATCCTGGTCGCTCTGCGGGCCTTGCGCCTGCCGCGCCTGCTGGTAGCCATCATCGGTCTGATGTGGCGCTATCTATTCGTCATGGTCGACGAGACCCTGCGCCTGCTGCGTGCCCGCTCTGCTCGCAGCGCAACCGCCGCCAACCCGGGCTTGCGCCCCGGCGGAAAGCTAGCCTGGCGCGCTCGCGTGGCGGGCGGCATGGCCGGCAGCCTCTTTTTGCGCTCTCTCGAACGCAGCGACCGCATCTACAACGCCATGCTGGCCCGCGGCTATGACGGCGAGATCCACAGCCTGCCCGTACCCGCTGTGCCGCCCTCTGCCTGGTCTGCTCTGATCCTTGGGCTACTGCTTCTGGCGTTCATCGTCACCATCGGCCGCATCATCTACTAATCCATCCTTTAGGGAAAGCACTTATGTCCTGTGTCGTCGAAGTCGAACATCTCTCATTCTCCTACCCAGACGGTCATTCCGCGCTCAATGACGTGACCTTCTCGCTGGGCCACGGGCAAAAGGTTGCCCTGGTTGGCCCCAACGGGGCGGGCAAATCCACCTTGCTGCTGCATCTCAACGGCATTCACCCCCGCCAAAGCGGCACGATTCGCGTCAGCGAGTTGGATGTGGAAGGTAAGAATCTGCCCCGCGTGCGCGCCCTGGTCGGGCTGGTGTTCCAATCCCCCGACGACCAGCTCTTCTCGCCCACCGTCTTCGACGATGTAGCCTTCGGCCCCATCTACCAGGGGCTTTCCGCCCCCGAGGTGCTTACCCGCGTCGAAGAAGCCCTGGCAATGGTGCACATGGAAGCCTACATCCGCCGCGTCTCGCATCACCTGAGCGTCGGCGAGAAAAAACGCATCGCCATCGCCACGGTGCTGTCCATGAAGCCCGACGTGCTCATCCTGGACGAACCCACTGCCGGTCTGGACCCTCGTGCCCGGCGCAGCCTCATCGAGCTCCTCCGCGAACTGCCCCAATCCATGATCGTCGCCACCCACGATCTGCCCATGGTCCGCGAGCTGCTCCCCCGCACCCTGGTGATGGACGGTGGCGTGCTGGTTGCAGACGGCCCCACCGCCGAACTGCTCTCCGACCCCGCCCTCCTCCACGACCACGGCCTGGAGATGTGAAAGAAGCCGTCAGCCGTCAGCCGTCAGCCGTCAGCCGTCAGCCGTCAGCCGTCA
>CAZMMI010000586.1:0-2159 GCA_964567255.1 uncultured Anaerolinea sp.
ATCAGCATCAGGCCCCCGTTGGTGACGTACACCAGGAGATCCATCAACACCATCGACAGGTTCGCAACGATCTCTTCCATATTCTGCTCCCACCGCCTTAAAATAAAAACAGCCAATCCTGACCGCCTTTTTTCCTATCGGTCCTGATTGGCTATTGGTATGCTGCGTCTTGGTCTTGCTCGCCGGCGCCTATTGATTGCTAACTAGTTTCTAATCAATATTCGATTGAATTCATTATACCACTTTTCTATTGTATACCTGATGAATTCGACATACGAAGAAACACCATCGATGCAAACAAAGGCCCTGACCCACTCAACCGTGAGTATCTCAACCCACCTTCCGTTCCGTCCTTTTCCGAATCGGTGCTATAGTGGTATTGTTCTTCTTCACCTTCTTCTCACTCAGGGGGAACCATGAAACCTCTCCATGCTCTTCGTATTCTGCTCGTGGTCATTTTGCTGCCACTGTTCTTCTCCATTCCCGCGCCGGCCAGCGCTCAAGGCGAGTGGGAAATTGTGGTCAATGACATTCGCGACTTACCGGATATGAGTCCCGACAATGTCTGCGACGCGGTGTCCGCTGAAAGCGGGCAGCAATGCACCTTGCGCGCAGCCATCTTCGAGGCCAACAAGCATGCCACCAGCACCGACCAAGGCGTTCTCATCACCATCCCCGCCGGCGACTACACATTAGCCCTAGAGGGTGCCGATGAAAACGATGGAGCCACCGGCGACCTGGATATTCGCCCCGAGCATATGAACATTATCATCCAGGGTGCTTCAGCAGCAACCACCATCATCGACGCTGCCGGCCTGGACCGTGTATTCCAGGTGCACGCTTCGTCCTTTTCGGTCGAAATCCGCGATGTGACCATCACCGGCGGCAGTTTGCTCGGCTCAGGGACTGCCACCTATCAGTATTGTGGCGCAGGCGTTTTCAACAGCGGCACGCTGACCTTAAGCAATGTCATCATCCACAACAATCACGCCGATCAAACAGATTCTTCCCCTCTAATATACGCCTACGGGGGCGGGATTCTCAATGCAAATCCCGGCAATCTGACCGTCGATTCATCGATTATTCGCGATAACACAGCCGTTCGCGGCGGAGGCATCAGCAACTACAGCACCCTAACCATCTTGAACTCAACCATCAGCGGCAACCAGGCCATTAGCAGCCAAACCTCCAACGCCCAGGCAGGCGCGATCTACAATATGTCGTCCGCCAGCATCGCTAACAGCACCATCAGCGGCAATTCTGCGACGGATCGCGCGGGAGGAATCTACAATCAAGTCTACCTCAAACTGGCCAATGTCACCCTGGTGCGCAACAGTTCTCCCAATAACCCGGCCAATTTGTATAATTTTGCCGATTATGTCTTCCTTCGCAATTCCATCATCGCGTATCCCGGCGGCGCATCGGGCGCCGCCAACTGCTTGTTCTTGTTGCATATTGCATCATCGGGCTACAACGTCTCGGACGATACTAGCTGTGACTTCGCAAGCACCGGCGACCGGCAAAATGTGGATCCGCTGCTGGGACCGCTGGCAAACAATGGCGGTTTCGCCCCCACCCACGGTTTGTTATTCGGCAGTCCGGCCAACGATCACAACCCAGGGCCTTGCTTATTCTTTGATGACACCCCAGTGACTACCGACCAACGCGGCGCCTCACGCTCCGATGGTTCTTGCGACACAGGAGCCTTTGAAGGCCTCACCTGGCCCGTTTTCTTGCCCGCCGTCCGGCGGTAGACTCTTGCTCACCCGCGCGAACGCGCGGCGAGCAAGTACCCATGAGATTCCAGTGGGCCAGGCAGGTTGCCGGTTCTATCGCGCGACTCAGCTTTCATGCAACCAATGCGGGACCGGGCTGGAGCTGTACTGGCATTCACCAGATACAGCCAGCCGCTGCGGCACCTGGCTCGTGGATTGGCGAACTTCCGGCTTCGACCGGTAGAAGCTGCGGGACTTTTCGTCCCAGCAGAGTAGTCACCTGATCGGATTTGAGTATGATCCGCGGGCTGCTGCCGGTTTTAATCCACAGAAGCGTTATCCATAAGCCTTGACAAGATCCCTGATAGAGGTTATAAACTGACCAGTCGGTCAATTATCTATTGGAGGACCTATGTCACCACGGCCTAACGTAAGCGATGAACG
>CAZMMI010000587.1:0-2138 GCA_964567255.1 uncultured Anaerolinea sp.
TAAAATCCCTCCGATTTGGAGGGATTAACAGTGTGAGCGGGAGACGGGATTCGAACCCGCGAATATCAGCTTGGAAGGCTGATGCCTTACCACTTGGCGACTCCCGCGTCGGCGATATTATACCACAGCGTTATTCTTGCGGATTAACGACCCAAATATCAACATACACCAGGCACACCGATTTCGCCCCACTGGCGAGTGCCCAAATTTCGCGGTAATACCCCGCAACATCTCTTGCCTGCCCTTCGATTTCAATGCGATAGGTCTGGCCCACTTCAACCGTGCGAGAAAGATCACGGCGGTTCGGGCTGCTGTGAAAGGGGCGGTTGTTCAGCGCCGTCAGGTAAGCCACATCGATATCACCCGCTGACCAGGCGTTGGGGGTGTTGTTCAATACTTCAAATTCCACCGAGAAGTACTCGCTGGCAGTAAAGGTGTTTTTGGTCAGCAGCGAGTTAGCCACCAGCGGGCAAGCGGGGGCGGCTTGATCGTAGCTAATATACGGCGGAAGAGGCGCTCCCACCACCGGGATAGTTCCCCCGTTGAAGGAGACCGTGTTGGCCCGATACACCCAGGCTGTTCCATCCGCCGAGATCGGGAAGGGCACCTCCAGCCGCAGCCACAACCCGTCGGTCGACTGAGCGGTGACCGGGTAAACCTGCCCGCGCAAGGCATAGCCGATGACCGGGTAACCAAAACCGGGGCCAAAGCGCAGGTTGATGGTGACCACCGCGGCAGAGAGCGGCTCTCCGGCTGCAACGTTCAGCCCCAGCCACGGCTCCAGCGGCGGCGCGTATACCACCGCGATATTTTCTACATTGCGGGTGTACAGGCTGTCTGTTGGGATCCAACCGTTTCCCGTTGAAACAATGTCGCCCGGCAGACGCACCTGCCAGTACAAATCATCAGCGCTTTTTCCCAGAACGGGGAAGTTCATTCCGGCCAGGGCCGCCATGACCACCGGGTAATCGGCGCCGGGGCCGGAGCGAATCAAGTCAGGTGTAGCGACAATGCCGGAAGGATCGGTCAGGCTGGGCCAGGCCAGGCCACCCGGCGGAGGCGTGGCGGTGGGACGGAGTGTTGGGACGAGGGTGGGCGTGGCTTGTTCAGCCTTTTGGGTAGCCGTGGGGCTGGGCAAGGGTTCGGCGGTGGGTGTAGCGGTGGCTTGCAGCAGCGGCTGCGCGGCAGCATGAACCACCGGCGCGCAAGCCGAGAGGGTTAGGGAGAGGCACAGGATAACAATGATTGCTGGAGAGAAACGCATGGCAGCCTTGACGCTTGAGAGCGGTCACAAATCTCCCCAAATTATAGTACAGAAACCGGGATTTCTACTCGGGTTGGAGAAATTCGCTGAAATTAATCCCCATCGCGCCGCTCAGATCATCATCGACCCTTCCAAACAATGAGCGCAGTTGCTCAAAACAGCGATCACGCTCGGCCAACAGTGGGTTACTGCGCACTTCGCTGCGCATGCGATAGAAGTGATCCAGTTCGCTCGAATTGAGCATTTCTCCTGCGGCCTGCCGCTGAGTGAGTTCATCGGCCAGGGCTTGCACTTCGGCTTCCAGTCCGCGCGCGCGCGGATCAGCATCGACCGCAGCACAGGCCTCCAGGTAGGCTTGCATCATCCGGCTGTGGCGCAACGCTGCGCCCAACTCGCCGGCGGCCTGTTGAATTTCTTGAGAGAAGCTTGTTGATTCGTCCATACGGTGTGGGCCAGACCTGGCCCGATCGGTGTTACCCTCAGCCACAGCCTGGATTGGGCACATTGATGGAAAAAGCTACCCCTGCCGACCGGCTGAGGAGTTGATCTACAGCGCTCAGCAGCGCGCGTAAGTCGTTTTCTGCCTGGCGAAATGATTGCATGACCGGCAGCGCTTCGAGTTCGCCCTGCAAATCGCGCCCGTCCTCGGCGTTCATATAAAACGAACGTCGGGAGCGAATCTGGCGCATCAGGCCGGCGACCTGTGTATCCTGGGCAACGGCCTGAGAACACTCAAGAAACTGAGCATACTGGGGAGTTTTTCCCAACAGCGTACCCAGCCTCCGAGCAGAATCGCTCAGGCGCGTGTCTTCCAAGGTAGAAAAGGAAAGGTTGAAAGGAGAGAAATCCATAATTCTAAGTAAATCGTTACTGC
>CAZMMI010000588.1:0-2133 GCA_964567255.1 uncultured Anaerolinea sp.
CAACCTTGAAGTCGGACTCGTACTCTAGCTTGACGTGATACTCAAAGCCGGAAACAAAAACAACGTCTTCCGTTTTGATCTCAATCTCCTCGATGTCCTTGTCTTTTATTCTTGCCATGCTCCTTTCTCCTGCCGCGCAGCGCGGCGAGCCTTGTCCATGCGACGTTCTTCTGCGCGAGCTTCGGCAAGCGTGTAATCGTGCTGCTTGCCGCGCTTCCCTTTCGAGAGGCGCTTCTGCTCACGGGCGAGTCCGCGAATGGTGGAAGTGGTGGTTTTCATATATCCTCCTTGTAACAAACTGAAAATATTGGTTTTCTGCGTGTTGTCCTTTTCAGGACCCAACTTAGTTAAAACCGGCACTATTTATGCGCCGGCCTTAGTAGCGGGGAGTGGACTCGAACCACTACGTTCCAGGTTATGAGCCTGGTGAGCTGCCTTTGCTCTACCCCGCATCGCTGCTCCCCTGCCCCAAAAACCCACCAGCTTTTTGCTGGTGAGCTTTCAGGACAGCCCTTGCTTTCGCAAGGGACTGTCTTGTCTTATTCTTGTTAGCGGATACCCATACTGCCTTCGGTCACAGTGAAATCAACATAATGGCCCTGGTAGCTGCCTACCAGGTTGTAGCGAACACTTACCGATCGCTCAACGCCCTTGCGTTTGTTTTCCCTGAGAACCTTATTCAGCAGCCAGGCCGCCACCAACCCCGCCGAGAACTGCGGAGACGATTCGGGTACCCAGTAGTCTGAGTACATCTTCACGGGAATTTCTTCCCACTCCCGTTCATCGCCGCTTTCGCGGACACGGAACTGCACTTCGCTCCAATCCCAGTTATAGGAAAGCGGAGCCGAGATGTGGGCCCGCAGCGCATTCAGGTTGCCGTAGTACGGGCATTCGGGATTGGCCCAATCACCCATCGCCGCGTCAGCCTGTTCGCGCGTCTCAGCCGTGTACAGGTGAATGATCCGATCAGGCGTGCCGGGCTCGCCGGCCTGGAACGCATACAGCATCCCGGTGCCAGGGTCCCAAGACACGCGCCACGATTTCTTGTCAAACTTCGTGCTCCAATTGAAACCGTAGTCGATTTCAATCTCCTTGCTCCGCTTGGCGTAGTCGCGCAGGGCAAACTTCCAGGCCCGGATCGCCAACCCTTCCAGGTAGGCCGGCTTGCCCCGGAACTTGCAAACCCCACAGCGAACATAAAACGCTTTGCCGGCATCCACCATTTCGGGTGTCGCCCCGCAGTGGCACTTGGGGATTTCCTTCTCCATCTCGTGAGCCCGTTCCATAAGGGCGGTCAGGTCGTGATAATGTGGGCAGTCGGGTTGATCCCATTCGCCCATCACAGACTCGACCTCGGCCAGTGTTTCAAACGTTCCCAAAAGCACTTGTCTCCAGGGAAGGATCACGTCAACCGCGTACAGCGCCCCGGTTTCAACATTCCAGCGCACGCGCCAGGTGGAGCCATCCATCGCCCATTTGTTGCCAAAGTAAAACTCGGCCTTGTTATGCTTGATCGCCATCTTTTCCTCCTTGTGTTTCCGGCAAACCGTCTGCCGGCGTCCATTTGGCCCAATCAACGTTGCACGTCAGGCATACGGTGGTTTCAGTGTTGCGGCCACCGCAGTACGGGCAAACGCCGTTGAGCAACGAGTCCTTGTCGATGATGAGTACGTTGGGATGTTTACATGCCGCAATACCGTCCTCGATCACGACGATGATTTTCTCCAACCGATGAATCCGCTGGATCAGCTTGGACAGGTTATGGAAATAAGGGCATTTGGGATTCGTCCAATCACCCATCACCGCATAAACTTCCTCGCGCGTTTTGAACACGCCCAGAGGAAATTTTTCTTTGAGAAGGCCATTGTAGGCATACAGGACTCCAGTTTTGGTGTCCCATGCCACCAGCCATCCCCATCCGGTCTTTCCGTCCATTGTCCACAGCCAACCAAAACTAACGCCCCAACATAATTCTTGTGATGGGTTCACTCGCTGCTTCATCTTGGGCCTCCTAAACGAACGGGAGGAAGATTTTTTCTTCCTCGACCAGCCGTTCCAGGCGCTTGCACAGCGCAATTCCCGCCTCGTTGCGCGGATCAGTACCCCACGACTTCTTGCCCATCTCGATCAAGA
>CAZMMI010000589.1:0-2130 GCA_964567255.1 uncultured Anaerolinea sp.
GCATCTTCCGCGTACCGTCTGGACAAACATACTTGCCCATATAAGATACATGGCGCCAGTCCTTGACGTGTGGCAGATTGGTAGTAAGATTAATCTTGTATACAAGATATAATAACCAAGGAGTTGAATATGCCCAACAATCAGGAGAATCGGCGTTTTTACGGCTCCATCACGGTCAGCGACCGCGGCCAGATTGTCATTCCGGCAGATGCCAGGCGTGACTTTGGGATTGAGGTTGGCGACAAGTTGCTCGTCTTTGGCGATCTGGAGCAGGGATTGGCCATCATGAAAGCTTCCACCCTCCTGGAGAGAATGCCCAATTTGCCCATCTTCTTAGAGAACAACGAAAAGAAATCCAAGGAATAAGCCAGCATGAACGATCGCACCCGCCAACAATTCATCAAAGTGTTCGCCATCGTTGGCTCAAGCGCCGCAGCAATGACCGTCGCTTTCAGCCGCGGTAACCAGAACATTCTTCTCACCCTCCTGCTGGCCACCCTGGCAGGCACTGCCGGGCACCTTGCCTTCACCGGCTTGGGTAGCCTGCTCATGCGCCTGCAAAAACGCTGGTCCCCAGCCCGCCCTGGCAGCCCGGTTTACGCTTTTAACAAACTGCCCGCTCAAGACGCGCCTCTAGCGGGAGGAAAAGGCCGAGCGCTGGCCGAGTTAACCCAGGCGGGTTTTCCCGTCCCTGACGGCTGCATCGTTCTCACTCGCGCATTCGCCGGTGACGAGATCACGCCTGAAGCATGGGAGCTTACTAGAGCGCAAATCCGTCAGATACGACGAGGAAAGGACACCGCTTTTGCTGTTCGTTCTTCAGCACTGAGCGAAGACTCCGCTCAGGCCTCCTTCGCCGGTGAATTCGACAGCATCCTCAACGTCAGCAGCGATGAAGAAATCCGCAGCGCAATTCATGCAGTGCGCCAATCGAGACATAATGAGAGAGTTCTCTCCTATACGCAATCCCAGGGTCTGGAGGGCGCCACCCAGGATGTCGCGGTCGTGATTCAAAAAATGGTTCACCCTGATTATGCCGGCGTATTATTCACTGCTGATCCCCTCACAGGCAATCTCGTGCGCATGACCGGCAACTTTGTCAGCGGTCTGGGCGACAAGCTGGTCTCAGGAGAAGTATCTGCCTCAGCCTTTACCATCGACCGATCCACCGATACCTACCAAGGCCCCACCGAACTCCAATCCATGGCAAAAATTCTGCAGCGTGAAGCTCATGAAATTGAGGCACGCATGGGCTGCCCGCAGGATATCGAGTGGGCGATCACTGGCAAGAAACTCCATGTCCTGCAATCCCGCCCCATCACCACCCTCGGCAGTTATGACCCAATTAAAGCCGTATGGAATGACTCCATGAAGGGCCGCTTCCTCTGGTCTGCCCACAACCTCATGGAAGCCTACCCCGAGGTACTCACGCCTTTCACTGCCTCATTAAATCAATCGGTGGAAAAAATTGGCGGCCCCTCCTTGACCATAAAAGGCTACCCGATCAATGGGATCATTTGCGGCAGGATGTATACCAACATCGGGGTGCAGGTCTCCGCTTTTGCGCGAATGTTCAAGGGCGATACTCGCCAGGCATACCGGCAGATCGCCGGCTGGTGGGGCGAAATTCCAGAAGGCGTCGAAATCCCGCTCATCCCTCTTACAAAGCAGGAATGGGAACGCGGCGTGCTTCTCGATCTGTGGAAGACAGAGAGCAAGTTCCGACGCTACCGGCGCAAGACCCTCCATTTTCTGGCGAATAGCCAGAAGACCTGCGCAGACTTGCTTACTCATGTGCAACAGGCAACTCTTCCAGCTGAATTGGTCACCTTGTGGCAAGACACGATTTCTCTATACCATCGCGACTGCTTGATCTATGTCGTCGCCGCTGGTTCGGATATCCAGGTGCGCCTGGAAAAGGAATTGTGCGAGCTGGTCGGGCCGGAGGATGCCAACGCATTACTCTCCAACCTCAGCGGAACCGCTTCTCGGCTGGAGAGCCTGGGGCCGGCGGCTGGATTGGGACTGGTCGCAAGCGGCCAGATGAGCCGGGAGGAATATTTGACTCGTTATGGTCACCGCGGCGAGAATGAAGCCGAGTGCGCCTGGCCCCGCCCCATGGAAGATCCG
>CAZMMI010000590.1:0-2122 GCA_964567255.1 uncultured Anaerolinea sp.
TTGATGGATAATTCGCGGAAGTGATCGGGTAGGATATCAGGGTTGAGAAGCCGGTGAGATGAACCGGCAGTAAATGGAGGAGAAGGATGAAGAAAAGTAAGGTATTTGGGTTGATACTGGTGGCGATTTTGCTGCTTTCTTCGTGCAACCTGCCCACCCCGCCGGAAGAACCGTCCATTCCACCGCTGGAACAAACCTTGACGGCCCTGTACGCCACGGCCTCGGCGATCCCGGCGACAAAGACACCTCAGCCGCAGCCGCCCACAGCGACGGTGACCAGCCAGGCGGCGGCTCCGACCAACACCCAGGCAGTTGCGCCGACGAATCCGCCGGCTACCGCGGCGCCCTCGGCCACCTCGCAGCCACCGACTGCCACACGCCCGCCGTATCGCACATCGGTGAGTGTAGAGGCGGCGAACATCACGCCGACCATCGATGGTGATTGGGCCGAATGGAAGGGCAAGGGCAAGGAATACCCGGCCCGTAACGTGGTGTATGGCAAGAGTAACCGGGTGGACGAGGCCGATTCGGGTCTGTCCTACTACGTGGGTTGGGATGCCAACAACCTGTATATCGCCGTCAAAGTAGGGGATGACAAGTACGTTCAGGAAGCCACCGGCGAGAACATCTACAAGGGCGACAGCATCGAGCTGCTGATTGATACCGACTTGCAGGGAGATTTCTTCGTGCAATCGCTGAACGGTGATGATTACCAGATCGGTTTGTCGCCGGGTCGCCCGGATACGAGCGGCACGAAGGAGGCCTATCGCTGGTATCCCTCCGGCAAGGCTGGGGCCCTGACCAATGTGACCATTGGCTCGGTCTCATCTTCCGGAATATGGCGGCTGGAAGCAGCCATCCCCTGGTCGGTTTTGGGGATCACCCCGTATAAGGGTATGCACCTGGGCTTCGCGATTTCTGTGTCGGATAACGACAACCCCGGCACTCAACAAGAGTCGATGGTGTCCAATGCGCCTGGGCGCATGCTGACGGACCCGACCACCTGGGGTGACCTGGTATTGAAATAATTATGCGAAAAACACAACACCCCGCGCTTTGCGCGGGGTGTTGTGTTTTTCGCACTTAACCCATTTAGAATAGCACTGTGGCCATTTCGGAGCGATACTGCCGGGCGGTAGGGTCGTCGGGGGTATACAGCTCGAGGATGCTCAGCAGCAAGCGACGGGCGGCATCACCGCGATAGCGTTTATCCTGGCGGAGAATGTCGAGGAAACCGTCCATGGCGGCTTCCAGATTGCCGCGCCCCGCCAGGCGCACCGCGTTTGAAAAAGCTGTATCCAGGTCGGTTTCGGCGGGCAGTTCATTGCGCCCTAATTTCACCAAATCATTGGCCAGGGGCAGCAGCTTCTCCGCGGACGCATACTCCTTGCTGGCGGGGAAGGCGCGCAAAATGAACGCGGCTTCCCCGGCGTGTCCGGTGGCGAGCAGGGATTTGGCCAGCCCCAACTGGACGGCGGTGTTGCCGGGGTCATGCTCTTCCAGTTTGCGAAAGAGTTGTTCGGCGCTTTTCCAATTCTGCTCTCCGAGCAGGCTGGCGGCTTTTTCGAGGGCCAGGGCGGCCTCGGAAGGCGGGCTGAGGCGGTTGATAAACTCAACGATGCGCGCCTCGGGCTGCAGGCCGACAAACTCGGCCACCACCTGGCCCTGGCTGAAAGCCTTGACCGTGGGTATGCTGCGCACGCCGTAGCGCAGGGCCAGGTTGGGGTTTTCATCCACGTTGACCTTGGCCAGGCGGAAGTTGCCGGCGCCCGCGCGGGCCAGCGTTTCGAGAAGCGGGCCAATCTGCTTGCAGGGTTGGCACCAGGGCGCCCAGAAGTCCACCACCACGGGGGTGTTTTGGGAGAAGGCCAGCACTTCGTATTCGAAATCGGTTTCAGAGACGTTAACAATAAAGTCTGAAGCCATCATAAGACACTCCTTCCCTGATACTATACCAGGGTGTTATTAGAATTATATCGGAAATCGGAGAAGGAGAGCGGAAATGTTCCTTGGCTCTTTGGGAGTTGCCGTGGTAGGTGCCGCATTTTGGGGTGTGAGAGCGGCGAAGCCGCTCTCACACCCCAAAATGCGGATTTCACCACGCCGATTCCCAATGAACCTG
>CAZMMI010000591.1:0-2121 GCA_964567255.1 uncultured Anaerolinea sp.
CCGTCAGCCGTCAGCCGTCAGCCGTCAGCCGTCAGCCGTCAAAAGTGTAATCCTTTTCTTTTGAATTTCCTATTCGCGCTTATTCGCGTAAACACTTGCCCTCCCGGCAGGACACCAGGACGGTGTGGATGCAAGTGCCAGGGGTCGCGGATAATTTTTTTCCATCTTCCCGTTCGTGAAATTCGTGTCATTCGTGGAAAAAATTCTTTTCCTCCATTCGCGCTCATTCGCGTCTATTCGCGGATTAAATTCCCTCCCCAACCGTATAGCAATTGCAAACCCGCAACTCGCCATCTATGGTATCATTCCCGCCAATTGGAGTTTTGATATATGGACGAAAAGATCACCATCATTGAAGGCCCGCCCCCCGTGTTTGAAGCCATCGAAGACGGCTGGGCCCTCGGATTGAACGAAAGCCCCGCGCTCTTCGACCTGGCCCTCACCCGCGTGCGCACCTTCAACGGTCCCGCGCTGGTCGAGCGCTGCCACCGCGCCTGGCACAACGGCGAACTCATCTACCTGCACTACCGCAACCCCCTCGGCCTGGAAGAACGCGCACCCATTTTAGCCGCGCGCAACGTCGAGACCGACGAAGGCCACATGCTGCTGCTGTGGTGCCGCCGCAAACCCGAAGACATCGACGAAGAACTTGGCTTTGACGACCTCGATGATGGAGATGAAGCATGACCCTCGACCTGAACCGCATCCGCCAGGAATTTCCTGCCCTTCAACGCCCCGCCATCTACCTGGATAATCCCGGAGGAACTCAGGTCGCCCGAACCAGCCTCGAGCGAATTAATCGCTATCTCATCGACACCAACGCCAACCACGGCGGGCTGTTTTCTACCAGCCGCGCCTCTGACGCGATCGTCGACGAAACCCGCGCCGCCATGGCCGACTTCCTCAACGCCGCGCGCCCCGAGGAAATCATCCTCGGCCCCAACATGACCACCCTCACCTTCCGCCTCAGCCACGCCCTGGCCAAGCGCATCCACGCCGGCGATACCATCGTCATCACCAACCTCGACCACGACGCCAACATCTCCCCCTGGCTGCACCTCGCTGCTGACACCGGCTGCCGTGTGCGCCGCGTGGATTTTGACCCTGCCACCGGCAAGCTGGACCTGGAAGATTTCAAAGCCGCCATGACTGAGAAGCCCGTCCTGGTAGCTTTCGGCTACGCCTCCAACGCCCTGGGCACGGTCAACCCTGCCGCCGAACTCACCGCCCTGGCCAAAGCCGCCGGCGCTCTGGTATATATCGACGCCGTCCAGTTTGCCCCCCACGGTCCCATCGACGTGCAAGCCCTGGGCTGTGACTTCCTGGTCTGCTCGGCCTACAAGTTCTTCGGCCCCCATGTAGGCATCCTCTACGGAAAGCACGATCTGCTCGAAGAGTTGTACGCCTACCGCGTCCGCCCTGCCCCCGCCGATGCCCCCGGCAAGTTCGAGACCGGCACCAACAACTTTGAAGGCATTGCCGGTACCCTTGGCGCGTTGGAGCACTTCGAATGGCTGGGTCAGACCTTTGGCGCCGAACACCTCGAACTTTACTCCGGTCAATACGCGGGTCGCCGTCTGGTCTACAAACAAGCCATGAGCGCACTGCGCGCCTACGAGCATGAGCTCAGCCGCGCCCTCATCGAAGTGATCCAAGAGCTGCCCGGCGCGACCATCTACGGCCCCACCGACCTGCGCAACCTGGACGAGCGCGTGCCGACCGTCTCCTTCACCCTGCAAAGCCGCACCCCCGCCGAAGTCGCCATACACCTGGGCGAACATGAAATTTACGTCTGGAACGGCAACTTCTACGCCCTGGCCGTCACCACCCGCCTGGGCCTTGAAGGTCGCGGCGGTCTCATCCGTGTCGGCGCCACCCACTACAATACCCTGGAGGAAATCGAGCGCTTCGGCGCTGCCATGCGCGAGCTTTTCTAAACATTCCAGACTTCTCCCATTTTGCACTTAAACGCCAACGGAGGCGCTCGATTGAGCGCCTCCGTTGGCTATGCTACCGGTAAACTTGGTAATGGGCTTTTAAAAGGATAAACGCCAGAGTGAGGGGGACACCCTAACGTTTATCATCTACTATTTTACGCGAATCGCCAGGAAATTCAAGCCC
>CAZMMI010000592.1:0-2121 GCA_964567255.1 uncultured Anaerolinea sp.
CGAAAAATGACCGCTTCTGGGCCGATGGGGGCGACGGCAGCGGCCAAAACATGCTAGGCAAACTGTGGATGGAAATACGAGACCGGTTTCAGAATCAGGATTAACGGCTAATTTCTTAAATCTTCAAGAGATCAACATAACCCGCCTACGAAGAGGCGAAGTTCGCGCGCATTTTTTCTGGTAAAAATTTAATTGTTGCATAAAATTGTTTTGGGGGCATTTCATCTTTTTTGCCTTTTCAGGAGATTCTCATGAACAACCTAAACCAAGTCGTACACAGGCTCAAGGCTGCCGCGTTAATCCTCGTTTGTGTCCTCTTTTTTACTCCTGGGCGACCTGTTTCAGCGGATGTCAACCAGCCCGGTCCCACCTACACGGTGACCACCAACCTCGCAAACGGAGATGGGGTCTGTACTGTTTCAGAATGCACCTTGCGCGAGGCCATCCAGGCCGCCGATGCCGACGGCGTTGACAGCGTCATCAACTTGCAAGATAGTGTCAATTACGAGTTAAGCGATTTTGTCGATAACACCAAAGGGCAAACCGCACTCTCGCCAATTACATCGCCGATCACCATTCATGGAAACAGCTCCAGCATCTTTCGCCCTGCCGCATTGACTTGTAATCTAGAGATTCCTAATGAACCGGAGGCATCCGAATTTCGCTTTTTCTATATTTCCCCTTCAGGCAGCCTGGCCCTTGACAATTTGACTCTCAAAAACGGCTGCCTGGATGGAGCCGGCAATCATGGCGGCGCAATCTACAATGAGGGTGGTTTATCCCTGGAGGATGTTGGCTTCGAGGACAACAAAACAGCAAGAAGTGGCGGAGCTATCACCATTGCAGAAAACGCAACTGCCAACATTCAATCCTGCACATTTATAAACAGCCGATCCTCATGGCAATTTGGAGGCCACATCTGGAATCAAGGTACACTAACCCTTGCAAATTCCACCTTAACCACTGGTTGGTCATTGCAAGGCGGTGGCGGTTTATATAATACCGGTAATGCCGAAATCACCGCATCTCAATTCACCGACAATTATTCAGCCAGCTCAGGTGGCGGGTTGATGACAGAAGGCCCAACCAATGTTACGGGATGTGATTTCTCAAATAATGAAGCGAATTTTCAGGGAGGGGGCATTTATATACTGAATACGACTGCAAATATATCTGATACGACGATTAAGAATAATCTTGGCAGAGGTTCTGGAGGGGGAATTGCAAACGACGCCTCCACAACTACGATAGAAAAATCCTTAATCACAAGTAACTCGGCGAAGAATGGAGGTGGTGTATATCATTCTGCATCCGATCCATTTGCCGTCGACCTGTTAACCGTGCGAAATGTGCAAATTTCTAACAACCAATCTTCTGAAAACGGTGGCGGTATTTACGCTTATTACGGAATCATTAACCTGGAATTCTCCAATGTTATTTTAAACAGGGCCAACAAGGGTCTGGTTACTCCAGACTACGCGACCTATCAAGGGGGTGGCATTTATAGATACAACCACACAACAATCACCATGAAAAACAGTATCCTCGCAGAGAATGATGTTCCTTACGGAACCTACCAACAAAGTTACGGGTCAATCACTTCCCTGGACTACAACCTTTTTGCTGATACAGCAGAGATGTCGAGTACGGTTTTTGCTTCTCACGATATCCTAAATCTTAGCCCCTTGCTTGGCCCACTTCAGGATAATGGCGGACCTACGAATAGTAGTGTCCCGCTTATCTTCAGCCCTGTCGTCGATGTAGTACCCGCCGGTATAAACGGCTGTGGCACAGACTTCCTCCTCGATCAGCGCGGTTATGTCCGCCCGGCAGATGCCTACGGCAACGGCAGCAACGCCTGCGATATCGGGGCAGTCGAGGCAAACGCCAACAGCCTGATCCCACCGTTCCACGTCTTCTTGTCCTTGCTGCGGCGCTAGTCGAATTGTTGGGTTTCGCTGCCAGGATGGTTGGCTATCTGGCTGGCGCAACCCGCTCTACCTAACCTACACCTCTCAATTCACGGAAGCCTCTCCGGGCTGATGGCTGATGGCTGACGGCTTATAGCTTATAGCTTCCAGCCTCTTCCCCGTTTGCATAATCCAATAATCTACGATATGA
>CAZMMI010000593.1:0-2120 GCA_964567255.1 uncultured Anaerolinea sp.
GCTGCCTGCAAGTAAGTTGCTGAAGGGGTTACCGTAATTGCCACGCTTGCCGACCTATCCACGACAGGAGGGATCGTTGCCGATGATGGATTAACTGTACAGCTTCCGATGAGTACAACGAAAAGTATTAGAATAATTTTGGTTTTCAAAGGTCCCCCATCCTTGTACATCAGGAAAAGCGGTTAGAACAACAGTTATTCATCGTTCAACCTGGGCCGGTATTGCAGTGCCTCGGCCAGGTGCTGGGGCAGGATTGTCTCGCTGCCGGCCAGGTCGGCGATGGTGCGGGAGAGCTTGAGGATGCGGTGGTAGGCGCGGGCGGAGAGTTGGAGCTGGCTCATGGCGGCTTTCATCAGGCTGCGCCCGGCGTCGTCCAGGTCGCAGAATTTGCGCACCTCAGCGGGGCGCATGTCGGCGTTGCAGGCCACGCCGGAGCCGTCAAAGCGGGCGCGTTGAATTTGGCGGGCCGCCTCGACGCGCGCGCGGATGACCTCGGAGGGCTCGCCCAGGCGGCTGTCGTTGAGCTTGGCGAATTCCACGCGGGGCACGTCGATGTGAATGTCGATGCGGTCGAGGAGGGGACCGGAGATACGCTTCTGGTACTTGGTCACGGTGCCGGGCGAGCAGGTGCAGGGCTTGACCGGGTCGCCGTAGTAGCCGCACGGGCATGGATTTTTGGCCGCCACCAGTTGGAAGTTGGCCGGGAAGGTCAGCGAGCCCTGAGCGCGGCTGATGGTGACGATTTTGTCTTCCATCGGCTGGCGCAGCACCTCCAGCACGCGCGAGCCAAACTCGGGCAGCTCATCCAGGAACAGCACGCCGCGGTGGGCCAGCGAGATCTCGCCGGGGTGGGGCAGGTTGCCGCCGCCCACCAGCCCGGCGTGCGAGATGGTGTGATGGGGCGCGCGGAAGGGGCGCGACTGGATGAGGGGGATGCCGGGCGGGAGCTGATCGGCCACCGAGTAGATGCGGGTTACGTCCAGGGCCTCGTCGATACTCATTCTGGGCAGGATGCCCGGCATGGCGCGGGCCAGGAGGGTCTTGCCCGAGCCGGGCGGGCCGGACATCAACAAGTTATGAGCAAAAAGCCGGCTACTTTTGTGTGAAGATCGGCGGCGACTTAGCATATAATGATTATACAGTGAGGTGATAACATGGGAAAAGCAAAAAAAGATGGAGAAATTTTTGTTACGCCGGGGTTTGGAACCGCCATTTTTGGGCATGATGATGAGGGTAACAAGTTTCAGCTTTTGAAAATGCCCGAGGGCAATCAGTTTGCTTATGAGGCGTTTGAGGTTTCGATGGGTGATACTTACAAGATGCTAAGGGGGCAGCAAGTAGAACTTTACCCCATGCCCGCGGATGGTTCTCAGCGCGAAGATTATTTTATGATTTGTTACCTTCGAAAGAAACACGGGCAGAAGGCAGAGCAAGAGGAAATGGCCGCTAAATGCGGTATTACCTGGGGGCATTTTCGGAATTTATACAGCGAGTGGAAACGTAAGAACAATCTGACATAAATCTGACACAAGATAAGCATTTGCTATCATGTTTATAGCGTAGTGAGTATTCATTACGCTATATCTTTTTTAACCGAGGGAGTATGAAACCCAAGAGCAAAACTAATTTTATAGGGATTAGGATTACCCCAGAGGAAAACGCTGCTATCCGGTTTATGGCGATCAATGAAGGCCGAGTATTTGCCGAGATGGTAAGGCAGTGTATTCGCGAGGCAGCGGAGCGGCGCGGCCTTCCGCCCCTGGCATATCTTGAGAACCAGGCCAAAGAAACGGGGGCAATCAATGACCGATAAGAATAAAAGGGCTGGGGCAGTTGCGCTAACAACCACCCCAGCAAAACCAAGGGTTTCGAGGCCCTCCAAAACCATTATACAACCCTGCGAGGCGCTGGGGGAGATTTACCGCTACATTCTCGGCCCCGACTGGGGCAGCAAGAGAGAAGGCGAATTGTGGACAGACCTGGCCGAGATTGAGGCAGTAGAGGCAGGGTATAAACCATGAGTAAAGAACTCGCCCTCAAACTTGCTGGTTTGGGCTGGCGCGTTTTTCCTTGCTGGGAAACCAAAAAGCCCATGACTCGAAACGGTTTCAAGGATGCCA
>CAZMMI010000594.1:0-2117 GCA_964567255.1 uncultured Anaerolinea sp.
TATGGTCAACACCAGCCATGCGTTGTGCTCGCCCAAAACAGCAGAGACAACCTCGTCGGTCTCGTCCTTGCTCGCATTGCAGGCGGCAAGTTGAGCCGCTTAGATCTATGCATCGTGCCACAACCGCAATCCGCTGAGCGCAGCGGGGAGTATCCGGCTTGATGCCTAACAATTCATTCAAGCCGATGCCGCTACGCGACACGGCTTAATTCAGGCGTTACGCTTATAAACCATAATCATGCATAGAGGTATGCAATGAAAAATATATTTCTAGTTCTAGTTTTGGTGCCGATATTTGCCTTGGCGCAAGATAAAGAAGAAAAAAGCGGAGTCGCTGAATCGGCTAAATCCGTAGTTTCAAGCGTAGTAAAATTTGGAAAAGAGGTTTTGAGTGGAGTTTCAGATGGAGTCACTGAGGGGAGAAAAACTGGAGAAAGTGGTGACGGCGCAATAATTGTGTCAAATCAAAATGAGCTTGAGCAATTCTTGGAAGTGAGCATTCTAAGTAAAACCGCAGACGGAGAAAAATCCGTCAATGTGGAACTTGGATTTAAGAATAGTGGATATAGACCTGTCAGAGTTATCAACTTAAAAGACAAAAACGCCATTATTGTAGTTGACAAAGATGGCTATGCGACTGGTTTGTCTAGTCATAACGACAACCCTTTTGATATTACGGTGCCAGAACAAGCAGCAGTCAAGCAAATGTTCAATTTTAACGTCCCTGAAGAAAGTGCATTCACAATCCGAATCTGGGGTAAGCAATATCAGCTTTAAAAAAGCGTAACAAAGCCATCAATCTGATGGCGCAGAAAGCGCGCCACAGATTATGGCGGCGTTAAAAGGTAAGGATAAACCTCATGGATGAGTTGGTAGTTGTAGTGTTGGATGCTCTAATCGGCGGTGTGGTGCTGTGGCTAGCCGCAAAGATTACCTCTGTGGATTTAGCTCTGAGTGAGACGGTAATTGCTGCGGGTGGAGCTGCGGCCGCTGCTTTGGTGCCTACGGCCGGTTGGGTGCTATCAATTATCGTGCTATTTGTTCTCCTGAAGAAGTTCAGCAGGGCAAACATCTGGCCAGACATCATCCTGATGGTTATTGTCAGTAGGTTGGTATCGTTTGTTGCCTTGGTGGCTTTGGGTGGCCTGCGATAGCTTTTAACAAGGTAATCAAATTCGTTCCGGCCCGATGGGCCTCCACCGGACGCCCTTATCAGGGCGCCGTTTATTCCTGGCGTTATGTGTAATGACCCAGTGAAAACCTGCACATGCTAAAGTCGCTTCAGAAATTGGAGTGAAGCATGACGCAAGAACCCGACATCAAGCGCTGGACAGCCAAACGCAAAGCGGAGCTGATCAAGCAGATCTACCGAGGGCAGACTACAGTGCCCGAGGCTGCGCGCCACTACGATCTCACCCAGCAGGAGATCGAGAAGTGGATGGACGATGCCGAAGCCGGGATGGAAAACGCCCTTAAGGCCAATCCCAAGGATATCGCCGAGCAGTATGAAACCCAGCTGCGCGAACTCCGGGAAGCCTATGGCGAGGCCATGCTGGAGCTCAAGTTCCGAAAAAAGTTGCAGCGCCATCTCGACTCGACCGACGATTGATCGATCAGGCCATGGCCGAGATGGCTACCCAAGGCGATGTCGTGACGGTGGTGCAGGCCTGCCGCTGGGCCGGTGTGTCCCGCCGCAGTTATTACTATCGGCCTACCAAAGCCAAACCCAGGGTCAATGAGCACTTGGCGGCGCGGGTAAAGCGGGTGATCACCGATCTGCCGTATGCTGGCTACCGTACCGTTGCCTGGCTGTTGGGTGAGAACAAGAACACCATCCAGCGCCTGTTCCAGATCAAGGGCTGGCAGGTGCGCAAGCGCCGCAGTGGAGCCCGCCCCCGGGTGCAGGCATTACCTTCGGTGGCCTCACGCCCGAATGAGCGCTGGGCAACAGACATTGCACGTGTCTGGTGTGGTCCGGTTCACCGCTGGTGCGCCCTGACCATCGTTATGGACTGCCATACCCGAGAGGCACTTGGCTGGCGGTTGAGCCCCAGCGGCAACGCCAAGGCAGCTGAAGCAGCACTGGAGGAGGCGCTCATTACCCGGTACGGCACGCT
>CAZMMI010000595.1:0-2116 GCA_964567255.1 uncultured Anaerolinea sp.
GGGACTGCTGGCTGTAAAGGAGCGCTTCTAATGCTGCGGCGACCCGGGCCTCTGTTGGAAGCACGCGATAGGACAGGTGAGTGCGGGGCTGTTTCCTCAGCGCTACTCTCTGTTCCTTGGCAGAGTATGCCAGGAGAATGTCGGTCAGATACTGGGTGCGCTCCTTCACCGGCTCCGACCAGTCGGGCTCGGCAGGGAAGACGACGATTCTGCTTCCGGTTACCAGCACATCTGTGCCGCTCTCCCCGGTTACGAGAAAGGTCAGAATAGCCTGGATGGTTGCATCTCCATCACGGGGCACAATGGTCAGGAAGTCACGTGCCTGGAATGGTGCGAAGGTGAGGGGGTACCCCAGAGGGTTGTCGACGCTGACATTGCCGCTATCCTGGATTCCCACTCCTGTAAGTTCGGTGATCTTATTGCGGTGAGTGTTCCAGAGATTGGTCTGCCAGGTCACATCCGCCAGGACGAAACCACAGCTCTTTGATCGCGGCGAGATGATGGTCTTTTCGAACAGCTCCTCGAAACAGCCGAGCGCCTCGCCGTCGATCGATACACCCGGTTCGGGGCTCACCAGGGCGTCATTGTCGACGAACAAAGGATCGTCGCTTGCCCCAGGGAGACTATCCAGCAATGCCAGGCTGGAGATCTCGTCCAGACTATAGGCTACGTCGGGACTGATCCCAGGGACAGCCAGTGCGCTGGCCTGGTGGAGCAGGATTTCTCCCGGGTAATCTGCCATTACGCCACCTTTTTGACAGCGAATCCGGGGAAGAGCTTATAGGTGTCCGGCCCCAACTGGATTTCCGCGCCGGCGAGGTATCCGTTGCCCACTGCATTGGTTTGGAATACGGCAGGTGCCGTGCCGATCAAGCAGGGTCCCCCCTCATCGCGTTCAGCAAAGATCCGGATTGGGAGCAAAACAGCCTGAGAGTTGATGCTGCTTACGAGATATCCGGAAAGCGCATGGGTGTGAGGAATCTTCGCGGGCAGATCATTTTGTCCTCGGACCGTGCTATACCCGCGGCGCCCGGTCCACCCTTGCCTGGCTGCATCGCTGGGTCCGATTGAGACCCAATTGCCGGTAAATGTGTCTACATCAACACGAACAAAAGCCCCGTTGCTGACACCGTATTCGTCGGTGCCGTAATAAAATGGGCAACGGCTATTGGCGTTCAGCGGTGTATTGGCGGTATTTCCCCCTGCAAGGTGCCCATGGATATACGGTCCTCCCGTCCAATTGCCTCCGTGCTTGGTCAAAGCAAGCCCAAATCCCATGACCTGGAATAATCCCGCATTACGTTCCACGACAATGGTGTAGTGATCGCTTCCGTCATGGAAGAAATAGAAGGCAACATTTGCGCCCGTGTTTACAGTAATACCAGCTCCGCAAACCTTCCCATCTGTTCCGAGCGGTGCGCCAGTGAGACTGGCAAACCAGGCGGATCCGATCCCGGCGTATGCAGTGCTCAAATAGCAGCAAAGGGTCGGAATATTGCAAGAGTTCCAGGCTTGGCCGTCAAAGGGATTCCCGATTGGGCGTGTACGCAGGTGCAGGTAGCTCCCGTCCTTGTGCATGTGCACACGCCAATCAGAGCCATCGGCCTGGGAATGATCCAGCGTCCACCCCTGGAGGACCAGCCAGGCGGCCAGCTGCTGGAGCAGATCATGTTGTGACGTCGCTGTACCTGTCTGATATGCCATTTATTTCCTCATGCCAGCTTCACCGCAAAGTAGTTCCATTTGCCGTTGCGGAACACATCCTGCACCACCAACCACTGGATGCGATTCTGGGTGACCGTATTTTCTGCCGTGTTCGCATGACCGCTGACCCAACCCACGCCATCCATTTCCCCCCAGATATTGGCCGGCGCGCTCTCGCTCATAACCAGGGGCAGGATTGGATAACTGCCATCCAGGCCTGCCCGCAGGTCCTGCCCGACATAGCAGTCGGGGGTCATTTGCCCGCCGCTACCTGTGGGGTAGCGCCCATAGCCGCTGAACGCGGCGAACACCCCATCCGGGCGGCGGAAGCGGCAGGTGTGGTTATTATGGGTGGATGAGTTGCCCCCATACGACTTGGGGAAGGTGGACATGTAGTTACCGCTGTAGCTCC
>CAZMMI010000596.1:0-2109 GCA_964567255.1 uncultured Anaerolinea sp.
GTGTTCAGCGCGGCGGGGCGGCTGGGGCCGCGCGTGGTGCGCGGGCTGCAAATTGCCGCGGCGCTGGCGCTGGTGGGCTTTGCCCTCTACCAGTTGGTGACCGCGGGGCGCGAGGCGCTGGTTTTGTTCAGCGGGTGACCCAACCCTGCTCCACCATCCAATCGCAGATCACCGGCCCGCCGTAGCGGTCAGGGCTGGGTCCGCCCCAGCCTTCGGGCAATCCGCTCATGCCGAAGAAATAACCTTCTTCGGGGTTGAGAATCTGCCGCTTGGCGGCCTCGGTGAGGTGCTGGTCCCCGATGGCCACGGCATGAATGTGGATGGCCGAGCCGTCGTATAACTCGTTGAAGTCGCGCAGCCAGGCGGCGAACCCGGCGGTGCGCAGGGCGTTTAAAACGGCGTCGATCTCGTCATAAGCCACATCCCAGGTGCCGGGGTACATCACCGAGAGGTCCACCGCGCCGCCGCCGTCATGGGTGCCGAAGCTGGCCGTCACGCCGGAGCTGTAACTGCCTTGCGTGATGGCGGTCTCGGCAATATCCAGCGGCCCGCCGTAAAGTTCGGCGGCGTGCAGGAGCATGGCGTGGGTGCGGGCGTTGAGGGTGTAGCCGTAAACCGTCACCAGGGTGTAGTCATCGGGCGGCTCCAGGCAGCCTTGCGGCTCCGAGGGGGTAGGCGTGGGCGAAGGGGTTTCGGTGGGGGTGACCGTGGGTGTAAGGGTGGCAGTGGGGGTTTGCGTGGGCGTCGCGGTAGCGGTGGCGGTGAGGGTTGCCGTGGCGGTGGGCAGCGGGGTGGGCGTGGGCGCAGGGGCTTTGGGCAGCGCGCGCCCCAACACCAGGACCAGCAGGGCCAGGCCGGCCAATCCAGCCGGGAGGTAGCGCATCGCGGAGCGGGGTTTCGTTCTCATGCCTCTATTTTACCCGCTGATGATACAATTGCGCCAATGACAGCCGAAACAGTCCAGCTTTCACCGGAGTCTCGCTCCAAAGGCCTGCGCTATGTCCCTGCGCTGTATTTTTTCTTCTACGCAGCGGTGGGGGTGTATTGGGTCTATTACAACGTGTTCTTGCAGAACGCGGGGATGAGCGGGACGCAAATCGGCTTGATCGCCATGATTAGCGGGCTGGTTTCCTTCGCTGTTTCACCTTTGTGGGGCTATTTGAGTGATCAAACCGGCAACGCGCGCGGGCTGCTGGCCATTGCGGCGGCGGGCGTGTCCATCACCGGGCTGCTCATGCCGGTTTGGCGCACGTTTGGCAGTTTTCTGGCCTTGGGCTGTGTGTATGCGGTGTTCAGCGTGGCTTTGATGACGTTGATGGACAGCAGCGTGCTGACTCTGCTGGGCGATAACCGGGCCGAATATGGGCGCTTTCGCCTGGGGGGCACGTTTGGGTACATCGCCTCCAGTTCAACGGTAGGGTTCATCTTCCCCTTGATCGGCCTGGAGAGGATGTTCGTGCTGTATGCGCTGATCAATGTTGTCTTTATCCTGATTGTGCTGCGGCTGCCGGTGCTGCCGGTGGCCCCGAAGGCAGCCGGGAGCCAGCGCGCGGCGCTGGGCGGCATGCTGCGCAACCCGGCCTGGGTGTTGTTCATGGTGACCGTGTTCATCCTGTGGATGGCGAACACCGGGCTATATGGTTTCCTCAGCGTCTCGCTCAAGTCGATGGGCGCCACCGACAGCCTGGTGGGTTTGGTTGCCGCGGCGGCTGCTTTCTTTGAAATCCCATTCATGTTTTTCAGCGGCTGGATCATGCGCAAGTTGGGCAGCGCGCGCATGTTGTGGTTTTCGCTGCTGGGCTACACCTTGCGCCTGTTTCTGTACTCCATCATCCCGGCTCCCGAATGGGCCATCGCGGTGAATGTGCTCAACGGGGTTTCTTATGTCATGTTCTATAACGCGGCCATTGCCTATGCCTACGAAGCGGCCCCGCAGGAGTTCAAGGCCACCTCGCAAGGCCTGTTCATCTCGACGACGGCCCTGGCGGGGGTGACTGGGTCGGCGGTCAGCGGCTGGATGTACGATGCGCTTGGCCCGCCGGGGCTGTTCCGCGTGCTGGCGGGGATCACCTTCGCGGCGTTCGTGATTTTTGGGTTGGGCAGGATTAA
>CAZMMI010000597.1:0-2108 GCA_964567255.1 uncultured Anaerolinea sp.
CACGACCGCCGATTCGAGCGTGTGACCAGCGAGTTCAACTCCCATCTGGCTGTCCATTATGATCAGATTCTGGCAACCAACACCAACTTCCATGCTGTCATCCACGCCCAACCGCTGCACGTGACCTACTTGAGCCACATTCCTCGTTACCAGGATGAACAGTATCTCAACACCCACCTGCTGCGCTGGCAGCCCGAAACAATCATCAACCTGCCCGAGGGAATCGGCTTTATCCCCTTCCGCGTCCCCAGTTCGGTTGAATTGATGACTGCCAATGTAGCCTCCTTGCGCAACCATAGGATTGCTGTGTGGGCCAAGCACGGCGTTATGGCCCGCTCGGACGTCTCGGTGAAACGCGCCGCCGACCGGGTGGAATATGCCGAAACTGCTGCCAAATACGAATACCTTAATCTGGCAGTTGGCGAAATGGGCGAAGGGTTGAGTGTAGACGAAATCCGTGCCATCTGCGCCACCTTCCATCTCAAGCAAAACATCTTCTAAAGCAGCTACACACAAAATTCACTCCAGGAGTCAATCATGCCCAAAAACGTGCCCTATGTTCCCGTCGATACCCTGCGCCGCTTCATGACCGATGTCCTTTTGGCCGTTGGCGTGCCAGCCGAAGATGCCGAAGTTTGTACCGACATCATCATTGCTGCCGACCTGCGCGGGATCGAGTCACATGGCATCGGGCGCTTGAAGTATTACTACGACCGCATCAAAACCGGGCAGCACAAAGTAACCACCGAAGTGGAGGTCGTTCGCGAAGGCCCTACCACTGCCGTTCTGGATGGCCACCACGGAATGGGCATGGTGGTCGGCAAAAAGGGCATGCGAATGGCCATCGAGAAGGCCCGCGCTTACGGCATGGGCGCGGTAGCCGTGCGCAACTCGACTCATTTCGGTATCGCCGGATACTATCCCCTCATGGCGGTTGAAGAAGGCATGATTGGCATGACTTTCACCAACGCGCGCCCGGCTATGGCGCCTACCTTTGGGGTTAAACCCATGCTGGGCACCAACCCCATAGCCTTTGGGGCTCCCACCGACGAGGACTTTCCTTTCCTGTACGATGCCGCCACACCTATCTCGCAGCGTGGAAAGGTTGAAGTCAAGGTCCGCGAGGAAAAGCACATCCCCAGTGGACAGGTAATTGACCAGAATAACCAGTATATGACCGATCCGAACCTGATCATGTCCGGGCTGGATAAGGGCACTGCTGCCTTTCTACCTCTGGGCGGCGAAGGTGAAGCACTGGCCGGATACAAAGGCTACGGGCTGGGTACGATGGTTGAAATTTTCTCCTCCGCCCTGCAAACCGGTGCGTTCATGTATGGACTCACCGGAATCGCCCCCGACGGAGGCAAACAGCCCTTCCGCGTCGGTCATTTCTTCATGGCCATGAACATCGAGTCATTCTGCCCACTGGAGGAATTCAAGCACACGACCGGGCAAATTCTACGCGAGCTGCGTGCCTCCACCAAAGCCCCCGGTCAAACACGCATTTATACTGCCGGGGAAAAAGAATACGAGTTGGAAAAGATCGTCCGCCGCGACGGCATCCCGGTGATCCCCAACCTGCAGAAGGAAATCCAATTCCTGCAAGCCGAACTGGGCCTGGGTGATTACGGTTTCCCGTTCTAAATTCTCAAATTTCGGCCAAACAACCATCTTCAATGCCGGATGCGCCCGCACCATGTTCCACCTCGTGCAGGCGCATCGGTTGTTTAATGATTCGACCGGCGTGTGTGATACATTTTGTCATCCAACGTATAAATAAGTAAGATGATCACTCAACTCGAACGTATCAAACAATTCTTCGGGCACGAAAAAGCCATTCAATGGGACACAGTATTTGCGACCGAGCTTCCGCGTGTCTTGAATTACTTTCGGTTTCACGGCCTGGATACTCTCTTAGCCGAAGACCTTACCGCTTCAACTTTTGAAAAAGCCTGGCGGACTCGGCAATCCTACCAAAAGGAGAAGGCCCAGGTTTCCACATGGTTGTTCACCATCGCTCATCATACGATGATCGACTATTTTCGCTCTCGCAGAAACGAACTTTCGCTGGAAGCCGTAGAAGACTGGCCGGATAGACTTGTAGGCTC
>CAZMMI010000598.1:0-2098 GCA_964567255.1 uncultured Anaerolinea sp.
AGCGGGGAAAGGCCAAGGTACATGACCACCGCGGCAGCAGCCAGGATGAGCGTGCTGGCGCCGATGGCGGGCAGACCCTCGCTGCGAGCTTGTTTGAACAGCGGCAGGGCCATTTGCACGCCCATGGCCAATCCCAGGCCGATGGTGGCGGGGAGGATGCCGCGCATGACCGCGGCGACGGTGGGATTGTCGCGGATGGAGGCGAACCCGGCAGTGATGAGCACGGTCAGCGAGGCGCTGGGCAGGAGCAGCCCCAGCATCCCGGCCAGCAAGCCGGGCCAGCCCGCCAGACGGTGGCCGATAAGGATGGTCAGTTTGATCAGATTGATGCCAGGCGAGACCTGGGAGATGGCCCAGGTGCGCACGAATTCATCTTCGGTCAGCCAGCCGCGGTTGACGCAGGCCCGGTTGATGAGGGCAAAGGTGGAACTGCCCCCGCCGAAGGACTGGAATCCGATAGTCAGCCAGGTGAGGAAGATTTGCCAGGGGGTGGGGCGATTGGTTGAAGGTTCGTTGGGCAAAGAAGCATCCATGCAAACAGAATAGACCGATTATAATCGCTTTGATGAGCCCTTCACGCGGACAGGCCCCCCATTCTGATGCTCAACAAACAGCCCTCACCCACGGCAATGCCGGGGCTTCCGTGCCCTCTTCCGATGGGAAAGGGTCTGATGCTCCTACCCCCTATGCTGAGGCAAACGCTGCTGTAAATGCGCTGCTGGATGGAGTCAAAGAGACGCTGGGCGAGCAGATGGTGGGGCTGTATTTGTACGGCTCGCTGGCCAGCGGGGATTTCGACCCGCAGACCAGCGACATCGATTTTCTGATCGTCACCCGCAATGCGTTGAGCGATGCGCAGGCGGCTGCCCTGGAGGCGATGCACGCTCGGTTGTGGGCAGAAGGTCCCAAAATGTCATCCAAACTGGAGGGCAAGTACCTGCCGCTGGCCGATTTGCCGCGCTTTGAGGCCCAGGCGGGGCCGTTCCCCACCGTCAATGAAGGTGAATTTTTCCTGGCAAAGCAGGAGAGCGATTGGATCATCCAGCGCTGGGTGCTGCGCGAGCAGGGTGTGGCGGTCATGGGGCCGCCGCTGGAGCCGCTCATCGAACCAGTTTCGCCCGAGATGCTGACCGGCGCGGTGCTGGGTTACCTGCGCGAGTGGTGGAGGCCGATGCTGGCGCGCCCGGCGCGGCTGGAGAGCAGCGAATATCAGGCTTATGCTATCTTGTCGATGTGCCGGGCGCTGTATACGCTGCGCTTTGGGCAGATTGCCTCCAAGCCGGTATCGGCGCGTTGGGCGCAGGCGGAGTTTGGCGGCTGGGCGGGCTTGATTGAAAGCGCGCTGTCCTGGCGGGCAGGGAGCGAACTGGGGTTGGCGTGCGAGACGGCGAATTGGATCGGTTTTACCTTGCGGCAAGCGGGAATCGAGGACGAACATGGATAATCGCAATTACCTGTCGTTTCGCGCCCTCATGCGGCACGATATGCTTAGCTACCTGTGTTATATGCTGCCGTTGGTGACGATGATCATGATCGTGGCTGCCCTGGTATTCCCGGCGGCGCCGGTGCCGTTCTTGCTGGGCCTGCTGATCGTCATGCTGCCGATCGTGGCGGTGGTTCTGGCGGCGCGGGTTGCATTTGTGCGCTCGGTGTATCGCAAGAGTGAGATTGTAAAGGGGAAGATCGACGAGATGGCGTTTTTTGGTCGCGGTTGGATGCGGATTACCTATTCGTACACGCTGAACGAGCAGCGTTATTCAACGAGTAATCGGATCGTGAAGAATGCATTTACCACCTCGTTTTTTCCAAAGCAAGAGGTGCTGGTGGCGGCGGACCCGCAGAAGCCCAGGCGGGCCTTTGTAGTGGAGTTGTACCAGGGGTAAGACACCTTCATCCGGCCCCTTACCCGGTCTATACAGAATGAAATAGCACAAATCAGGTTTAGGCCGCGCAACGCGCGGCCTCAACCTGATTTGTGCCTAAAATATGCATCCGGAAGTGTAATCTACCAGGGCCATTCCTCGTTTTTGTAATCGACCAGCACCAGGCGGTCTTCGTCTGGACGAGGGTTGAGGAAGATGGGCAGGGCGCAGGCGGC
>CAZMMI010000599.1:0-2098 GCA_964567255.1 uncultured Anaerolinea sp.
GTTCTGGCCCCTGCCAACGTCCAGGAAGCCATCGACTTGACCGTGGAGTGCTTTGATCTGGCAGAGAAATATCGCACGATTGCCGTGCTGCTGCTGGACGGCAGCCTGGGGCAGTTGATGGAACCGGCCGAGCTCCCGCCGATGATGCCGGTCCGTGAGACCTTCCCGGCCTGGGCAGCTACGGGAGCCGAGGGCCGAAAACGAAACATCTTGACCTCCATTCATCTCAATCCACCTGATCAAGAGGTGACCAACCTGCGACTCTTGCAACGCTGGCAAGCCGTGGAAGCCAACGAAGTGCGCTTCAAAGAGTACTTCATGGACGACGCCCGCTTTGCGGTAATCGGCTACGGTTCGGCGGGGCGCGTGGCGCTTTCGGCAGTGCGTGCCGCGCGGGCCGAGGGCATCCCGGTGGGGCTGCTGCGGCCCATTTCGCTCAACCCCTTCCCGACCAAGATCATCTCAAAATTGGCCGAGCGGATCGATGCGTTCCTGGTGACAGAGATGAGCACAGGGCAGATGCTCGAGGACGTGCGTCTGGCAGTAGCCAACCGCCGCCCAGTAGAATTCTACGGGCGCACGGGCGGGGTGGTGCCCTTCCCCGACGAGATCCTTGACGAGATCCGTCGCCTGGCCAAGGGTCCGCTGACCCTGGAAGGCCATCCCCGCAACCGCTGGCTGGCCCGCATGACCGGCGCCAATTAAAGGAGATCAAGGCATGGCTACCATAGAACCAGTGCTAGAAGAAGTCGTATATTCCCGCCCCGAGTCCCTGGCGGAGTGCGCCACCCATTACTGCCCCGGCTGCACCCACGGCGTAGCTCACCGGCTGATCGCTGAGGTGATCGACGAGATGGGACTGCGGGAGAAAATGATCGGAGTGGCCTCGGTGGGCTGCTCGGTGTTTGCCTACAATTATTTTGATTTCGACTGGGTACAGGCCCCGCATGGGCGCGCCCCGGCCATGGCCACCGGCGTCAAACGCGTGCTGCCCGACAAAGTGGTGATGACCTATCAGGGTGATGGCGATATGGCCTCCATTGGCATGGGCGAGATTGTTCACGCCGCGGCCCGCGGCGAAAACATCTCGGTCTTTTTCTTGAATAATGCCAACTACGGTATGACCGGCGGACAGATGGCTCCTACTACCCTGCCGGGCCAGAAGACTACCTCCAGCCCGGCCGGGCGAGATGTGGAGCAGGCCGGTTATCCCATTCGCGCGTCAGAGCTGCTATCCACGCTGGACGGCGCCAGTTACATTGTCCGGCGCAGCATGCATGACGCAAAGAACATCCGCCTGGCCAAGAAGGCTATCCGCATGGCTTTCGAAACGCAGATCCGTGGGCTTGGGTTCTCCATGGTCGAAATCCTGTCCATCTGCCCGACCAACTGGGGCATCGACCCCAACCAGGCGCTGACCTGGATGGCGGAAAAGATGGTGCCCTATTATCCGCTCGGTGATTATAAGATCGCCGAGGTCGTCAAACAGATTCGCATATAGGAGGCCGCGCACATGCAAACCGAAATCCTTGTAGCCGGATTTGGCGGCCAGGGCGTGCTCTTTGCCGGGCAGTTACTCTCGTATGCCGCAATGGACGAAGGGAAGGAAGTCACCTGGATTCCATCCTACGGTCCTGAAATGCGCGGCGGTACAGCCAATTGCACCGTGATCATTTCGGATGAAGAGATCGGCTCGCCTCTGGTGAAAAACCCGCAAGCGGTGATCGCCATGAACCTGCCTTCTGTGGATAAATATGCGCCGGCCGTGCGGGCTGGTGGGGTGCTGGTGGTGAACGCTTCGATGGCTCCGCGGGTGGTGGAACGCCAGGACATCATCGTGGTCAATGTGCCCGCCAGCGAGATTGCAGAAAGCTTAGGCGACAAGCGCATGACCAACATGGTGCTGCTGGGGGCGTTGCTGGGTAATTTACCGGTGCTGCCCTTGGAGTCGATTGAGAAAGCACTGAAAGCGCACCTACCCGCCCGACATCACCGCCTGCTGCCGCTCAATTCGCAGGCCTTGCTTCGCGGCGCGGAGTATACCAAACAGCCGGTGGGTTAAAGAAGATTGTTCGTAGTCACTCCCCCAAACCCTAAG
>CAZMMI010000600.1:0-2098 GCA_964567255.1 uncultured Anaerolinea sp.
GCTTCTGGCTGATAGCTGACGGCTGATAGCTATTAGCTTATCTTCGGCCAATCCAGCAGCACGACTTCGGCCAGCAGGCGCGGGTTGACGTTGGCGTCCAGGCGGGCCAGGCCCTGCTCGAGGTCGGTGATACGCGCGCGGGCCGCCGAGACGCCCACGGCTGCACCCAGGCGGCGCAGCTCGGTTTCGTGATCCAGGTTGGTCAGGGGTAGGTAGGGGTCGGCAGCGGAGAGCATGGCATCCCGCCACAGCGAAAGCCAGGATTGGAGCGCAAAGCGCAAGCGCTCTTTGTCTTTCGCTAAGGATTCAGCATAACCCAAACGAGCCCGGCGCGGGTCGGCCAGCAGCCTGAACATATCCTGGCCCCAGGCGCGGCGCGCATCCAGCAAGTCGGGGTCGTCGCGCAGCCGCAGGGCGGCGCCCACTCGCCCACCGGAAAGATGGGCCAGGGTGCGGGCCTCGTCCTCGGGCAAGCCGCGCTGGGTCAGTTCGGCAGCCAGGCGATCCAATCCCAGCGGGCGCAGGCGCAGCACCTCGCAGCGCGAGGCGATGGTGGGCAGAACCGACTCGGGTGAGTCGGCGGTAACCAGCAGAACCACCTTGCGGGGGGCTTCTTCCAGGGTCTTGAGCAGGGCGTTTTGGGCGTTGGCGTTGGCTTCCTGGAAACGCAGCAATAAGGCAATGCGGTAAGGAGCCTCATAAGGCGAGAGCATGAGCGACTGTTGCAGTTCGCGCACCTGCTCCACTTTGAGGGTACCGCCCTCGCGCTCGGCCTGCACCACGCTCATATCAATGTGCTGCATGCGCTCGATCTGATTGCATGTGCGGCACTCGCGGCAGGGCTCGCCGGGGGCCTTGGGCTGGGGGCAGGTGAGCGCCTGGGCAAAGCGCAGCGCCAGGCTGCGCCGCCCCACCCCGGGCGGCCCGGTGAACAGGTAAGCATGGCGCACCTCACTGCGGCGGATGTGCGCCTGCAAGAGCTGTTCAGCCCATTCGTGTCCGGCAACATCCCAGGTCATGAGGATATTGTATCATCGACATGGCGCTCAACCTGCGCCAACCAGCACAATTCCAGCCAATGGCGCGAGTCGGGGCGCGCCCAGGGATGATATTGACGCACCCTTTCCAGGGCGGTTTCGGCGGAGAGACCCTCCAGGAGGATGAGAGCGGCACAGCAAATGGTCGCGGAACGGTTCATGCCGGCGGCGCAGTGCACCAGCACACGCTGTCCGGCTTGCAGGCGCTCGATCACCCAGGTGGCTTCTCGGCGAATATCCTTAACATTCATGCCCTGGGCGCCCTCGCCTTTTTCGGTCCAACGGTCACCGGCAGGGCTGGGGGCGGAAATTACCCAGCGGCTGGAAACCTCACCCAGGTTGAGAACGGCGTCCACCTGTGGGCGCTGTTCCGGGTGAATATCCACGCCGCCGATGAACAAACGGCGTTTGTACATCCGCTTGCCCAGGGCCACCGTAACTGGATCGCCACCATAGAGTCGATGAAGCGCAGACAACTTGGGAACCAATCTCGGCGGGCTAGCGGGGGATGGTGACCAATTCCGGTTAAACGCTACCGGTTGGCGGGGGCCGCCACGTTCCTCGGCATCACAACGCCGGGCAGTGAACAGGAGGTCGGATTTGGTTGCCTCGCGCAAGAAAATCAAGTAATAATTCAAGCCATCAGGAGCGCGCCACTGCAAGGAAGAGATTACTGCACGGGCCGGGTGTCCGGGGGGGAATGCATCCAGCGCGAAAGCACCGCCTTCCAGAAAGGCCACCTGGCTAAAGCGAAGGCGGCGCGGAACGTACATCCCGGCAACTTGCTCGTAGACAGCTCCATCTTTTTCAAACAACTGCGGCGGAGCGGTGAGATGGAGTTCGTGGAAATCCACTACCAAATCTGCACCGGCACGGACCAGCGAATCCAACTGCGCCCCGGCCAACGAATTCTCGCCATGGGGAAGGGGCAAGATATGGGTGTGGACGCCTGTGGAAGGCATGTTACTTTCCGTTCCCATTTCCATTCCCGTTACCATTCTCTTCGGGCGGCGGCTCGGAGAGCAGTTGGCGGCGGACTTCTTGATAGACCGGCGTCATCA
>CAZMMI010000601.1:0-2097 GCA_964567255.1 uncultured Anaerolinea sp.
CGATGAGCAGGTAGTTTACGATGGGGAAGTGCCGGGTGGGGATTTGGTCTCGGATAGGAATCATGGTCTTCTCCTTATCAGGCGAAAGGTATCGACGATAGAATTCGTAATCTTTTCCAAGTATAGCTGATTATCGATCTGTTCACAATGAACGAAGAGGCCCGTTGGTATTGTGATCTCCAAGGGCCTCTTCATCGTTCTGAAATTTCATCTGCTAACAAGCTACTTTTCCTTCTTCTTGTCTTTCTTTTTATCTTTCTTGTCTTTCTTATCTTTGTCTTTCTTGTCTTTGTCCTTGCCCATGGAGTCCTCCTTTTGGTTAAATTCGAATGGGTCGTAGAGAAATCATAACATTATTTAGTGCAATACTCAAGTAAAATCGGTTCATTGGGAATCGGCGTGGCGAGACCCGCATTTTGGGGTGTGAAGGCGGCGAAGCCGCCTTCACACCCCAAAATGCGGAACTTACCACGGCAACTCCCAGAGAGCCGTAAAATCGCCTGGCGGGAACCGTGTCATCATGCGATCACGCGCAGATTCGTTCGATCCTCGCTCCAGCGCCACAAACGGCAGGCGATGGCTTTGTCGTATGAGGCCGGTGAAGATGGGACAGATTTGCAATTGACAAAGTATTCCCCGGTGATCCCTTCGACTTTGGGGGAGGTTGCCAGGAAAATGCTGGTTTGTGCGCCTTGCTCCGGGGTGATGAATCCGAAGCGGAACAGGCGCATGATGACGCCCATCCTCCCTCCGCCGTCACTGGCGAAGTCGGTGGCAACTATGCCGGGATGAAGCGCGTTAGCTGTCACTCCAGAGCCTTGCAGGCGGCGGGCTAATTCGTAAGTAAAGAGGATGATGGCCAGTTTAGAGCGCTCGTAGGCGCGCAAACCGGTGTAGCCAGAGCGGAATTGAAGGTCATCAAAATCGATCGTAGCTCTTGCATGGGAGCGCGAGGAGACATTCACGATACGGGCGGGGGCGCTGGCTTTGAGGGCATCGAGCAGGAGGTTGGTGAGCAAGAAGTACCCAAGGTAATTGAGGGCAAGGGTCATTTCAATGCCGTCGACGCTTTCTTGCCGTTCGGCAAACATGGCCCCGGCATTGTTCACCAGCACATCCAGACGTTGGTGGAGAGCCAAAAACTGTCGCGCCAGGAGGCGGATGTCATTCTGCGAGGAAAGATCTGCCTGGATGAATTCGACCGAAGGATTACCGGTTTGGGCCTGGATTTCGCGGGTTGTCGCAGTACCTTTTTCGGTGTTGATATCGACGGCGATAACCGTTGCGCCTTGTTGGGCAAGCACCCGCGCGGTGACAGCTCCGATGCCCGAGGCGGCGCCCGTGACCATGCAAATCTTTCCGTTCATCCGGTGTGTGTTTTCTGCCATGGTTATCCAATCTCGAATGAGAGGTTAGTATAACCATTTTTCGCTTGGTTGCCAAATGAGAGATTTGGACTCTTTGGGATCTGCCGTGGTAGGTGCCGCATTTTGGGGTGTGAGGGCGGCGAAGCCGCCCTCACACCCCAAAATGCGGATTTTACTACGCCGATTCCCAATGACCCGAGATTTGGGCTCATTGGAAATTGGCATGGTGAGCCCCCCAATGCGGTACCTACCACGGCAACTCCTTGGCAGCCGGGATTTAACGATGAAACCAGAGGCTGGAGAGGCAAATAATCAGCCCGGCTTGCATTTGACAAAAGGTATAGTGCTGTACTAAACTAATAAGAGGAGGTAATAAACATGCCAAAATTTGAACGAAAGATGGAAATTGATGCGCCGGTTGAGAAGGTGTGGCAGGTGATGACCGACCCCACCCACTGGCCGGAATGGTTCCCCGGTTTTGACAGCGTTGCCAATGTCACCGAAGTTGCCGAAGGCGCAACTTTTGAGTGGGTGGACGATGGCAAGACCGGACGGGCTGCTATCGTCAAAGTCGTGCCGCTGAAGCGTTTGGAAATCCTCACGCAGATGGAAAATGACAAAGACTCGCATGTGTTCACGCTCAAGACGAGCGGTGGCTTCCTGGGTCTTAAGGCTGACGAGTGCGAGGTGGAATACACGCTGGACACCCTGATGGGCGGCGGTATTCTGG
>CAZMMI010000602.1:0-2096 GCA_964567255.1 uncultured Anaerolinea sp.
CAATTGTATGACAAACTGCAAAGGTTGGGTGTATTTTCTTCCCTTGTAACCCTTGCCGGTTCGTGCTATCTTAAACATGACGCGAATTCGGAAAGGAATCTCACCCCCTTTCTCTCGAATGAACGTCGAGCTTATAAAGCAAGTGAGCGGAGGAATAATGGGTTTCCGAAACTTACAATGCATCCAACAGAATGCGGGCACGATCCGTCGTGCCCGCATATTATGTTCCTCCCCAAGAATTGGCGTAGAGAAGACCGAATTTAGGGGGTATCGGCGGCCATGCCGCCGATACCCCCTAAATTCGGAACCTACCACGGCGATACTTGGAGGGCTCATCATCTCTGCGCCGCTTGCTTAACGCATCCGATTTTCTGGTTTTACAGGAGAACTCTGAATGGCAGGCTCAACCAACGCTTTTGAGATGGCGCAACGGCAATTCGATCATGTTGCCGAAATGCTCCGGCTCGATCCACAAGTAGCAGAAATCCTGCGCTGGCCCATGCGGGAATTCCATTTCCGCGTCCCCGTGCGCATGGACGACGGCTCGATCCGCGTTTTCCAGGGATATCGCGTCCAGCATAACGACGCCCGCGGCCCCAATAAGGGCGGCATCCGCTTCCACCCCGCTGAAACGATCGACACGGTGCGCGCCCTGGCAACCTGGATGACCTGGAAGTGTGCGGTCGCCGATTTGCCCCTGGGCGGCGGCAAGGGCGGCGTGATCGTCGACCCGGCCACCCTCTCGACCAGCGAAAAAGAGCGCCTGGTGCGCGAATACATTGACGTGATGTGGCGTAATATCGGCCCGCGCAACGACGTCCCCGCTCCCGATGTTGGCACCACCCCGCAGATGATGGGCTGGATGATGGACGAGTATTCCAAATTGGTCGGCCAGTATACCCCCGGTGTCATCACCGGCAAGCCGGTGGGCGGCGGCGGTTCACTGGGCCGCACCGAGGCCACCGGCTTCGGCGTGATCTACGCCGTGCGCGAAGCCATGCGCCACCTGGGCATGGACTCCACCAAGGCCACGGCGGCCATTCAGGGCTTTGGCAACGTGGCCCAGTACGCGGCTATCGGTTTCACCGAGCAGTTGGGCGGCAAGGTGGTATGCGTATCCTATTGGGATCGCGAAGACCGTACTTCATACACCGTCTTCAAAGCGGACGGCCTGGACCCGCGCTTCCTGATGACCATCACCGACCAGTACGGCTCCATTAACAAGGCCAAAGCTATCGCTGCCGGGTACAAGATCGAGGAGGGCGGCGAGTGGATCAAGAAAGAAGCCGACGTGCTCATCCCTGCGGCGCTGGAAGGACAGATCAACGCCGACACGGTCAAGCTAATTCACGAGCGGGTCAAGATCGTGGCGGAAGGCGCCAACGGCCCCACCACTCCCGAGGCCGATGAAGTGTTGAAGGAACGCGGCATCTTTGTCGTTCCCGATTTCCTGTGCAACGCCGGCGGCGTGACAGTCTCCTACTTCGAAAGCGTCCAGAACGACATGAATTACTACTGGGAGAAAGACGAGGTTCTGCGCCGGTTAGACACTAAGATGACCGTTGCCTTCCAGGGCGTGCTGGAAATGGCCTTGCGCGAGAAGGTCTTCATGCGCGACGCCGCCTATATGGTGGCCATCGACCGCGTGGTCAAGGCCATGCAACTGCGCGGCTGGGTATAGCCGTTCTGACCAATTTCTTCTGTCAAGGAAGGGAAAAAGTTCCAAAAACAGGCCGTGCGATGCATGGCCTGTTTTTGGGCCCGATTCCGGCACGCATTTCGAGTTACATCACAGTTTTGCAAGGTGGTTGAATCGAACCCCCAGAGATTTATAATAAGATTAATATTTCCGTTCGTTTGTCAAGGATTTGTTACATGAACAAAAAATTCTCCTTATCTGAAGATTGGCAAGCTACCCTGCTGTCTTTCGTTATCATTCTCCTGGCGGCTATCGGCCTGCTGGGAGAAAACGGCCTGATGATCAAATTCTAGGAGCGCAGCATGGAAAACAAAACTTCCTCCCCACAATGGCTGCGCGTCGTCAGCGGCTTGATCGTTGTTCTGCTGCTCAGCATCCTGGCCTGGTGGGTCACCAA
>CAZMMI010000603.1:0-2096 GCA_964567255.1 uncultured Anaerolinea sp.
TGTAGCCTCGCCCCAGGCAAACCAGGGATTCAAATGGGCGAGGCTAACACACCCAGGTAGACAGGGTTGTTGAATCTCGCCTCGCCCCTACCGCAACTGCCCGGTCTACGCGGAACTGCCGGGATCGTCGTCTTTTCCCTCGCCAATCCCGCTCACATCGTCCAGATCTGCTTCTATCAGCGAGCCCCCCTCCACCTGCTCCACCTCACTCACCAGCCCCAGGGCTCCCTCGGGCAAAACGGAGGGTTCATCTTCCACATCTCCACCACTCGCCGCGGCAGGCTGGTGCGGCCGCACGAACCGCCACAAAATGATCGCCCCAATCAGGCGGCCAATGCCCGACACCAGGAAGATGGTAGCAAATCCGAACGTCTCCACCACCACCCCGCCCAGTGCCGCTCCCACCGCCAGCGACAGCGCCACCGAAATTTGGAACAGCGCCACATAGCGCGGCCTGCCTTCCGCCGGGCTGATATCGAGCAGGAAGTTGAAGGCCGCCAACCCTTGCCCCGCCCAGAAAGCGCCTGAGAGAATCTGCACGAACCAGGGGTCCCAGGGCTGATAGGTGTAGATCCATAGCACCGGCACAATGGGGATCAGGAAATGGGTGAGCAGCATCACTTTGCGCGCGCCCCAATGGTCGTTGAGCCAGCCAAAGAAGCGCAGCGCGGGCAGACCCGCCAGGCTGGCGATGATATTCAACACACCCACTACTTCCGGGGTGGCTTTGAGCACTTCCACCTGATACACACTGAAAAACGGCCCGGAGATGTTCAACGAAAGGTTCCACACCATCATCGCCACGCAGAACATGAGGAAGTTACGGTCGCCGCGCAGCGCCTGGAGCAGGGCCTTGGGCGAATAGGCCGACAACGCTGCCCCCGTGGCTTGACGCGGCTCTTCGTGCAGCCTGGAGAACGAGTACGATGCGCCCGCGCCAAAGATGAAGGCCATGATGTAGCCAATCTGGTAACCCAAGAGGCCGCCGATGCGCGTGATGATCGAACCGCCCAGGTAAGTCACCCCGATGTTGGCCACGCCCATGGCCGAATTGCGCGTGCCGAAGTACCGCCCGCGCCATTGCAGCGGGACGATGTCGGCGGTCAGCGCGGTCCAGGCCGGGTTGCTCAGATTGGTGAAGCCGTCCATGACGATCTTAAGACCAATGGCCACCGCAACCATGGCCGGCCCATGCACAAAGAAAGGCAGAATGGCCAGGCACAACAACGCCAGGCGGGCCACGCCGCCGCCGCTGGCCACCACCAACCATTTGCGGCTGGGCAGACGCTCGGCCAGAATGGCCCCCGGAACCAGCAAAATTACCGCCATCAGGCTGGCCAGCGATGTCATCAGGCCGATCTGGCCTTTGGTGGCTCCCAACGCCAGGACGAAGAGCGTCAAATAGGTGAGGTTGATGGCATCTTGCGAAGAAGCCAGGATGCCGTCGGCAAAGTACCAGCGCAAATTGCGCTGCGCCTGATCGGGCAACTGCGCCGACCACGCCCCGCCCGCGCTGGTATGCGCCGCCACCCGGCGCAATCGTTCCCATAAGATAGACAGGGACTGCCGCATAGTGGGTTAGAAGACCTCGTAGTGTTCGATGGGTAAACTGTAGATCAATGCGCTGCCCACCTGCGCCTCGATGAGCATGGGTGGCAGGCCCTCTGGCATGACAAACTGGCCTTGTGAGGGAATATACTGCGGGCGAGGTTTGCAGGCTTTCGCCACCAGGGCTTTCAATGCGTCGTAACGGGCAGAGTCAATGCCCAGCAGCAGGCACACCGTGCCGGCCTGCATCAGGCCGCCGGCTTGCACCAGGGTGAAGCGGAAACCACGCTTCACCAGCAGCCTGCCCAAGGCTTTGGCCTGGTCATCGTGCACCATCACCATCACCAGTCGATTGATCGTTTCACCCGCTTCCATCATCTTCCCTCGTCAAGCGTGTTCTGCCTGTTTGAAAGGCTACCCCCGCATTATATCACCTTGTCACCGCCCTCATCCTTCCGGCTGTAGGTCGGATAGAGCGGATATACCTTCATCTCCCACCACCCTAACACAAGCGAAATCCGACCTACCTTCCACCCATTTTAATCATG
>CAZMMI010000604.1:0-2090 GCA_964567255.1 uncultured Anaerolinea sp.
GGGTCGGGGTGCTTGACGCTGACGATGGCCGTCAGGCCTTCGCGGGTGTCATCGCCGGTGAAGTTGGGGTCGGCCTCTTTGAGCAGGCCGCTCTTGCGCGAGTAGTCGTTGATCACGCGGGTGAGGGCGGCGCGCAGGCCGGTCATGTGGGTACCGCCGTCAATGGTGTTGATGGTGTTGGCGAAGGAGTAGACCGACTCGGAGTAGGCGTCGGTGAACTGGATGGCGGCTTCGACGCCGATGTTGTCCACTTCCTTTTCGGCGTAGACTACCGGGTGGAGGGTCTCGCGATTGCGGTTGAGGTAGCGCACGAACGAGACGATGCCGCCTTCGAAGTAGAAGGTCATTTCGCGGTCGGCGCGCTCATCCATGATCTGCAGGGTGACCTTGCGGGTGACGAAGGCCATCTCGCGGAAGCGCTGGACGAGGGTGTCAAACTTGAAATCCAGTTCGCCCTTGAAGATGGTGGTGTCATAGCGGAAGGTGGTTTTGGTGCCGGTCTTCTTGGGGTTGCATTTGCCAACCTCTTTGACGGGTTCCTGCGGGATGCCGCGCTCGTAGCGCTGCATGTACACTTTGCCGTCGCGGCAGACTTCGACCTCGCACCATTCAGACAGGGCGTTGACCGCCGAGACGCCCACGCCGTGCAAACCGCCGGAGACCTTGTAGCTGCCGGAGCCGAACTTGCCGCCGGCGTGCAGGATGGTCATGACGATTTCGAGGGCCGATTTGCCTTTTTCGGGGTGAATGTCAACCGGAATACCGCGACCGTTGTCCTCAACGGTGACGCTGCTGTCGGCGTGGATGACCACGGAGATGCTCGTGCATACGCCTGCCAGGGCTTCGTCGATGGAGTTGTCGACCACTTCGTAGACCAGGTGGTGCAGCGCTTTCAGGTCGGTGCCGCCCACGTACATGCCGGGGCGGCGGCGGACTGCTTCCAGGCCTTCGAGGACCTGGATATCTTTTGCGGCATAGGAACTGACCGGTTGTTGAGACAAGACTACCTCCAAAGAGAAGGCCTGCCGGGGGTGAGCCGGTGGGCTAGATTAAATGCGCGCGCGGGCTGCGGCCTGGCTGCGACGGAATTGCTCCATCCAGGCCATGCCGCTGCTGTAATAAATGAAGCTGGCCGCGACCAGCGAAGTGGCGATGAATGCGTTGCCGAACACGCCGACCAGCATCATCCAGGATGTTTCGGGTGCCAACCGCCAAAGGTAGCCCATGCCTTGGGCCAGGACGACCACAGCCAGCAAGAACATGGCCACGCTGGGGAACAGCCGGCGGACCATTTGCGCGCTGTTGAACATGGCGCGCAGAACACTCTGCCGGGCTACGAAAATGCCGTGGGGTGAGAAGATCAGCGGGATGAGCAGCCAGGCCAGCATGAAGCTGAGCAGCAATACGCTGATTTGGGCCATGGCGGGGCTGATGAGGGCCAGGATGGAGATCACCAGCGTGGTGGGCAAGAGGAAGGCCAACAGAATGACGAGGATCGCCAGGGTGAACAGGATTGTCTGGAAGATCTCCCAGACGGCTTCGCGCAGCGAAAAAGCGCGCGGGGGCACGGCACTGGAGCGGGCGATGGCGCTGAAATACAGGCTGCCGATGACCAATCCCAGCAGGGCAAACAGCAGCCAGCCGCTGACTGCCTGCCCCCAACTGACCACTTCTATGAATTGAGCCTTGCCCAGGGGGGTCTCCAGGGGAGAGGTCCCGGCCATCAAGCTGGGAACGCCGACCGGCAATGCGCTGAGCAGGCTGATCAGGTTGAAGTGTTCCAGCAGCGCATTCCACATCTCGGGAACCTGGGACAGGATGGCGGAGGTTTCGGGGTTGAAAGCCAGGACTTCGTCCACCATTTTTTGGATGGAGGGGCTGATGAGTTGGTGGAGGCGCAGATGCGGGCCGAACCAGAGCAGCACGTCCAGGAGGATGGGCAGCAGGATCAGGTAAATGCGACCGGCGACGAGGTTGAAGCCGGCGGTCAGAGCCTGAATCATTCGGGGTGGGGCGCTGTTGGCAGCGGGCGTGGCAGTATCCATACGAAAGAGTATTTTACCATATCCGGCCCTCCCTTGCCGAAATCG
>CAZMMI010000605.1:0-368 GCA_964567255.1 uncultured Anaerolinea sp.
GGAAATCTCTTACCCGTTCCGATTCCAATATTGGATGTTGAAAAAAAATGCTTGTCGTGTGGGGCAACCGAACATCTTGGACGGCGGCGATATTGTTCCATCGACTGTCGGCAGAAGCTCAAGCAGAGGCTCGACATGCGATGCGGGCTTCTTCAGGCCCTCAATACCAGATACGCAACGTTTTATTTTTCTGATTTAATGATCATTATGGACATTCTACCTTATGGATGCCGAGAAATCTATAGCTTCTTCTATCCGAGAACACCGGGGAGAACCCCTGGTGAGGATTTTAGTCGGATGGCGGATATCATGGGCGAAAACTGGTGGGCTGAACAAAAAAGAACCAAGAAACGATATTATGCGACACT
>CAZMMI010000605.1:378-2090 GCA_964567255.1 uncultured Anaerolinea sp.
GACGTCAAACAGACCTCCCTCGTTTATTTGAATCTTGAAAAGTCTAACCTTGATTCTCCGGAACTCCGGAAGATGATTCGAGACGCTTATCGAAGGCAGGTGAAAACACATCATCCCGATCTGGGAGGCGATCCCGTAATATTCCGCATGATCCATCAAGCCTATGAGAACCTGCTTCGTTGGGCGGAGAACCCAAGCTTTATCCGTCACCGAGGCTTTCCGGACAAATGGTTTTACGAGGGAGACAAGGAGCGGTGGGCCCAGCCTACTCCCCTGCGGTCAAGATAGATGAAAGACAAGAACCGTTGGAGGCGATATGAAACTTACAGCCGGAATTGATATCGGATCAATCACTACCAAGGCGGCTATCCTACAAGACAACAATCTTCTTGGAACCACCGTGAGCTTAACCGGTTACCGACCTGAAGAGGCAGGACAACGGGTATTGAACGACCTTCTTGTAACCCTAAAGCTTCAACCGACGGATATTGGTAGAATTGTCGCCACCGGTTATGGCCGCAGGAGTATTGCCATTGCCCACCATATTGCTACTGAGATTATGTGTCATGCTGTTGGGGCGTGTTTTCTAAACCCTTCCATCAGGTCGATAATCGACATTGGCGGGCAGGATAGCAAGGCCATCATCATGGACGAGAGAGGCAAGGTCGTTAATTTCGCAATGAATGACAAATGCGCGGCGGGAACGGGACGTTTTCTCGAGGTGATGGCACGAGCTCTGGGTATTGATCTCGACGAGTTCGGAACCCTTTCTGTAAAATCGCAAAGCCCGTCAAAAATAAGTAGTTTATGTACGGTATTTGCTGAATCCGAAGTGGTTTCCCTGGTTGCCAAGGGAGAATCAAGGGAAAACATCGTTGCTGGGCTGCATGAAGCGATCGCTTCTCGCGTATTCGCTATGGCCAAGAGGGTTGGTCTCACGCCACCCGTTATGATGACGGGAGGAGTTGCCCGCAATGCCGGTGCTGTAAGAGCCTTGGAAAAGGTGATTGAGATGCCTGTTTTAATCTCACCCTATGCTCAGGTGATCGGTGCAATCGGCGCTGCGGCAATCTCGTTATAAATGCATTTATTCCCTCTTGGCACGCTAAGGATTTCTGGGAAATAGGAGCTTTTCTTCTTTGTCTTGAATGGCCTCGCTTTTGTATTTTCTTTTCAGAAACTGCTCGCCTGATGAGGGATAAAGGGCATAAATTAGCAGATCCTCATCATTCTTTGCGAGATCGCCAATTTTCTTTTTGTCTTCCTCCAATTCCGGCGTGAGGTAGTCTGCGGGCCGGCCAGTCATCGGGGTCTGGACTCGTTTGTTGCGTTTCAGGATTTCTCTCTGGATAGTGGGATCGACAGGAGTTGGAGTTCTTCCATAGAGTCCATAGAGCAGGTCACGGAATTGGTTGTTCACCATCCTGTAGCGTCCGGCCATAACATTCATAACTGCTTGTGCGCCTACAATCTGTGAGGTCGGCGTGACCAGAGGGGGCGTACCAGCCTCCATTCTTGTCCTCGGAATCTCGGTAAAAACATCATCCAATCGATCGAGGGCGTTCATCTCTTTAAGTTGGCTGACCAAATTGGAAATCATTCCACCGGGGGTCTGGTGGGCCAAAACACCCGCATCGATCAGGGAAAGCTTGTTGGCCACAAGATAGCTTTGGTATTTTGGGGCTATTTTTTCAAGATGCTCCCCGATCGCT
>CAZMMI010000606.1:0-2082 GCA_964567255.1 uncultured Anaerolinea sp.
GACGAGGCCGCCCGGCTCGCCACGGTGAAGGTGGACGAGGAAACTGCGATCACCTTCCCTGGTGTAGAGGTCTGGAAAGACCTCTATGAGATTCTCAAGGAACTGAACAGCGAGGCAGAACAGATCAATGCCGGCGTAGTGATCTGGCGGGTCGAAATGATCCCTGATCCTGACCGGAAGAAGAAACCGTACTGGAACAAGCGCGTACCGATGGTTCGCAACGGGGAAGTCGGCTTGCCGGTAACAGGATACGCTTATAGCGATCAAAGCCGGCTCCTGGCCTACCTGGGCGTGGTTGGGTACAAAACATCGGTGGAGTCCATTCGGGCGACACTGATTCAGAACAAGGTACTCAACCTGGACTCGGATGGCTACCATCCAATGTCCCCCTGCGAGAAGTACGAACAGGTCTTGCAAGCGTTACCTGAGTACACGTCCACCCATAGCGCGTTTATCGCGCACCAGGCTCTACCTGGTAAGTGGAGTCCGGAGCACAACCTGTTGTTCTTGCTGGTGTTCCGGGGATCAGAAGATCCAGACGCGGACCTGATCGAACAGTTCACGGTACGCCTGAACGAAGCCTTGGAGGTTCCGATCATCCCTGAGTGGGGTCTTCCCTTATTCAAAGCGGCCAAAGCAAGAAACTTTATTGGCCGGATGGAAACGGGAGGCGACTGCCTGGGGGGAGTCTGGGTAAACCTGGCTAACGATTGGAACGGCCTGATTGGAGAAATGATCAAGGAGGGAAATCTAACCGTTTCCTGATCTGACAACCCATATCACACGGAGAATTACCCCGAAGGGGGCGCACGTTTCCCCTTCTGGGGGAGAAGTGCGCCTCCTTCATTTTAATAAATGACAAGGAGGCAACACATGAGATTACCTGCTATCGAGAAGGCGGGTTTCTACCCCACCCATGACGCGGTGGTCAACGCTATCAGCTCGTACATTGCGCCGGCAGAAGGTGGGCAACCCCGTTTGCTGGACCCGTGCTGCGGCGAAGGACGCGCGGCCTGGCTGCTGGGGAACGTGCTCGAACTCAACTGCGAGATGTGGGGCGCTGAACTGTCCTACACTCGCGCGGAGAAGGCGGCCAAACTTTTTGACAAGGTACATCAGGCGGCATGGGAGTCGTGCTGGCTGACCGAGGAATCGGTCAACCTGCTCTTCCTCAACCCACCGTATGATGATGACCGCGTGGAGCGGCAAGGCCGGCTGGAATTGCAATTCCTGAAATCCACCTTCGCCAAGTTGGTGCGCGGCGGCTTGCTGGTCTACATCGTTCCGCAGAAAGTTTGCGGGATGCTGGAAGTGGCTCGCACGCTGGCCGGCTGGTTCGAGAACTTCACCATTGGCCGGTACGAAGACTCTGCCTTCGGGCAGGTGGTGATCCTGGCTGTTCGCAGCCAGGCGTACCATGTACCGAGTGAGGAAGAAGTCGAGGCGATCCGGGCCTGGGCGAAAGCCGATCTGCCCGTATTGGAGAAAGTTTCTGAGCCGAAATACAAGCTGACCCCGAAGCCTACGCGCGGGGCCGCCGGCAAGCCCATTGTGTTCAAGCGCAGCGATTGGACGGATGAAGAAACCGTTCAGGGCGCGATGGATCGCGGGGTGATGCACACGACTGCCTGGAAAGACCTGCTCAATCCCCGCCGCTCGGAAGGTCAACTTCTGCAGCCGGCGATGCCCTTGAAGAAGGGCCATATCGCCATGCTGATGGCAAGCGGTATGATGGGTGTGGTTCGCCTGGCAGACGAAAACGGTGACCCTATGCTGGTGAAAGGGCGCGTGGTGAAGGTTCAGGAAGTCATCGAGGACGAGGATGCTGATCCCGACGTGGAGAAAGTGAAAGACCGTTTCGTTACTACGGTCGCGGTGGCACGCCAAACAGGATTAGAGGTCATCAAGGAAGTGAAAGGGCTTACGGATTTCATGCAAGCGCACGGCGACAAGATTGCCGGGCATGTGCTGGAAACCTACCGCCCGATCTACAACATGGACCCGACCGATGAAGAAAAGGCGATCCTGGATACGTTGGGGAAGGGGCGCAAGCCGCTCCCTGGCCAGGCTGAGCCGGGCTTA
>CAZMMI010000607.1:0-2078 GCA_964567255.1 uncultured Anaerolinea sp.
TCGGCGAAGTGCAAAATGCGGTGCATAGGCGCCCCTCCCAGGGCTACGGTGTCTCTCCCAGAGCCTGGAGTTCGGCCACGCTGGGGTCAAAGTTGGGGTGCGCTTCCAGACTCTCGCGCAAATCTCTCACCGCCCCTTCCCGGTCGCCCAGCGCCAGCAAAGCCCGCGCCCGCCACAAGAAGTTCTCCTCCAGGTACGGTTCAGGGGTCGAGCCAATCGTCTGCGTGGTCAGGTTGATCACATCCTGGTAACGTCCCGACCAGTAATAAGCAAAATAGGGGCCGGTCTGGTAAAAGGTAATCCGGTACGGGCGAGCTTTGGCTTCCAGTGAAGCATACACCTGGTAAGCCTGGTCATAGGCTCCGGCAGCCCCGTAGTAATCTTGCAGCAGCACCAGGCTGGATCCACGGTTGAACCAGGCGAAGAACAGGTCCGCGCCCTGGGTGCGGTAAATTTCATCCGCGGCAAGCTGCGCCGCCATCTCGTTGGCCTTCTGCTCATCGGCATAATCGCCCAGCAGGTCCATCAAGCGGCCTTCCTCCGCAAACGGGTAGACCACGATGAAGACGTAGTTGAACGAGCGCCAGCCGGTCATAAACTTTTCGTAGGTCTCGCGATAGTCGGCGTGATAAAACGAATCTTGAATAACCCATTCCTGCGTAGCATCGTCATACCCGGTGATGACCTGGTAATGCCCCATCCACGAATCCACCCCGGTCAAGTCGCGCATGATGGCGCCTTTTTCCACCAGCACGGGGTAACCCGCCGCCAGCAGTTGCTTGAGCAGTTCCGGCGTTCCACCGTTGCGGACAATGACACCCAACTGAGTGTTTTGCCGGACGTAATCAGCCAGCTCATACGGCATGACATTCTTGTCTTGAGGATGCGGCTTGACAAACGTGCCGATATCCTCGCGCGTGCCCTCCCAACCCCAGTAGTTCAGCTCCATGGCCAGGTTGGCCGGCGCGCAGTAGTTGAAGACCCCGTGCTGATCCACATACTTCACCCCCAGCAGTTCCACGCGCCCCGGCAGCGGGGTTGGGCTGGGCGCCGTGGTCGGTGTGGGCGCCTCGGGCGGCAGCGTGGCGGTGACCGTGGGTTCCGCGGTGGCGGTGAATGTAGGCAGCGGGGTCAATTCCACCGGAGCCTGCGGCACAAACACCTCCGCCTCTGGCGGGTCAATCATCTGCCGCACGCGAAGTTGAATCAAATAAGCCCGGTACACCACCCGCTCGCGGATAGCCGGGATGAGCATTGCAATCCCCCCCAGGGCCAAAAGCACGACCCAGGCCAGGAGAAATCTTTTTAACCATTTCATACTCAGGATTATATCAAAGAAGCGCTCAGCGACCAGCCGCCAGCTTTCGCACCTCGATCCCGCTTACCTCCAGCGCCGCGCGCACCGCTGCCGCCCGCTCTCCGGCATGGCTGCTGTCTCCGTGGATGCACAACGTCTCCACGCCCCTTCCGGTCTGAGCCAGCCGCACCGCCTGCGCGCATATCTCCTCCAGCGAATCCAGCACCGCCCCGGGCTCCTTCCGCGAGCGCAGGCTCCCATCCAGGTGGTAAGCCCGGTCGGGGAAACCCTCCCCCGCCGTGCGCAGCCCGGCTTCCTCGCCCGCCTCCGTCAGCATCGACCCCGCCAGCCCCACCAGGATCAACCCGCCCCCATAGCGTCGCACCGCCCGCGCAATAGCGGCAGCGGTTGGGCGATCTTTGGCTGCCTGGTTGTAAAGCGCCCCATGCGGCTTGACGTGGGCCAGTTCCACCCCCTCGGCCCGAGCAATACTTGCCAGCGCGCCAATTTGATACAGCACAAACGCCTCCACCTCCGCCGGCGAGAATTCCATCACCCGGCGGCCAAAACCCTGCAAATCCGGGTAGCCGGGATGCGCTCCCACCGCCACGCCCAACTCTGCCGCCAGCCGGACGGTCTGCTGCATCACCAGCGGGTCCCCCGCATGCAGTCCGCAAGCCACGTTGGCCGAGGTAACATAACGCAGCGCCTCAACATCGTCACCAACGGTATAACGCCCGAACGACTCGCCCAAATCACAATTCAAATCGACGACCATCCT
>CAZMMI010000608.1:0-2077 GCA_964567255.1 uncultured Anaerolinea sp.
CGATCCAAACCGGCAGAAGCCAGGAGCGGGTCCAGGAACAGGTCAGGCCATTCATTGGGAGCGCGGTTGCTGGTGAGTAAGATACTGCCCCTCTCATAGCGCTCGTTAATCACATCGTACAGATCTTCGGGGCCGGGATGTTGGATGGGCTTGAGACCGAAGTCATCCAGAATGAGCAGATCAGGGCGCAGATAGTTGCCCAGCCTGCGTTCCCAGGAGCCATCTGCCCGGCCACCGTTGAGATGTTGGAGCATTTTCTGTACGCTGGCAAATAGCACATCAAACCCCTGTCGGGCGGCCTCTTGCCCAAGGGCTTGCGCGAGATGCGTTTTCCCTACTCCGGTCGGACCGCAGATCAACAAATTGCGGTGTTCGCGGATGTACTCGCACGCGGCCAACTGCAGAATTTGTTGGCGGTTAAGGTTGGGATTGAACTGAAAATCAAAGCCCTCAATGGTTTTGGTGGTGTTGAGCGTGCTGCGCCGCAGGCGCATGCTGAGTTGTTTCTGGGCACGTCGTTCCGTTTCGTCTTCCAAAAGACGGGCAAGGAAATCCATGTAAGACCACTGACCGTCAATAGCCTGGCGATTGCGGGCATCCAGGGTTTCCATCACCCCCGACATGCGCAGGTGACGCAGCTGGTTGGAGAGTTGCGATTTCAGTTCCATGTCGCCACCTCAGCCAATGTCCCCACCATTTCGGCTGGTTGACGAGAAAAGGTGAGCGCTGGCGGGATCTGTACGAGAACGGGTAGGCTTTCCTGATCCAGGTTTTGTTTCAAGATGCCTTTCACGGTTTTGTAAGCCGGATCGGCATAATCCAGAGCGCGTTGGCAGGCAGCTTCCAGACGCTGAGCGCCATACTTTTCACTCAAGCGCAGTAACCTGCCTGCCTGGTGTACCCGATCCAGGATTGGGTCAGCCAGAATGTATTCCACGACTTGCTGCACTGCCAGCCCAAATTCACCTGCTTGAGCCAAACAACTTTCTCGGGTCCGCTCCCATCCAGGTAATTTTTCGGGTGGGTAATGGTCACGGTGTGTTTGGCGGCTTCCAGGCTTCGTGGCTCGTTCATGCGTGGCAACCAGTTCATGTTTCTCGGTAAACAAGCGCACCTGGTGTGTGCCAGCGCATACCCACAAATGCTGCCCCACCAGGCGGAACGGCGCCGAATAGTATGCGTTATCAAAGACAATATGGCAGTCCCGGTGCAGCTTCGCCTTTTTCCAGACCGCCAAATCATACGGTTCTTCCGGCAAGGGTTTCAATTTCTCTTTTTCAACTTCTTCGAACCGGCGGCGTGGCTGCTCCTTCGTTGTGCCGTGAATACGCATTCCGGCTTCTTCCTGACACCATTTGCGCACGTCCAGATTGGCTTGCGTCAGCTTGAGAGTCCCTTTTCCGCCCATGAACCGCCCTTGTACGTAACCCACTCCGCCTTCCACCTTCCCTTTGTGTTCCGGCGTGGCTGGGCGGCAGGGCAGAATCAAGAAGCCATAATGCTCGGCGCATTCCCGGTAGGCCATTTGCACATGCGGATCATCCCAAATCGCCTGAGTGATCCCGCTTTTCAGGTTGTCAATCACCAGCCGCTGCGGCACCCCTCCGAAGAACGCCAGGGCATTCCGATGACAGCGCAGCCAGGTCTCTACTTTCTGGTCGAATACAAATTCCACATAGGCGTATCGGCTCCAGCTCAACACCATGACAAATGCCCAGGCTTTTCTCGGGTTGCCCTCTGTATCCAACATTCTGCCTACATAACCGAAGTCTATCTCCGCTTCTGCTCCTGGATAGCATTCCTTCCGCGTAAATGTCTCCACCGTCTTCGGCTTGATCGCTCGGGCTAATCGCAATACTGAGGCGTAGCTCCCTGGGTATCCTTGTTCTCTCAGCCGATCATAAATCGCGGTTACTTTCACCCCCGTCTCCAAAAACTCCTCGATCTTGCCCCGGTATTGCTCTGCGCTGGATGTGTTTTGGGGTGGCTTCTTCTCCGGCATCGTCTCATCCAACAACTTCAATAAGCTCTGGTGGTTGGGTATCTCCCCTTCTAGCAGGCCCTGTTCCTGGGCCCA
>CAZMMI010000609.1:0-2067 GCA_964567255.1 uncultured Anaerolinea sp.
GCCGTCGAGGACGAACTGCCCTTATTCGGTTTGCGGTTGTTCTACGAGATGAATCAAACGAAATAATTACAACCGACAAAAAGGCGGCGCAAAGCGCCGCTTTTTTGTCGCCCGAGTCTATTTCTTCCCCTCGATCTTGGTCCAGGAGTCGCGCAACTCGACGATCAGGTTGAAGACCGGCTTGCCAGGCCGAGAATCAGGATCGATGCTGAAGTAACCCTGGCGCTCGAACTGGAAGCGCGCGCCAACGGCCGCATTGGCCAGCGAGGGCTCCACCTTGCAGCCGCTGAGCACCTTGAGCGAATCGGGGTTGATGTTGTCGAGGTAAGTCTTGCCCTCTTCCACGTTGTCGGGGTCGGAGGTGAGGAACAGGCGGTTGTACATGCGCACCTCGGCATCCACTGCCTGGGCCGCGGAGACCCAGTGCAGCGTGCCTTGCACCTTGCGCCCGTCGGGCGCATAGCCGCCGCGGGTGGCGGGGTCGTAGGTGCAGCGCAGTTCCACCACGTTGCCTTGCTCGTCTTTGACCACTTCTTCGCACTTGATGAAGTATCCGTAGCGCAGGCGCACCTCGCGCCCGGGGGCCAGGCGGAAGTACTTGGGCGGGGGAACCTCGCGGAAGTCATCCTGCTCAATGTACAGCTCGCGCGAGAAGGGCACGGTGCGCGTCCCAGCAGCGGGGTCTTCGGGGTTGTTGACGGCTTCCAACTGCTCCAACTGACCTTCTGGGTAGTTGGTGATGACCACCTTGAGCGGGTTGAGCACGCCCATCACGCGCAGGGCAGTGCGGTTGAGGTTTTCGCGCACGCAGTGCTCCAGCAGCGAGATGTCGGCCACGCTCTCGTTTTTAGCCACGCCCACGCGGTCGATGAAGTCGCGCACGGCTTCTACCGGGTAACCCCGGCGGCGCATCCCCGAGAGGGTGGGCATGCGCGGGTCGTCCCAGCCGCGCACAAGGCCCTTCTCGACCAACTGCTTGAGGAAGCGCTTGCTCAAAATGGTGTAGGTGACGTTCAGACGCGAAAATTCGATTTGGCGCGGGTGGAAAATCTCCAGCTCGTCCAGGAACCAGTCATACAGAGGGCGGTGGATTTCGTAGGCGATATCACACAGCGAGTGGGTTACGCCTTCGATCGAATCGGACTGCCCGTGAGCGTAATCATACATCGGGTAGATGCACCACTGGTCGCCGGTGCGGTGATGGGTTGAATGCAGGATGCGGTACATGACTGGGTCGCGCAGGTTGATATTTCCGGAGGCCATGTCGATTTTGGCGCGCAGGACCCGGCTCCCGTTGGGGAACTCTCCGGCGCGCATGCGGCGGAACAGGTCCAGGTTCTCATCCACCGAGCGATCCCGGTAAGGGCTGTTTTTGCCGGGCTCGGTCAAGGTGCCACGGTACTCGCGGATCTCATCTGGGCTCAAATCATCCACATAAGCCTTGCCCTTGAGGATCAGCTTTTCTGCCCACTGGTAAAGCTGTTCGAAGTAATCGGAGGCAAAGTACTCCCGATCTTCCCAATCGAAGCCCAGCCAGCGGATGTCTTCTTTGATCGATTCAACGTATTCCACGTCTTCCTTGACGGGATTGGTGTCATCGAAGCGCAGGTTGTATTTGCCGCCGTTGGCTTCCGCCAGGCCAAAAGTGATGCAGATGGCCTTGGCGTGCCCGATATGCAGGTAGCCGTTGGGTTCGGGAGGAAAGCGCGTCAGGACGTGGTCAAAGCGGCCGTTTTTCAGGTCTTCCAGAATGGCTTCTTGAATAAAATTGCTCGGGGCAGGATTTTCAGTCATCTTTCACTCCACGGATTTGAACGTGGGTCTATTCTATCACGCCTGGATGGCCTCGGGAAGAAGCGCCTGCTGGCTCTCTAGGAGTTGCCGTGGTAGGTGCCGCATTTAGGGGTGTGTGAGTGGCTTCGCCACTCACACACCCCTAAATGCGGGTTCCACCACGCCAATTCCCAATGAGCCAGCCTGCTCTTGGTGTTGCTCTGGAGCGATTGTAGTAAGGGCAATTCATGAATTGCCCTTACTACAATCGCTTGACAAATAATATACCGATCG
>CAZMMI010000610.1:0-2067 GCA_964567255.1 uncultured Anaerolinea sp.
TTCAAACTCGCGGCTCTTGCAGCTCAGGCAGCGGTCGTGGAACGGATAGTGAATCCGCCCGCATTTCTTGCATTTGAAGGCGATAATGGGGATTTCTTTGTTCATGGCTCTACCCTCTTCAACACAAACGAGGTGATGTTATTGCCGAACCCGCCAAAGTTGACCGTCAGCCCGTGCCGGGCATTCTTCACCTGGCGTTCCTTGGGCAGCTCGTGGCGCAGCTGCCAGACGATATCCACCACCTGGGCCACGCCGGTGCCCCCCACGGGGTGCCCGCGCGCCTTCAGCCCGCCCGAAACATTGATCGGAATTTGCCCGCCCAGGCGCGTCTTGCCCGCCGCGGCTGCCTTGCCGCCCTCGCCCTTCTTGAAGAAGCCCACGTGCTCGCTCTCGGCAATCTCCAGAATGGTAAAGGCATCGTGCAGCTCGGCCACGTCGATATCGGCCGGCTTCAGCTTGGCCATTTCGAAAGCTTGCTGCGAGGCCAGGGTCACGGCTTTCAAATCGGTGGGGTCCTCGCGCTCCTGCAGGGTGTGCGTATCGGTGGCCTGGCCAAAACCGGCAATCTGCACAAAGGGCTTGCCCAGCTTCTTGGCCATCTCGGCGGGGCACAGCAGCACCGCCGCGGCCCCATCGCTCACCGGGCACATATCATACAGATGCAGCGGGTCCGCCGCCACGGGGTTGTTCACCACCGCGTGCGGGCTGTCAAAAATCCCCTCGCGGTCCAGGGTCATTTCCACATGGGCATAAGGGTTGAGCGCGCCCATCTCCTGGTTCTTTAGCGTCACCGCCAGCAGATGCTCGCGGGTCACGCCCCATTTCTCCATATACAGGCGGGTGAACATGCCCGCCATGCCCGGCAGGGTGATGCCGTAGGGATATTCCACCTGTGGGTGGGTCATGGTGGCCACGAAATCGGTGGCGCGCCAGCCGGTCACCTCGCGCATCTTCTCGCCGCCCACCACCAGCACATAGTCGTAATAGCCCGAGGCCACCGCCAGCAGCCCGTTCTTCACCGCCGAGCCGCCCGAAGCCGGGCCGTTTTCCACCACGTCGGCGGCGGCGGGCAGCAGGCTCAAGCGGTCCACCAGCGAACTGGCAATGGAGCTTTGGTGCTGGATGATGCCCGCGCCCATGTTCCCCACGTACACGGCGCTGACCGATTTATCTCCCATCCCCGCATCATCGAGGGCTTTCAACGACGCATAGGCGAGCATATCCAACAGGGAGTCTTCGTCTCGACGCCCGAAGGGAATCATGCCTGCCCCAATAATCGCAACGTCTCTCATGGTTTTACCTGCCTTTCAGACCGGCAATGCGCTCGCGGATGGTGTCATCATCGGCGAACAGGATCGCTTCCTCAGCCTTATCCATCAAGTCCTGAGGCACCGGGCGGTCGCCCACCACCAGGCGGGGCTTGGCCGCGAAATAGAGTTCGCGCGTCAGGCGCCACGAATCGCCTCCGCCCAGTTCATGCGGAATGGTGGTCGGCTCCAGCGGGTATTCGATCATCCAGCGCCGGTGGCCAATCGGGCTTTCGGCCACAATGAGAACCTCTTCCTGCCCCAGGTATTCGATATGATATTCCATTTTGGCTGCGAACAGGTGCGAGCCAATGCGCAGGCCGCGGTCAATGGCCAGGGTGTGGTAGCTCATCCCGACCTTCTCGTTTTCCATCCGTCCGTTCACCACGCCCACCAGATAGCCGTCCACCTGCCCCACCAGGCAGTACGGGCTCTTGGCCCGGTAGTAATACCAGGCCAGCAGTTCACCATACAGCCGGGCGCTGACAATGTTGTAAAAGTCGCGCTGGATGAACATGCATGGATGGACCGACTTCAAGATGGCCGGCACATCTTCGCGGACCGCCTGGCGAACCACCATCTTCTTCCCGTTCGCCAGGGTGATGACTTTTGGCGGGTACGGGGGCATGGGATACTGTCGCGGTCGAAGGAGCGCTTCAAGTTCTACATCTACTGCCATATTTTTCATTCCTCCTCAAGTAAATCAAGTGGATGAGTGGCCCCCCTCCGATGTGAGCACGTCTGGCTCTGGTTCCTAAAT
>CAZMMI010000611.1:0-2052 GCA_964567255.1 uncultured Anaerolinea sp.
CGGCCTGGACCCGGCCAAGCGCTCCCAACTGGGCGCCCATTACACCGATAAAGCCGACATCCTGCTCATCGTCGAGCCCGTTCTCATGGCCCCGCTGCGCCGCGAATGGGCGCAGATTCAGGCCGAGGCCCTGCGCCTGAAGGCCGAAGCCGAGGCGGCTGCCGACGCCAAAAAGCGCGCCGCGTCCGTCGAGAAGATCAGCGCTTTGCTGCGCGGGTTCGCCGACCGCATCGCGGCGGTGAAAGTGCTGGACCCGGCCTGCGGGTCGGGGAATTTTCTGTATGTGGCTTTGCAACTGCTCCTCGATTTGCAAAATGAGGTCATCAACCACTCCGACGAGCTGGGCGCGGGCCGATTTTTCATCTCGGTCAGCCCCAAACAGCTTTTCGGCATCGAGCTCAACGAGTACGCTCACGAGCTGGCCCAGGTGACCATCTGGATCGGCTATGTTCAGTGGATGATCAACCACGGTTACGGCTACCAGGAGCCCATCCTGCAGGTGATGGACAACATCCACCACACGGACGCCATCCTGGCCTGGGACGAGCAAGGGCGGGCCTCCGAACCGGAGTGGCCCCAGGCGGATGTGATTATCGGCAACCCACCCTTTTTGGGGGGAAACAAAATTCGCGCCGAACTGGGCGACCGGACTGTGGAAGCACTATTTGCATTGTATAAAGATCGGGTTCCCGCCTTTGCAGACTTGGTGTGCTACTGGTTTGAAAAAGCGCGGGCAATGATTGAAAACAACAAAGTTACCCGGGCAGGCCTGCTAGCGACTCAAGGTATTCGTGGTGGAGCAAACAGAAAAATATTAGAACGAATCTCTGAAACAGGGCAAATCTTCTGGGCACAATCCGACAGAGACTGGGTGCTTGACGGAGCAACGGTACATGTTTCGATGATTGGTTTTGACAATGGCATTGAAACAATAAAAGTTCTAAATGACAGCCCGGTCCAATCAATCAATGCTGCTCTACAGACATCTGTAGATATCACAAAAGCTACAATACTTCAGGAAAACGCAAACTTGGCCTTTATCGGAGACACAAAAAAGGGTAAGTTTGATATTACACAAGACCAGGCGCAAGAAATGCGTTCTAGCCATTTGAATCCAAATGGACGACCAAACAGCGATGTCATCAAACCCTGGATAAATGGTCTTGATTTAACTGGAAGACCAAGAAATATGTTCATAATCGACTTTGGTGTCGAGGCAGATGAAGTTGTAGCATCTTATTATGAAATGCCATTTGAATATGTGAAACGGATGGTCAAACCTGAACGCGATAATGTAAGAAACCCTAGAGAAAAAAGGCTTTGGTGGATACATGGGAGACCAGGGCCAGATTTGCGTTTCGCAATTAGTTCTATCCAAAGATATATAGCTACTCCTCGCGTAGCCAAGCATAGAATTTTCGTTTTTATTCCATCTGAAACACTTCCAGATGGACAGGTCGTGGTCATCGCAAGAAGTGACGATTACTTTATTGGCGTATTACATTCCAAAATTCATGAAATTTGGTCCAGAGCAATGGGGACTCAACTACGAGATGCAGAGAGCGGGTTCAGATACTCTCAGACAATGACCTTCCAAACCTTTCCCCTCCCCTGGCCGCCGGGCAAAGAGCCCGCCGGGGATGCGCGGGTGGAGGCCATTGCCCAGGCCGCCCGCGAGCTGGTCCAAAAGCGCGATGCCTGGCTGCATCCCGCCGGGGCAAGCGAAGCCGAACTCAAGAAGCGCACCCTCACCAACCTGTACAACGCTCGCCCCACCTGGCTGGACCTGGCCCACCAGCGCCTGGATGCAGCCGTCTTTGCGGCCTACGGCTGGCCGTCCGATCTGAGCGACGAGCAAATCCTGGAAAGGCTGCTGGCGCTCAATCTGCAGCGGGCCGGGGGGTAAAGGCGGCGGGGGGAAACGAATCAAAAAAACGAATGGAACGAATGTACCTTCTTCGTAGCGCGGGAATCCTTTCCCGCGGTCTTGGCCCCCCGTCCGGCGGGGGTTGAAACCCCCGCCTCAGTTCGCGGAAGCCAGATGCGCAACCC
>CAZMMI010000612.1:0-2051 GCA_964567255.1 uncultured Anaerolinea sp.
CCGAATTGGCAGATACATTATACGTTAGAGAAGTTCCAAAAGCACGGCTCGTTGGAAACTGCCGTGGTAGACTCAATTTTTTAAGGCATGAAACATGAACAACCTCCACTGGGAAGTAGAGGTTGTTCATGTTCTCGCGAAAGGTGATTGGAGCGCGGCCGGCAAGAGTTGGGGAGCCTGCCAGAAGCCAGGCCGGTTCTCAATCGTTGCTAAATGCCGTCGAGCAAAACACCGAGGAGCATCAGCACAAATGCCGCCAACACCAGCCAGAAAGCGTAGGGGGCTAAAGCGGGAATAGCGAACTGTCCCAATACACCGAGCACAGCCAAAATCACGGCGATCCAGAAAGTTCCAATTTTGGGTCTCTGAAGTTTCATTATTTTCCTCCATCCTCTGTTTGAAAAACTCAACCTTTCAGGCCCCATAACACAATCGTGTGCTACGAAAGGTTCTTAACATTGTAGGCCAGACTACAAAGATCCGGCCAAATCAAACAATCCACGGTGGGGATGTTTAGATATTGTTAAATTATTGTCCCTTTTCAAAATAAGTCAATCTAAACCGATCCAGGAAGCAAAAATTTGTCTAAACAACTTCCGAAAAACAGACAACTCAAAAAAATCCCCGCCAAATGTACCTGTATCTGCCATTAAGCCAGTACATTTAGCGGGCAAAATTATAGAATCTTTTCCTTTAGAGCGTGCTGATTTTTTCGTCGTTATGCCTCTTTGGCTGCAACCCCCTGGGGTCGCGGGCGCCTCTCCGGACCAATCACGCGCACGGCGCGGTCATAGACCAGGTAATTCCAGGCCCAATCCAGCAGCACCATCATTCGGTTGCGGAAGCCGATCAATTGGAAGATGTGCACCACTACCCAGGCCAGCCAGGCAAACCACCCGCGCAGTTCTACAGGCCCCAGCTTTGCCACCGCCCGGTTACGCCCGATCGTAGCCATCACGCCGGGATCGCGGTAATGGAAAGGCTGTTGGGCCAGCCCCTCTGCTGCGCGCAGCAAGTTGCGAGCAGCATGGTCGCCTTGCTGCATAGCCACCGGCGCCACCATAGGCAGCGGGCGCCCGTCTTCTCCTTCCAAATGAGCAGCATCGCCAATCAAGTACACTTCGGGATGCTCTGGTACTTGCAGGGTGGGCAATACGCGCACCCTGCCCAGGCTGCCGGATTGGAGACCGAGGGCGGTTACCAGCGGCGCAGCCTGCACCCCGGCGGCCCACACCAGCGTGTGCGTGGCGAGCGTTTCCCCGTCCTTCAACCGCACCACCCGCCCGTCGTATCCATCCACGGCAGCCCCGAAGCGCACTTCTACGCCCTTTTCGGCCAGCGCCTGTACGGTAAACTCGCCGGAACGCTCGGGCATGGCGGGCAGCAGGCGCTGGGCCGCTTCCAAGAGAATAATCTGCGGGCGCTGGATGGCTAGACCGGGCAAATCCTTGTCCAGAACCACTTGAGCCAGCTCAGAAATGGCTCCGGCGCACTCGACCCCGGTGGGGCCGCCTCCTGCCACCACAAAGGTCAGCAACGCCTTGCGCCGGACGGGGTCGTTTTCCTGGGCAGCCCGCTCAAAAAGGCGCAGCAGGTGGTTGCGCATGGTCACGGCATCCTCCAGCGACTTCAAGCCAAAGGCATGGCGGGCGACATCTTGCATTCCAAAGGTGTTGGTCACGCCCCCGGCAGCCAGGATTAAGTAGTCATATTCCAGCGGCCCCTGATCGGTATCCAGGCGGCGAGCAGCCAGGTCGGCGCCGTGCACCTCGGCCAGGCGAAACTCCAGGTTGCGCTGTGAGCGCAGGATGGCGCGCACCGGTTGGGCGATTTCATCAGGCGAGAGCCCGGCGGTCGCCACCTGGTAGAGCAGCGGTTGGAAGAGATGATAGTTGTTCCGGTCCAACAGTGTGATGCGCACGGGAGCTTTGGCCAGAGCGCGCGCAGCGCGCAGTCCGCCGAATCCGGCGCCAACAATCACGACATGGGGCAGGGTTGTTTGGTTTTCGTTCATCGGAACCTCCTCTGGTTACCGTAGATTGTGTGTAGCT
>CAZMMI010000613.1:0-2027 GCA_964567255.1 uncultured Anaerolinea sp.
TGCTCATCGCCGCGGATCATCCCGCCCTGGTAATCTTTCTCGCCGGCATAGGAACGCCAGCCGCTGAGCTCAAAGGCCAGGGGGCCGTCGGCAAGGATCCATTCGCCGTTGTACTTGCGGGCAATGTGTACGTGGGTGCCGGTGGCTCTGCCGCCCTCGCAGGAGGGGTGCCCGATGTTTTCGTTTTGCATTACCCAGGTGCCCAGGGGAACTTTGTTGACCGTTGCAATGTGCAAATACAAGATGGCCCAGCCGGTTTGCTCATAGCCGTCGCCGTCAAGATCGACAACGATCAGGCCGGTTTCGGAGCGCACCACCAGGCCGTCGGCCACGGCGGTGACCCATTCGCTGCTTGGGACGCAGCCGCGCTCAACCGCGCCGGGGGCGAAATCGAGAGCGGCACGCGCGCCACCGGGTCCCCAGGCGGAATGGGGTCCGCCCGTGTGGCCCCACACTTTCCCGGCACGGAAGGGCAATTCCATGAACGGTTGGGTGAGGGTGGCGGGAAAGAGCGGCTCTACGGATTGGGCGCGCAGCCAGGGGTCGCCAAACATGGTTTGGTACAACGTGGGCAGGCTGTTTTCGCCGTAGATTGCTTCCTCCCAGCCGGCCCGGTCGTATAGCTGAGCGAATAAGTACAGCACAGCCACCGTCCCGGCGTTGAGCTCGGGAGCCAGGCGTAGAACTTCGCCATCGCGGAAGGTTAACTCGGTGACCAACCCTTCGCGCCAGCCGTAATAGCCCAGGTTGAGCTGCGAAACGGCCCAACTGAGCTGGTTGTAGAGTTCTTTATCTTCCAGACTTTGGTAGCCGATGGGGTAATCAATTTGGGTCTGGTCTTCCGGCTGCCCGTAGACCCAATGGGCCTGGTACTCCAGGATGGCCAGCAGCAGGCGCGGATTGACCGAGTTTTCCAGCGTGACGCGCTGGATGATTTTTGCGCCATCGTTCCAGCCATCCAGGAACCATTTTTGGTAATCTTTGAGGTACCCGCCGGATTCGTTGACGAAGGTTTTGATTTCAAAATCTAACGCGGAGGGGGAGTAGACGATTTCGCTGTCGGGGATGAGACGATCGCCAGCACTGACCTGACCCAGGCGGCTGGGAATGACCAGAAGCTGTCCCGGATTGAACAAACTGTCGGTGGGTATCAAATCGGGTGAGGTGATCTCAGCCGGGTCGACCCCAAAGCGAATGCCCAGAGCGCGAAGGGTGTCGCCTGCCTGCGTGTAGTAAAGAATCGGTGGGGCAGGAGTCGGGCTGACTTCAGGCGTGGGGGTCAGAGAGGGCAGAGGGGTGGCTCTGGGAGAGAATGTGGCTGTGGGGCCAATGGCGGTAGGGGTGTGGGCGAAGGGTGTTTTGGTCGGCTCGGGGGTAACGGGATAGATGGGGGCGATGCCTTCCAGTCCGGGGAAGACTCCGCCCTGGCAGCCGGTCAACGTTGTTAACAAAACCACTAAGAGCAAGTAAGATAGAAAACGCTTAGCGCCCAATTTGATTTTCGTCCTTCCGCGCATCCCAGGCTTCAACAGAAGCGCCGTCGCGCGTCAAGAACCCATTATACTCGATGCCGTCCCCAGAGGAGACCCAACCATCCAAAACGAAGGGCAGTTCACCGTCGGCGGCGATCCATTCGCCGTTGTAGCGGCGGGCGATGTGAACGTGGGTGCCGTTGGAGATACCGCCTTCGCAAGAGGGGTGGCCGATTTGGTCGCCCGCTTTGACGGGGATGCCGGCGAGAACCCGGTCGCGCGTTTCGATGTGCATGTAGAGGATGCTCCAGCCGGTCTGTTCAAAGCCGTCGCCATCCAGGTCCTGCACCACTGCGCCGCCACCAGCGCGGAGGATGAGGCCATCGGTCAATGCTACCACCCACTCGTCACTGGGCACGCAGCCCAGCGCGTCGCCGGGCGGGGCAAAATCGAGGCCGGCCCAGGCCGAACCATTGCCCCAGCCGCCGTGCGGGCCGCCCGTAAAGGACCAGATCTTGCCGGGTTCAAAGGGAAGCTGCATTCCCGGTTGCTGTA
>CAZMMI010000614.1:0-2026 GCA_964567255.1 uncultured Anaerolinea sp.
AAGCGTTCGCCGAATACCTCGAGGGGGAAAATGCCGCCGCTGAGTAGTATCGTTATGATGCGGATGGCCTCAAACAGGAAGCCCACCTCGATGATCCAAAACGCGACGGCGCTGACGCAGTAAAAAATGAGGAAGTTGAGCATGACCGCCAGGGACAGCGTGACCAGGAAGGCCAGAACGGAGGCTAGCTGGAAGGTGAGACCCCAGAACACACTCAAGCCCGCCAGCAGCAGCACCAGAATACCCAGGATCATCAACTGCCCGGGGAGTTTGTTGCCCAAAAAGCTTGCCAGGCGGTAAGCAAAGTAGCCGACGGGTTGGACCATGAACTTGCTGTACTTGCCGCTCTTTACGTCGTCCATGATCTCGTACTCGAACCCCGAGCGGACAATGCGCGAGATCAAGCCGGCCATGAAGGTGTAGGCGATCATTTGCCGGAAGGTGTAGCCGTACAGATCGTTTTCGCTGGAGGCATTGTAGATGGCCGTCCACAAGAAGGTCTGGATGAAAATGGGGTAGGCCGCGCTGACCAGGGAGAGCAGGAAGTTGGCCCGGTACTCCAGGGCGGTCTCAAAGCCCAACAAGAAGGATCGGGTGTATTTCTTAAGCCAGCGCATGGCCCGCCTCCCGTCGTTGGAAGAGCAAGGCAATGCCTTCTTCGACCGGCACATCTTCAATGTTGAAATCGATCACAGGGAGCTGATCGAGAATGGCTTTGGAAATTTCTTTGACCTGAGTGCGCGGCACTTGTAGGGTGGCGTTGAGCCCGGCCAGTTCCTTCACCTCGCCGAAAGCCGTCAGATCGGCGTGGGTGACGGTGTTGGACAATTGCAGCTTGATGATCTTGGACTGTGCAAACACGTCATTCACCCGGTGCAGATCGCCTTCAAAGACGATTTGGCCCTGGTTGATGATGATGGTGCGTTTGCACAGGTTTTCGATATCGGCCATGTAATGACTGGTCAATACGATGGTGGCGCGCCGCTGCTGATTGTAGTACTTGAGGAAATCGCGGATTTTCTTCTGGGAGAGAATATCCAGGCCAATGGTGGGTTCATCCAGGAAGATGAGCTTGGGGCGGTGGATGAGGGCCGCGATCAGCTCCATCTTCATGCGCTCGCCCAATGAAAGCCGCCGCACCTGCACGTTGAGCAGGTCTTTCACGTCCAACAGCTCGGTTAACTCGGCCAGAGTGCTCTGGTAGGCCTTGTCTTCCACCTCGTAGATGCATTTGTTCAGGTAGAGGGATTCGTTAGCGGGCAGGTCCCACCACAGTTGGGCCTTTTGGCCCATGACGATGGCGAACTGCATCTTGAAAGCTTTTTTGCGCTCCCAGGGCACGTAGCCCAGCACGTGGGCCTGCCCAGAGGTGGGGTGGAGGATGCCGGAGAGCATCTTGAGGGTAGTGGTTTTTCCGGCGCCGTTGGGGCCTAAAAAGCCGATCATTTCGCCTTCGGCGATTTCGAAAGAGATTTCGCGCACCGCTGCTTTGGTCAATTTTTCGCGGTGGAACAGGTTCTTGATTGAATTCTTTAGTCCCAGTTCTTTTTTGTAGTAATCGAAGGATTTGGAAAGGCGCTCTACCTGAATGATCATATAGTTTCTCCGTAACCACTCAGCCAGAGGTAGAAAAGACCCGAATTTTCGATGTGTGCAGGGTGCTTCGCACCCTGCACACATCGAAAATTCGGCAACTTTCTTACCTTTCTGAGTAGTTCTTTTCTCCGACGAAAGTGTGAAGGTTCAACTCGGGGCGTATTATACTCCCAGTGGGGTAACTTTCCACGGCATTTGTCGGGGAGAGGTAAGGGAAATCGTTGTCAAGCCTATCATGGTCGCTCGGGCTAAAGCCCTTGCTCAGTTCACGGAAGCCAACTGATTTTGTCGAAGAGGCCCTGGACGCGGCGGAAGCGGACAACCCGGGGTTGGCGGATGTGTTGGGCGAGGCGGAGGATTGGCTGGTGTTTGAGATTTGCGGCTGGCAACTGCCCGGCGAGGGGTGGTATCCCGGTGTGACGCCTTCGAC
>CAZMMI010000615.1:0-2022 GCA_964567255.1 uncultured Anaerolinea sp.
CCCTCCATCTTCACCCTTCACCGCCGCTCACTCCCCCACCAACCGTAAGGGCGGGGCTTTAACGCCGGCTCACGCCATTCGCCCTCAACCACCCTTGCGGGTTCGCCTCCCCATTCTACAAAGAAAGACCCGCCCGCTTGCGCTCACCAACCGCAGGGACGCCCTCCATCTTCACCCTTCACCGCCGCTCACTCCCCCACCAACCGTAAGGGCGGGTCTTTAACACCGGCTCACGCCATTCGCCCTCAACTACCCTTGCGGGCTCCCCACCCCATTCTACCCAAAACGACCCGCTTGCGCCCACCCACTCTCTACCGGTACGGCCCAAACCTCTTAAACCGCTCCGGGGCCACCCGCTCCAACCGCTCACTCTGTGGGCTGATCAAATAAAAACCCCCATTGCGATGCAGCAGCGGGATGCGCTGCTTGCGCGCCGCGAACTCCTCGCGCATCTCCTCGGCATGGTCGGCGTAACACTCGAAATCTTCCGGCCACTGCGCCAGCACCTCGTCGTAAAAGCGCACAAATTCGCTGCGATAACGCTGCGTGACCGTCTCCAGGTGGCTGATCACCCAGCACACATCTTCAAACGCCCACTCGTAGACCAACCCCAAAAAGCGTGAGTCAGCAGTGATATACGGAAAGAAGGGGAACTGGCGGCAACTCACCGAGCGGAAATCCCGCTGGCAGTGAGCCGGGCCCTTACAAGCCAGCAGCAGCATGTGCTCGGGCGTTTCGGCCCACACTTCTGCCGGGTCGAACGGCTCGCCCGGGCATTCATCACCCTGCCATTCCTTCCATAGATCGGTGTTCGCTTGCAGGTAGGTCCATTCGGGACGGTAGGCCGCCGGCACCGCGTAGCAGATATCACAGCAGAAGGGCTTACCGCTGGCATTGTTCGGCGCGCACATCTTCCCGCAGTCCAGTTCCGCGATGGGCACATCAAAGCGCCGGTAGAGGCGCAAAAAATCCAGCCGGGGCACAAAAGGTTCTTCCATGAACGCAATTATACCCGGCAAGATGCCCTATCACTCCTTCTTCACCTCCGGTAAAATGCACCCATGCAGCTTCAACGCCTTCAATCCAATTCTCCCATCCTCGAAAAGCGGCGCTTCGACGAACTCATTTCTTCGGTCTTCGGCTTCACCTTCGAGCCCTGGTATTCCCGCGGCTGGTGGACTCCGGATTACACAGTGTATGCTCTGGCAGAGGACGACAGGCTGCTGGCAAGCGCCGCCGGGTACCGAATGGAAATGCTCATAGGCGGGCAGCGGCAAACCTGGCTGCAAATTGGCGCCGTAGCCACCCGGCCCGAGTGTCGCGGGCAGGGTCTCAGCCGCCGCCTGATGCAAACCATCCTGGAAGACTACCCCAACACCCCCATGTTTCTGTGCGCCAACGCTTCGGTGCTGGACTTCTACCCCCGTTTCGGTTTCCAGCGCATCCACGACCGTGTGCCCACCCTGGGCTGTTCTCCTCAGAGCAGCGCGACGCCGCTCCAACCGCTAGACCCAGACGATTCGCGTGTCCGCGAACTGCTCTCTCGCCGGGCTTGCTTTTCCAGTACGCTCGATTGTCTCAACGCCGCTCCGATGCAGGCGTTTCATCTGCTGACCGAGTACCCGCAGTGTATCTACGCCGTTCCCGGCGCAGATGCGCTGGTGGTCGAGGAGCGAGATGGAGCCACGCTGCGCTTACTAGACGTTTGCGCCGCCGAACCATTTTCCTTCGCCCAACTCCTGCCATGCTTGCACTTCCCCGGCGTCAACACAATCCAATTCGGTTTCAATCCTGATTGGCTGGGCGTGGAATGCGATTGGTCGGCCTCGCAAGAGGAGGACGGCCTGTTTGTGCGCGGCAAGTTTGCACTTGCAGAGGATTTCATCCTGCCTGCGCTGCTGAAAACCTAAGCTGGGTTAGCAAATCCTCGCGCGATGGTCTTTTCGATCAACTTTTCCAAAACGCTCTGATCAATATCTTCAAGTTTCTTAAAATACAGGCAAGCCTTACCTACCTTGTATT
>CAZMMI010000616.1:0-2012 GCA_964567255.1 uncultured Anaerolinea sp.
CCACAAGCGAGGTACACCATGATTGTTATCAAAATCGGCGGATCGCAGGGCGTCAACCTCGACGCCGTCTGCGCCGACACAGCGCAACTCATCCAATCGGGCCAGAAGGTCATCATCGTCCACGGCGGCTCCAACGAAACCAACCAGATTTCCGAGCAACTGGGCAAGCCCCCGCGATTCGTGACCACCGTGACCGGCTTCACCAGCCGCTACACCGACCGCCCCACCCTGGAAATTTTCGCCATGGTCACCTCCGGCAAGATCAACACCCTCATCGTTGAGCGCTTGCAGAAAAACGGCGTGAATGCCTTCGGCCTCTCCGGCGTGGACGGGCGCGTGATGGCCGCCCACCGCAAGGAAGCCCTGCGCATCGTGGAAAACGGCAAGAAGCTAGTCCTGCGCGACGACTACACCGGCAAGATTGAACAGGTCAACGCCGGGCTGCTCAAAATGCTCATGGACGCCGGGCTGACCCCCGTTATCGCCCCGCTGGCCATCTCGCAGGACGGCGACGCCCTCAACGTGGACGCCGACCGGGCCGCCGCGATGGTGGCCGGAGCCGTGCAGGCCGAGCAGCTCATCATCCTCACCAACGTTCCCGGCCTCATGCGCAGCTTCCCCGACGAGAGCACCGTCATCGCCCACCTGCCCAAAGCCGGGTTGGAGCAAGCCCTCACCTTCGCCGAAGGGCGCATGAAGAAGAAAGTCCTCGGCGCCAGCGAGGCTCTGGAACTGGGCGTGCCCAAAATCACCTTCGCCGACGGGCGCACCGAGCACCCCCTGCTGGACGCGCTGGCTGGGAAAGGAACCACCATCTCATGAACACGCAAGCCATCTTTGATATTGAAAGTCAACACACCTCCGGCCTGTATTCTAAACGGCCGGTCGCCATCGTGCGCGGGCAGGGCGCCCGCCTGTGGGATTCCGACGGGCGCGAGTACATCGACTGCGTGGGCGGGCAGGGCGCAGCCAATTTGGGCCACTGCAACCCGGCTGTCGCCGCCGCCATTGCCCAACAGGCTCAAACGCTCATCTCCTGCCCCGAGATGTTTTACAACGACCAACGCGCCGAACTGGAAGCCAAACTGTGCGCCATCACCCACATGCCGCGCGTCTTCCTGTGCAACTCCGGCGCGGAGGCCAACGAAGCCGCCATCAAGTTTGCGCGGCTGTCCACCGGGCGCACCGGCATGGTCGCCACCATGCGCGGCTTCCACGGGCGGACGATGGGGGCCCTCTCGGCCACCTGGGAGAAGAAGTACCGCCAGCCCTTCGAGCCGCTGGTCCCCGGCGTTACCCACGTGCCCTATAACGACCTGGCCGCGCTGGACGCCGCCGTGACCGATCAGACCGCCGCGGTGCTGCTCGAGGTGGTGCAAGGCGAGGGCGGGGTCAACCCCGGCGCGCCCGAATACCTGCTGGGAGCGCAAGAGCTGTGCCGCGCGCGCGGCGCGCTGCTCATCATCGACGAGGTGCAGACCGGCTTCGGGCGCACCGGGCGCATGTTTGCCCACCAGCATTATGGGCTTCAACCGGATTTGCTCAACCTGGCAAAATCTATCGCCGGAGGGCTGCCCATGGGCGCCACGCTGATCGGCGAGCGGGTGGGCGAGCTGCCCCCCCAGACGCACGGCTCGACCTTTGGCGGCAACCCACTGGCCTGCGCCGCCTCGCTGGCAGCCATCGGCTACCTGGAAGAGCACAACCTGCCCGCGCGCGCCGCCGAGTTGGGCGCCTGGTTCAAGGCTGCCCTGGCCGAAATCCAATCGCCGCTGGTGCGCGAGGTGCGCGGGCTGGGGCTGATGGTGGGCATGGAGCTCAAGCAGAAGGTCACCCCCTTCCTGCAAGCCCTCATGGCCGAAGGCGTCATGGCCCTGCCCGCCGGGTTGACGGTCATGCGCTTCCTCCCACCCCTGGTCATCGAAAAAGACGACCTGGTGAAGGTAGTGGAAACGGTGAAGAAAGTTCTGGCCTGAGCAAAACGGGCTGGTAATCTCCTGGGGTAAGGCTGC
>CAZMMI010000617.1:0-1998 GCA_964567255.1 uncultured Anaerolinea sp.
GTTTGGGGCGGCAGTTGGGCTGCCCGATTTCACCACGAGAGAAAGACGCAGTATGCTGGAAAAATTAGCCGATATTGAAGCCCATTACGAAGAATTGGGGAAGCAGCTCGAAGAGATTGGAGACGATTATCAGCGCGCTGCTGATTTGGCAAAAGAGCGCACTCAGCTTGAGACAATCGTCGAAAAGGCTCGCGAATATCGCACCGTACTCAAACAAATCGAAGAAGCTCATTCACTAGAAGCAGAAGACGACGCCGAACTGCGCGAACTGGCCCAGGCTGACCTTGCTTCTCTTCTGCCACGCTCCGAAGCGCTCGAAAAAGAACTCAAAGCCCTGCTGGTGCCCAAGGACCCCCGCGATGACCGCAACGTCATCGTCGAAATCCGGGCCGGAACCGGCGGCGACGAAGCCGCCCTCTTTGCCGGAGATCTGTTCCACATTTACAGCCGCTACGCCGAAAAACGCCGTTGGAACATTGAAATCCTTTCTCAAAATGAAACCGGCATCGGCGGCTACAAGGAAGTCATCTTTACCGTCAAGGGCAAAGGCGCCTTCTCGCGGCTCAAATACGAATCGGGCGTCCACCGCGTGCAGCGTGTACCCGTCACCGAAGCCTCCGGGCGTATCCATACCTCCACTGCCACCGTAAACATCCTGGCTGAAGTGGATGAGGTCGAGGTGAACATCCCCGAAGCGGATATTAAAATCGACGTCTATAAATCGGCAGGCGCGGGCGGCCAAAACGTGCAAAAGAACTCCACCGCAGTGCGCCTCACTCACCTGCCCACCGGCATCGTGGTCGCCTGCCAGGATGAGCGCTCGCAGTTGCAAAACAAGGTCCGCGCCATGGGTATTCTGCGCGCCAAGTTGTATGAAATTGAGGCCAACAAGCGTCAGGAAGAGCTGGAAGCCACCCGCCGCTCCCAGGTGGGCAGCGGGGAGCGCTCTGAAAAGATCCGCACCTACAACTTCCCCCAGTCCCGCATCACCGACCACCGCGTTGGGGTGTCCTCCTTCAACATGCCCGCCGTCTTGGACGGCGAAATCGACGTGTTCATCGACGAGCTGTCTCTGCAAGCAGAGTCCGACCGCCTGTCGACGAGCAATGAAGACGACGATTAATCCAGCCCAACTGAACCTGGGACAATGGCTGGCCCAGGCCCGGCAACGCCTGGCCGAGCACGAGCCGGACTCCGCCCTAGAAGCCCGCGTGCTGGCTTGCCACGTACTCGTTCAAACCAGTGCCTGGGTGCAAACGCACCCCGAACAGCCTCTGACCGGGGCGCAAATCCAGGCCCTTGAATCCTTACTGGCTCGTCTGGAAAAAGACGTACCGCTGCCGTATCTGACCGGGCGTCAGGAGTTTTACGGGCTGGATTTTTCCGTCAACGACTCCGTGCTCATTCCGCGCCCCGAGACCGAGCTGCTCGTGGAACGCGCCTTGAATTGGTTGCGCGCCCACCCAGAATGCCGCACCGCCGCCGACGTGGGTACCGGCTCAGGCTGCATCGCTGTGGCCCTGGCCCGGCACACCTCCAATCTGCGCGTTGCCGCCGTGGACCGTTCTCCCGCCGCGCTGGACATGGCCCGCCAAAATGCCCGCGCCCACGGTGTGGAGGCGCGCATCGACTTCTTCCAGGCCGACCTGCTGGACTCTGTTCCGGGGTCCTTCGACCTGGTCTGCGCCAACCTGCCCTACATCCCCTCCGCCGACGTGGATGGGCTGGCGGTTGCGCGCCACGAGCCGCGCCTGGCATTGGATGGCGGCCCTGACGGCCTGCAATTGATCCGCCGCCTGCTGGCCCAACTCACCGCGCGCCTGTCACCGGGCGGGCTGGCCCTCTTCGAGATCGAATACCGTCAGGGGCAATCCGCCGCTGCGCTGGCCCAAACTACCCTTCCCGCCGCGCGCGTCCAAATCCTGCCCGACCTGTCCGGCCTGGACCGCATCCTCGAAATCGCCCTTCCAAACCAAGCCCTTCTGTAGCGGCGGGTCT
>CAZMMI010000618.1:0-1994 GCA_964567255.1 uncultured Anaerolinea sp.
CGAGATGGTAGGTGATCAGCGAGGTTAAGGCCATGTATCAATCTCCACGATCAGAATATTAATGACTCTAGATCGGATGAGATTGAAAGTCAATATCCTTTCTTTTGCAATAACAGGACACACTTCGCCTAAACTCGTTGGAACGGCGAAACGATGGATGCGAAGTCATCACGGATTATAATCAATACACAATCTGGCCTGCCCAAATTCTATCCGACACCATCGGCGGCATTAAAGGAATGCGGCAGTGCAAGCAATGTAGAAACCAGGAGGCGTCCGGCATGAATGCTCTGTCCAATAGTGTGCACACGGGCTTGTTTGTTCATGATGTGGCAAAAATGGTCCAGTTTTATCGGGACATCTTAGGCTTTGAAACTGATTGGGACGGCGGACCGTTTGCCAGCTTCAAGGTAAAGGATGGCGGATTGTTTATGTTTGATCGGAAGCAATTTGCCCAAGACATGAAGCAGCCCTATCAGGCTCCGCAAGGATTTAACCTGACCATGGAAATTGGCATCGGAGTTCCAACAAAAGCGGATGTCGACCTGGAATTTGCTCGGCTCAAGGACTTAGGGGTTAACATTTTGCTGGAACCTATAACCCAACCTTGGGGGCAACGCAATTTCTGGATTGCGGATCCGGAGGGAAACTATATTGAGATCGGATCCGTTCAGGATTAGCGCTTTGCGCCTTGTCGGGCAGTCACCATGCGCATAGAGGTGCAGGATGGGAAGTGAATCCAAATATTTCCCGCTGAGCATGGAACAACTGAGAGCAATTGGCCGCTGGACCGCGGATTGCGCCGAAAGAGCGTTGCCGGTGTATGAGGCACGTGCCAGATCTGATTCACGACCGCGCGCTGCGATTGACGAAATTCGGTTGTTCGCCGGTGGAGGGAGGCGTACTGCCCGACTGCGCACCCTTGCATTGGAGGCGATTGCCGCAGCGAGCGCTTATACGCATCCTTTGGCGGATGTCGGGCAAACCAAGCACATCGTTGGCCCGGTGGCCTATGCTGCCTTGGCGCTGGAGCTTCAACATGGCGGCGCTACAACCATCGGGGATGGCGAGGTTGGCTGGGCGATTGAGCACGCGCCTTTGGAAGTAGGTGAGGTCTTGCGGCAAATGCCGGCTCGTCAAGCGGGAAAGAGCCGGTTGGACATGCTCCTCTATGCGTTAGATGCAGGCATCCGTGGTTGGATGGCGATGAAAGGCGATGGAGATCTCGGTTTGGGCGGTCGGTAGGATTGCTATCTCCTATGAGCGCAGATTGTGAGTTAAAATCTACTTTATGGAAAAACATCGTGTCTATACCATGATTTTTGCAAAAGTGTATCCGCTTTATGTTACTAAGGCGGAGAAAAAAGGACGCACAAAAACGGAAGTCGACGAAATTATTCGTTGGCTTACGGGATATAGCCAGGAAGCGTTTGAAGGTCAACTGGAGAAACAGGTAGACTTTGAAACCTTCTTTGCGGAAGCTCCTCAACTGAATCCTTCTCGGGCTTTGATCAAGGGCGTGGTGTGCGGTGTCCGTGTGGAGAACATCGAAGAACCAACCATGCGGGAGATTCGCTACCTGGATTTGCTGGTTGACGAGTTGGCGAAGGGAAGAAAGATGGAGAAGATCTTGCGGAAGTAGTTGGTCTTCGTACGTCTAATAATCAATTCTCTCAATCTTGAAAATAACGGGTCGTGTCCCGTCATGGAATAGCTACACAAAAAACTATTTCAACAAGCTGTAAGCCCTTATATTCATTATAATGAGACCATGACAATAGCTGTAATCGGCGCGGGTGCTTCGGGCATGATGGCGGCTCTCCAGGCGGCCTGGAATGGGGGTGATGTTACCCTGTTTGAGGGCAATCCAGCAGTGGGACGGAAGTTACTGGTCACCGGCAGTGGTCGCTGCAACATTACCAATGATGCGGCAGCAGCAGCGGCCTATACCTGCGCAGATCAAAAATGGATGGAAGCTGTTCTCAGCCAGTTTG
>CAZMMI010000619.1:0-1988 GCA_964567255.1 uncultured Anaerolinea sp.
CACAGCAACCAGCAACACAAGCTCTGTTAAGGTGCGGCCCTGTCGGGCGACAGCGCGGCCGACAAGCCCGCTGCGAACGTATTATAGAACAAATGTTCGCCTTTGACGGGATAAAGCTATTGAGAAACCCGCCTTTTCCCTGCCGCTCAAAACGGCGGGACTTGCGGCGGGTTTCAATCGGTCATGATCGCCACCAAGTCCAAAGGCGGCATCCTGGCTTATCCGCACTCGGCTAACCGCCGCCGGGGCGCCTCGACGTCACTTATTCACAAAATTATCATACTGCTCGCCCAATAATTTCCTCAACTGCTTTTCTTGGACAGTTTTTGCGGCAAGCGCAAACTCATCCGATTCACCTTCAAGCATAGGCTTGGCGAAATGGTACAGGTCATAAATCAATGCCTGAACAGGGTCTTCTCCGTCACGGGCAATCGATTCAAAGCCTCTTTCATCATAAACAAGCTTACTATCATCTGAGTGGCCCAGATATTCCATATACGCCGTATGACTCATTTCGAACTTGTCCCATCGATATATTACTGAGCCCAGACAATGTCGATAGATTAGGCCGATTTGTATGGGGAGGCGCTTGAAGAATCCTGAAGCAAAGAGTCCAAGCGAAGAAAACCCGCTGCTTTGCAATTCAAAAACGAACCCATAAGGATTTAGAACCGGATTCAGTTTGAGTGCTATGTCCTGCAAACTTTGAATACTCTCATTTACAGGATCTTCCTCGGTTTTCTTTATTTTTTCTTGTTCGTCTTCCATAAATATTTATCTCTCGACATCGGCAATGCGTCCGGTCACTACCTTATCGGTCGGCAGCAGCCCTGCCCGCGATAGCTCCACTGCTGAATGCAAACTGCAAGTTGTATCCCCCACACGGGCCGACCACGTCGAGGGTTTCACCCGTCAGGAAAAGTCCTTTCACCCGCTGCGATTCCAATGTATTCGGGTTAACTTCCGTTACCCGAACACCACCGGCAGATATTTGACAGTATTCAAACCCGCGCACGCCCTTTACTCGCAAGCGAGTATTCTTCAGTTTTTCAACTAACCCCGCAAGCTGAACATCACTGACCGTTCGCAGAAGAGAGTCTTCGGGCAAATGGGCGTTTGTCATGTAAATAGCAGCCACTTTGGGAGGGAAAAAGGCACCCAGAAATACTCTTAAAGGCATGGAGGTCTTTCGCTTTTGCGCCAATAAATGTTCAAATTCTTCCCTGGCAAAAGCAAGTAAGTCGAGGGACAGTTCCAGGTCTGTCTGAGGGAATGCCGTCACGGTATGGCTGATATCCATCACCGCCGGCCCATTTAACCCCCACTCAGTGAAAATGGCGTTTCCGAACGCCGTGGCCAGAAGTTGAGCCCCATTCCATAATGTGACCCCCATATCCAGGCGTATCCCCTGGAGTGGGCGCAAATCACCCAACTCGACCAGGATGGGCGCCAAGGCTGGCCGGTTTGGTTGAACGATGTGGCCCAGGCGTTCGAGCACGGGGAAAAGCTCTCCGCGCGAGCCAAGGGACGGATAAGCCGTGCCGCCGGCAGAAACAATGACCCGATCAAACTTTTGTTCTTCCTCTTTACCATCCCGGGCAAAGCGAACGGAGAAGGAACTCCCGTTATTAATAATCGAACCGACACGCGTTGAAGTGCACAATTTCACATTGGCCGATTGGATCGCACAATTAAAAGCATCGACAACCGTATGCGCGGAATTGGATAATGGATAATACCAGCCGTCTGAAGTTTTGTAGACCAGGATGCCGATCTCGGATAAGACTCCCAGCAAGTCCTGTACGCCAAACTGGCTGAGAACAGCTTCCATCCATTTTTGATCTGCGCAGGTATAGGCCGCCGCTGCTGCCGCATCATTGGTAATGTTGCAGCGACCACTGCCGGTGACCAGCAACTTCCGTCCCACGACCGAATTGCCCTCAAACAGGGTAACATCCCCTCCATGCCAGGCCGCCTGGAGAGCCGCC
>CAZMMI010000620.1:0-1987 GCA_964567255.1 uncultured Anaerolinea sp.
CGCGCCGCTGATGTTCATCACGGCGCGACCGGAAGGGCTCAGGTTGCCGGAGAAGTTCACATGGGCATTGGAAAAGTTGAGATCAAACTCGTTCAGGCGCGCGCCTTGTGCCAGGGCGGTCAGGGCGTGCCCGCCTTCGTGGAGAAAGACGTACAGTGACAGGATGGCGAAGCACAGATACAGGAAAACGGCAATTTTTTGAAATGCTTTCATGGCTGCGTTCCTCGATGAAATTCGAGGAATTCTAGCACATGCCGGGCGTAACCGGCAGGGTCGGCTTGCAGGTAGCCGCCGTGATCCACGCCCGACACGATCCACAGCTCCTTGGGTTCTTGCGCCGCGGCGAACTGAGCCTGGGCTTGCGTGTCTTCAGCTTCGCGCTCGCCGAAGATAAGCAGCACCGGGCGGGGAGAAAGCTGGGGCAGCGCGTCGATGGGGCTGACCTGCCCGGGCCAGATGCCCAAGCGGGCCCACAACACCAAAGCCACCCCGTGCTGGATTTGCCATTCTAATGAGAGTGGGCGCGAAGGCGGCGTGAGCAGGATTTCATTCCACAGGTTGGCATAATGCCCCTCGGCAATCACCGCGCGCACTTCGGGGCGCTCAAGTGAGCCGCGCAGCACCGCCGACCCACCCGCCGAAAAGCCCAGCGCGGCGATCCATTCCACGCCCGGCTGAGCCTGGACGAAATCCAGGGCGGCGTGGAACTCTTCCACTTCCAGCGCGCCTAAACCCACGGGCCGACCGGCGCATTGGCGGTAGTCGACCGTCAGCGCGCCGTAGCCTTGGGCTGCCAGCAGTTGAGCTTCAGGCAGCATGGACTCACGGGTGCCCCCGTGTCCGGCCATGAGTACTACGGCGGCGCCGTTTTGAGGTGGCCGCCACCAACCGCGCAAGCGCAGCCCGTTGACCAGAAGAATTTCAACCGGCTCAAAACCGGGCGGAGCCGCCTCGATTCCAACCGGGCAGGGCGGGTTGAGCAGGGAGTCGACGTAACGGATGGAGAGGGTGGCGATGACGAGAGTCCAGGTGGCTACCAGGGCCAGCACAATGCGCCCGGCGCGGCGGAGCCAAGGCCGCCCACGCATCAATCGTATCCTTCGGGCTCGATATGCACATAAGCGCGGTCCACTTCGGGCTGCGCTTGCAGCCGCTCGATGATTTCGTCGGCGATGTCGTGCGCCTGCCGCAGGGTCATGTCCCCGTTGACGTTGATGTGCAAATCTACCACCAGGCGCGTGCCGGTGTACTCGGTCATCAGGTGATGCACGCGCTGGACGCCGGGCACTTTCTGAGCCACGTCGACCAGGCGTTGGCGCAAGGCAGGGTCGGCGCCTGCGCCGGTGAGGAAGTCAAGATTCTCTTTTCCGGCACGTACCACGTTGCGGAAGATCCATAGCGCCACCAGGATGCCCGCGATGGGGTCGGTGAGCGGGTGAAGGAAGGTGCTGCCCACTGCGCCGACCAGGGCCGCTAGAGAGGTGAGTACGTCGCTGAGGTTATCGGTGGCGGTGGTTGCCAGGGTGGGGCTGTCGGTGCGGCGGGCAATCCAGCGGATGCGCCAGAACATGAAGGCCTTGACCAGCGCGCCGCTGAGCAGCACCAGGGTGGGCAAGCCGGGGTCGACGGCTGAGCCGCCTTCTACCAACCGAGAAATGGCTGCGCGGGCGGCTTCAAAGCCGGCAAAAGCCATCGAGAAGGTCACCGCCATGCCCACCAGCGGCTCAAAGCGGTTGTGCCCCTGGGGGTGAGAAATATCGGGCGGGCGCTGGGCTACCCACAGGCCAAAGACCATCAGCAGCGAGTACACCACGTCCGAGATGGAGTTGGCGGCATCGGCGTAAACGGCAACGCTGCCGGTCAGGTAAGCCACCAGGGCTTTGGCTGCTGCCAGAAGGATGTTCCCGCCCAGGGTAATAATAAGCGCCTGGGTGTACAGGCGGCTTTGGTCGGGTTTGGGTTGGTAGTCGCGGGTCCAGCGCATAGA
>CAZMMI010000621.1:0-1986 GCA_964567255.1 uncultured Anaerolinea sp.
TCATTCGTACACCTCGCTTTCAGCCGGCCAATCGTTCACCGCTTCGCCAATGTTCGTCACGATCATCGGCAATGATGAAACCTTGTAACCCGGATGAAGGTTGCCTTGCGAGTCGCAAACCCACACACCCACTACGGCGTGTTCTTCGCTCAGGGCGCTCACCATCGGGGTGCAGCAGGGGTAATCCGCGCCGTAGATCGGGCGCTTCACCTTATAAATCAGGTGCTTGCTCAACCAGCGTTTCTTGTCATTTTTCTTGTCCATACGCCTCCTTTCAGTCACCGGCGAAATGCCTTGCCGGTTCTAATTCCTTTTGCTACGGCCCCGGATGGGCCAAACGAGCCAACATGCACAGATGGAGGAAAGTAAATGTCTTGATACTTCCCCTCTACTATGTCCCGCCCCCTAAAGGTGGCGATGTCGAGTCGTCCAGTGTCCGGGTCCTCGAAGTAAGCAGAGAATTTGTGGCGCGTGTGCTTTTCCCATCTGTCGCCGAAGGCGATCTTCACCCGCTTGCCTTTGTGCAAGACCACAACTAAGCCTTTCTTGGCTTGCTCTGCTTTGTAACGTTCTTTGTCAGTCATCGACAACTCCGTGTGTCCATCACATAGGCCGGGTACATTCCTACCAGGCCGCTAATGCCCATGCCGCCGCCGACTAATCGGACTGCGGCGGGCAGTTCTTCTTCAACCTCCACGTACCCGCGTCGGGCCAACGTTTCCGCGCGCGCCGGCTTGTACGGAGCAAATGCCGTAAACTGGCCGGCCTCGTTCATGATCGCCCATGTAGACCGCCCATAGCGGTTGACGATCACCTTTGCCTTCACTGTTTGCCCATCCAGGGTTTTCAGCACCGTGAACGGGTGCTTGCCGCCGGCGCGAACCAGCGCAGCCAGCATTTCGTACACATGGATCGTCAGGTCGTCACAACGATTGCTCACAAAGCAATCGTCCAGGTCACCACCGTTCCGATCCAGGCGTTCTTGCTGCCTCTTGGCTACCTCGCGGGCCATCTGCTCGTAATCCTCGGCACTCTTGCCGGGATCGAGAAAATATATTCCGCTCATGGGTTTCCTCCTTGTAGGGGTTTCCCTTCAGGCATTTCTACCTGAAGGGAAACCGAACATCCCCGCTAGTTGTTGCTAGAAGGGAATGTCATCGTCGGCAGACGAATAACCGCCGCCGCCGCCACCGCCACCGCCGGCTTCCGAGTCGCCACCGGAGTCGCCGCTGCCCTTGCTGTCCAGGAACCGGACTTCCTGCGCAGTCATCTCAAATGACGCGCCGGCGCTTCCATCCTGGCGAGTCCAAACGCGCGGGCCGCCGGTCTTGGGGTCGATCTGCAAACGACCGACCACCAGCACCTTGCTGCCTTTGTGAAGGCTTTTGTTGACCACTTCGGCCATCTTGCCCCACACGGTGACCTTGAACCACGCCGTTTCCTTTTTCTGCGAACCGTCCGCGCCCGGATAGGTGCGGGTAGTAGCCAGCGAGAAATCGGTCACAGACTGCCCAGAGGGGGTGTACCGCATTTCGGGATCGCGCCCCAGATAACCAGCGATAATCAGTTGTTGAAACATACAAAGTCCTCCTTTTGCTCGATCAATGATTTTCAGTCGCCACCATTTCTCTGGTGGCGTTGAATGTCCATTCGACTCGCAGCTGCCGAGTTTTCGCTTCGACGATAAACGCATTCGTCATGCGCTCGCCGTAGTCGCGTTCTCTGGCAGCAGCCAAGTCTGCTTCGGCCTTCTGCAATCGCTTCAAGGCCGCGTCTACTTGTTCGTATGGCACTGGCTCGATATCGGTCAAGGCCAGCCACTCCGCTTCGGCCTGATCGCAGCGGTTTTCCGCTTGGATCAGGTAGAAAGGTTTTTTGGGCGGGGGAGGCATGCTCTCCCACCCATATCCGTATATCCGGCCATAGTCCATGCCGTCCTCCTTGTGATAAACACTACCGGAGACGTTCTTCTGTCTCCGGTAGTGT
>CAZMMI010000622.1:0-1985 GCA_964567255.1 uncultured Anaerolinea sp.
CGGTCGCGGGCCGAAAAGACGAACTCGCCGTTGACAAACAGGCGCAGCTCGGGGCCGGCCATCCACACCCCCATGCGCACGGGGAGCAACCCGCCGGGCAGGGCCGCGCCCGCGGGGGTCCAATCCTGCAAGACGGTGGTCCTTTCGGGCAAAACTTTCTCCAGGCGCACCTGCCCGTCACAATTGATGAGGAAGCGGTAGAACGTCCAGGCAGACGCAGCCCGCAGGAGCAGGCCGTAGGCGTCTGCGTCGCGGCACAGGCTGGGCGTCACGGTGATCTCCAGGTAGGCATCGCCGGGCAGTTCGCCTTCGCGCAGACTGAGCACCGAGTTCCGGGACCCGGAGGTGGAGAGGGTGAGGGCGGATTTTCCGAAGGCCGCCAGCCCGCCTTGCAAATCGCCGATTTGCCAGCCGCTGCCGGTGAATGAGTCTGTGAGCACGCGCTGCCCCACGCCCGGGCGCAGTTGCTCTGTGGGGCGGGGTGTGGGGAGGGGGGGCGGGGTAAAAGTGGCCGTGGCGGGGAACCACACCGGGGTGGTGGTGGGTTCCTGGGTGAGGGTGGGGGTCGAAGTTGAGACGAGCGGCGTTGAGGGGGCGGGCAGGCATCCGCCCAGCACACCGGCGAACAAGACCAGCGCCGCAATCAGGCCAAACTTCACACGTCCACCACCTGTTCCCGTTCGGGGCCGACCGATACCTGGCAGACCGGCACGCCGCTCAGCTCGGCGATGCGCGCCAGGTAGTTTTGCGCCGCCGCAGGCAGGTCACCCCAACTGCGCACGCCGGTCAGGTCGGCGTCCCAGCCGGGCATGTCTTCGTAGACCGGCTCAAAGGGCGAAAGGTCGGCTGGACCCAGGGGCAGGTCGCTGTATTCACGCTCGTTGGCGCGGTAGGCAACGCAGACCCGCACTTCGGGCAGCCCGCTGAGCACATCCAGCTTGGTGACCACCAATTCGGTGAGGCCGTTGATGCGCACGGCGTAGCGCAGCAAGACACCATCCAGCCAGCCCACCCGGCGCGGGCGGCCCGTGGTGGTGCCAAATTCGTCCCAGGGGTTGGCGCCGGTTCCGCGCAAGCGCACGGCGGTATCGCCCTGCACTTCGGTGGGGAAGGGGCCCGCCCCAACGCGGCTTTGGAAGGCCTTGGTGACGCCGATGACGCGCCCAACGTTGCCAACACCAATGCCCAGACCGCCCATCACGCCGGAAGCCAGCGGGCTGGAGCTGGTGACAAAGGGGTAGGTGCCGTGGTCGAGGTCCAGCAGGGTGCCCTGGGCGCCTTCGGCCAGCACGCTCTGCCCGCGGCGCAGGGCTTCCCAAACCAGGGCGGAGGTATCGCCAATGTACTCGCGCAGCTTTTCGGCGTAGTCGGCATACTGGTCGGCGATGGGAGAAGGATCGAGCGGTTCGGTCTCATACAGGCGGGTGAGGGTCTGGTTGACCTCTTCGATGTGGGCGATCATGCGACGGTGAAAATCGCTCTCGGCGAGCATTTCTTCCATACGGATGCCTCGACGGGCGGTTTTATCGGTGTAGGCGGGGCCGATGCCGCGCCCGGTGGTGCCAATCTGGTCCTTGCCGCGGGCGGTTTCCTGGGCGCGATCGAGGGCGCGGTGCCCGGGCGTGATGAGGTGGGCGGCGTGGGAGATGCGCAGGCGGGTGGGATCGACCTTGACGCCGTAATTGCGCAGCATGGTCATTTCGGCCAGAAGCGTCTCCGGGTATATCACTACGCCGTTGCCCAAAATTCCGATCGTGTTGGGGTGGATGATTCCAGAAGGGGTGAGGTGAAGCTTGAAAGTCTGCGTGCCGACGGTAACGGTATGACCGGCGTTGTCGCCGCCGTTAAAGCGCGCCACGTAATCGGCGCGGGCGGAAAGCATGTCGACCACCCGGCCCTTGCCTTCATCACCCCACTGCGTTCCGACAATAATATCAAGAGGCATGACTCGTTCTCCTCGATGGTAATCCCGTGATGCGGCCCGA
>CAZMMI010000623.1:0-1984 GCA_964567255.1 uncultured Anaerolinea sp.
AACGGTCAGCATTTGCGCATGCAAAGTGGGGTTGGCTGCCAGGACGCTGCACGGGGCACGCAGGTAGTCACTGTCACCATAGGTGGCGGTCATTTTTCCACCCGCCTCCTCCACGATCAACCCGCCGGCGGCAATATCATAGGGCTGGAGCGAGATTTCCCAATAACCCTCAAAGCGTCCGGCAGCCACATAGCACAGGTCGATGGCAGCCGATCCCAGGCGGCGCACGCCTTGAGTCAGGTGGGCAAAGCGCTGGTAATGGGCCAGATTGTGATCGATGATCCATTCGTGATAAGCAAAGCCAGTGGTGAGAAGGCTTTGCAGCAACTCGGTAGCCGCGGAAACGCGAATGGGCTTGTCATTCAAACAGGCGCCCTTACCCCGCTCCGCGCTGAACAGTTCGTCGCGCAACGGATCGTAGACCACTCCAAGTTGCACAATGCCATTCTGGGCGAAAGCAATGGACACACTGAACACCGGCACGCCGTGAGCAAAGTTGACCGTCCCGTCCAACGGATCAATATACCAGCAAGAGTCGTCCGCCCCCGCCAGGTGGCCCGATTCTTCGGTCACAATGGTATGGCCTGGAAAACGGTCCTGAATCTGCCCCAGCAGGTATGCTTCTGAGCGGTGATCCACGTCGGTGACGAGATCGATGCGCCCTTTGTGCTGAACGGTAAAATCCCGCTCGTATCCTTCGCGCAAAATCTGCCCGGCGCCGCGGGCAAGTTCCTTTATATCGTCAAGTGAAGGGTTCAAAAAAACCTCGCAATGCAAAGATGCAAACGCGAGGATTATAAACCATTCACGTATTACTCACCGGATTGAAGAAAGCTCCCGAATTTGAGCTATTAGTTGGTGCGAAGCACCCAGGTAACACTGCACCAAACCGTGGTCGGCTGTGAATGGCGGGCTTTTCCCGCCTGAAAAATAGATATAGGGGGATTATGTCGCACTTCGTGCGACATAATCCCCCTGATGCCTTTCTTTTCTTGGGCGCCCAAAGGGCGCGATTCAGTCTCCACGGTTATTTGTGGTGCTGCCAGCATCACAAATAACTCAAATTCGGGTTTTATTCACGCGTGCGCATTTACCATTCGCCCACTTAACGAATGACCGGGGCGTCTTCCGCCCCGGTCATCGGCCCACCGGTAAAACTACCAATAAAACAATAAAGACTTTAGGCTTCTTCGTTCAAGAGCTTCAACTCAGCCAGGATCTTATAAAGCTGGTCGAGTTCGCTCTGGATCTCATCTCGATCTACCACCGCCTGCTTGAGGAGCGTTTCAAAAGCCGGTTTTTGCTCATCCGGCAGAGTCTGCAACAGGCGTTCGGTGCGCGCAATCTGCGTGTTCTTGTGGCGTAGCTTGTGCTCAAGTCGCTCGCGGTAACCCTGGTAAAAATCACGCTCATTCATCGGCGCCGAAACGGCCGGGCTGCCCTGGGTGAGGATTTCGGCGATGGTCAGCAGGAAGTCTTCAGTGTCGATCGGTTTTTCAATGAAGCGCACCGCGCCCAGGCTGAGGGCAAACTTCTTGTCCTCGGGAGTAATGTAGGTGGCGGAGAGGAAAATGACCGGAATCTGGCGGGTGAGGGGGTTCTTGCGCAGGTTGTGCGCCAGAGCAAAACCGTCCATTTTCGGCATCAAGATATCGGTGATGATCAGCGCCGGGCGCTGCCGGGCAATCGTCTCCAGCGCTTCCTGCCCGTCCTGAGCGGTCACCACGGGATAGCCCTTAAAGCGCAGCGTCACCTCCAACAGTTCCAGCACGTTGGGGATGTCTTCGACAACCAAAATCGGCCCGTAAGGAATACTCATATTTCGATTCTATTAGATTCAAGGGCCCTTGGCAAGATGCACACCCAACGATTCTGCAAGGCGCAACCTTGCAGAATCGTTAAGGCGGGGGGTATCATTATGAAGCTGTAACGTTTTTATCCAACGCTTATCTTTATAATATTTGTTACTGCTCAGCCCTTTTGG
>CAZMMI010000624.1:0-1977 GCA_964567255.1 uncultured Anaerolinea sp.
CTGCTCGCGGAGTTTTTGCACATTATCGTGAATTCATGGACGTCCCCGCCCACACCGTGGAAGTGACCTTGCTGGAGGGCGACACGCCCCTCATCCCCGTGCCCAAGCTGGCCGAGGAATTGGGCGGCGGGTTTGAGTTGTTCGTCAAATTTGAGGGCATGAACCCGACCGGGTCCTTCAAAGATCGCGGCATGACGGTCGCCATCGGCGAAGCGCACGGTCGGCAGGCCAAAACCGTGATCTGCGCCTCCACCGGCAACACGGCGGCCTCGGCGGCGGCCTACGCTGCTCGCTGCGGTATGCGCGCCATTGTCACCATCCCAGAGGGCAAGGTAGCGGCGGGCAAACTGGCTGGGGCAGTGGCCTACGGCGCCGAGGTCATTCAGATCGCAGGCTCGTTTGATGACGCTCTCAGTTTGGTAGTGCAAATCTCGCAGCAGCATCCCATTGCGCTGGTCAATTCGCTCAACCCCTACCGGTTGGAAGGACAGAAGACCGCTGCCTTTGAAATCTGTGACACGCTGGGCAGCGCCCCAGACTGGCTGTGTCTGCCGGTGGGCAACGCGGGCAACATCAGCGCCTATTGGATGGGCTTTCGCCAGTATAACCAACTTAAGGGAGCAGGATTACCGCAGGTGCTGGGCGTGCAGGCGGCGGGGTCGGCTCCGCTGGTGCTCGGCCACCCGGTAGAAAAGCCCGAAACGGTGGCCACTGCCATTCGCATCGGTCGGCCCGCGCGCGGCGAGCAGGCCTTGGAGGCTGCCGAAGAATCCGGTGGGCGCATCATTGCCGTTACCGATGATGAGATTTTGCACATGCAGCGCCGCCTGGCAGCCAGCGGCGTGTGGGTGGAACCGGCTTCGGCGGCGGGGCTGGCCGGGTTGGCTCACCAACTGCGCGAGGGAACGATGGACGTGCGCGGCAAACGCGTGGTGGGGGTATGCACCGGGCACGGCATGAAGGACCCCGACATCATCGCCAAATCGATGCCCGCGCCGCAAAAGCTGCCCTCCGAACTGCGCGCGCTGGAAGATGCCATTTTGGGGCAGGCATGAAACGCGCCCTCATTCGCGTTCCCGCCACCACCGCTAACCTGGGCCCCGGCTTTGACTGCCTGGGGCTGGCCCTGGATTTATGGAACGAAGCCGAGTTTAGCGTGGAAGGGGAGAAGCTGCACGTGACGGTTGAAAACGAGGGCCAGGACCGGCTGCCCACCGACCGCACCAACATGGTGGCCTATGCTTTTCGCTCTTTTTATCATCACCAAGGGTTGAAGTTGCCCGCCGGGTTGCGTATATCCTGCCATAACAACATCCCGGTGGGATCGGGAATGGGCTCTAGCGCAGCGGGTGTGCTGTTGGGGCTGCTGGGGGCTTGTGCCATCAGCGGGCGGCCTGCCGCGGCTGAAGAGCTGCTCACCCTGGCAGCGGCTCTGGAAGGACATGCGGACAATGTCGCGGCGGCGCTTTATGGCGGGCTGACCGTGGCAGTGGCGACCGGTTCCAACTGGCTGGTGCGGCGCTTCGAGGTTCCTGCCCTCCAGGCTGCAGTGGTGCTGCCAGACGTGCGTCTTTCAACCCACGATGCGCGGCAGGCGCTGCCCAGGCAGGTTCCTTTCGTCGACGCCGTCTTCAATGCGGCGCGCACCCCGCTGGTCGTAGAGGCCTTTGTGCGCGGCGATATGGACCTTCTGAACCGCAGCATGGATGACCGGCTGCACCAACCTTACCGGCTCAAGCTCATTCCGGGCGGGGCTGAAGCCCTGGCTGCCGGACGCGCTGCCGGGACGGCTGTGGCGCTCTCGGGGGCAGGCCCCAGCATGATCGCCTTCTGCGCCGGAGACGCCCAGCCTGCGGGACAGGCCATGTTGCAGGCCTTCGAGCGGGCAGGGGTCCAGGCGCGCCTGTTCCTCACCCAAACCACCAGCGAGTGCGCGCAGATATGCGCATAGTTTCACTGGCCTTATTCCTGCCCCTG
>CAZMMI010000625.1:0-1962 GCA_964567255.1 uncultured Anaerolinea sp.
ACGAAGAGGAAGCCAGCTAGGAAAGCTGGTTGAAAAAGAAAACCCTAAGGGTCTCGGAAGACCCTTAGGGTTTTTAATTCGTACCTGTTTGAGGCTTAGTTGCTGATGGTGATGGTGGGAGAGGTGATCTCTACCACTTTGGCCAGTTCGGTGGTGAGAACCTTGACGACCCACTTTTCATTGACGTTGGCGCCGCTGGGGATGGTGACCTTGGCGGTCGCCGCGCCGTTCGAGTCTGTCCTGGCATCCACGGCTACGCTGTATGCGCTGCCTTCTTTGCCAAGGCGGAAGTCGACATCCTTGTTGGCGGGGAACCCGGTCACCTTGACCTCAACCTGGGCGCCGACTTTGGCGGTGCGGGTGGAGAGAGTGATCGACATTCCGGCGGGTGTGCTCGGCGTTCCGGTGGTCGGGTTGCTGACCCCGGAGGGCAGTTTGATGACCTGTCCAACGTAGATCAAGGAGGGATTGGTGATCTGAGGATTCACCTTAAGAATGTCGGAGACCGTGGTGTTGAAGCGTTTAGCAATCGCGCTCAGGTAGTCGCCTCTGACTACGGTATAGGTGCCACTGGTGGTGGGCGTGGTGGGGGTGGGGGTCGGCGCGGGAACGCTGGCGTCCACCTTCAGGCGGATAACCTGCCCTGGGTAGATCAGGTTGAGATCTTTGATCTCAGGGTTGGCCTTGCGGATGGTATCTACCGTGACGTTGCACTTTTGGACGATCTTGGCGATGTAATCGCCTCGGACCACGGTGTAAGTATCGCCGCAGGTTGACTCTGCCGCAGCGGGCGAGGCGGTGAAGGGGCTGAAGAACAACCCGAGTAGCATAGCAGCTACCACGAACAAATATGTAAACTGTTTCATCTCAATCCTCCGTCTTTTTACTACGCACTGGATTTTACCAGTACATTGTTTATTATTCACATCTATGTAACGTAGGATCGAGGAAAAAGTTCCAAGCAATTTCGAAGATTTCCGAATTTGATGTGTGTAGAAGCAAAACGCCGGCAGACCTCAAATTCTAGAACTTTCCCCACCCTTTGAGTGGTTTGACAATGTCGCATTAAAAACATCCAAACATTCGAGCTCGGGTGTTGCCCCCTCCCCTCGCTGTTCCCTGGCACTGCCCGCCACACCGTCCCGGTGTCCTACCGGGAGGGCAAGTGTCGGCGCTCTGGTGAGAGCCCCGCCCATGGACTAAACTTTCTCAGGTGCTTTGCCAGCGGGTCGCGCAGCAGGCGGGGGTGGGGCCGCAAGCGCGAAAATCTAAAGTGACATTGTCAAAGTAGTTACCATTTTTAAGCTAAAACACGCCGGAAGTGGCGTGTTTTTTTAGGTTGCGATTGAGAAAGGGGCGCGGGTTAGTGGTTTTCGCCGCCCTTGTCTTGCTGAAGGGTGCGGACACCGTTGCGGACCTGTGCCAGGATGCGTTCGACTTCTTTCTCCAGGTCGGTGAGGGTGCCCAGGGCATACTCATCCGCTTCGCGCTGGCCGCCTTCGATGATTTGCTCGGCGCGGGCTTTGGCTTCAGCCACTTGCCCGTCCCGTTCCAAAAGGGCGTCACTTTTCTCGCGGGCCAGGGTGACGATGCGGTTGGCTTCTTCCTGAGCCTGGGCGAGGATGCGGTCTTTTTGGGCCAGGGTTTGCTGAGCTTTCTTAATTTCCTCAGGGATGGAGACGCGCATCTGGTCAATGATGTCCAACATGCGTTCTTCGTTGACGACAACGCTGTGGGTGAACCAGAGCGGGCGGCTTTCGTTAAAGAGTTCTTCGAGTCGATCTACCAGATGCAGAATATCCATACGCTCCTCCACGGAGATTGATCTATTCTGAGCGTTGCAAGGATCGGACCATCCTTAGAAGATCACATCAGCGAATGTGAAATATCCCCTATACCGATCCCGTTTTATTTATATCATTATAGTCGAAATCTGTAAAATTATTTCACTACACGATTTCC
>CAZMMI010000626.1:0-1953 GCA_964567255.1 uncultured Anaerolinea sp.
CGCCGGAGCATTGGGGCAGCGGGGTGGTGATTTTACTGTTTGACGAGATGATTAAGCGCGGGCGGGCCAGAGGGTATCGTTGGATCGACGCGTCGTTAACTGCGATGGACAATCCGCGCACCCCCGCGCTGGGCGAGCGCATGGGGGCAAAGATTTACAAGCGCTACCGGACGTACAAAATCAAGGTGTAAAATGCGCGGCAACCAGTGGCCCGGCTTCTTTCCAGAAGGTTTTTGGGTTGACGCCTAACAGCCCGGCAACTTCTTCTTCCAGGATTTTGGAGCGGGCAGGGTAGGCGGACCAATCGGAGAAGAAAGCGGGTTGTGTCTCGAGCAGGTACCGGGTGAGCCAGTAGCCGCGGATGAAGGGGATGGTTACGGCGGAATAGTCTTTGAGTTTGTCTTCGTCGACCAGCGCCGAGAGGGTCTCCGGTTTGACTGTGTCCAATCCGAGCAAGCGGTCGGCGGTGAGCATGGCCATGCCTTCACTCAACCACGCGGGTAGGCGCAAGGGCAGAGTGTGGGCATGGGTCAACTCGTGAGCCGTAATGCTGGCGATTTTGTTCTCAATGGGTTCAATTTTTTCGAAAATTGTTTGACCGATGCTGCGGTCGGCGGCTTCCAGCAGGCGGGCCGGTTTGACCCCGACCACCGTGCGCCTTCCGGCGTTGAACGTCCAGCCGCCGGCGATGGCCCAGGTACGCTGAACGCGGCCTGCCCAGAGAGGGGTGGTGGCTGCGTAGAGAATTTTCAAGGGCCAAGGGAAGGATTGGAAGATGAACGAAAACCAACCGGTCATCACGTACACGCGGCAGTCTTGCGGTGGACGCAGATTCCACAGCTGGGGAATGAGTTCCATGCTGCGCGAGCAGGCCGGGGCAATGATCTCGGCGGCGGCCTGCTCTTTGGGTGCATAGAATAACGTCAATCCGGCGATTTGTCTTGATTGCATGTTTATTCGGAAATCTCCTTATCCAGCCGGCGTTTGCCGAAGTAGGCGATCAGCCAGTAGGCGACGACGACGATGGCCGGGCCGAGCAGGGCGGGGAGGATGGTGGTGGTCCAATTCTGGGTGGTGGGCAGCCCGTGGATAAGCGCGGAGGGGATGGCGATGACCAGCACCAGCGCGACATAAATGCCGAGAAGCGCTCCCCATGAGATCACTGGCAGAATCCCGGCAGTATACAGACGGGCAGCCCAGTAAGCGAGGATGGAGCCGAGGAGAATGAAGCTGAAGGTCTGATAATATTCTACATCCAGATTGCGGATGTAGCGTAGATAGAAGATCGTGCTCCCCAGAACCAGATGGGTGAGCATCAAGACATAGAAGGATATTTGACCGTTGAGGCGCTGTGTGCGCTCATCGAGGATGGGTTGTTTTTTCATTCTTGAGAGCCTTTCTTGATCCAGAACAATTCATCCAGACCTTTGCCGGTGATTTGGGAAATGGACAGGCAAAGCTTGAGGGTGGGATTATACTTTCCGGCTTCGATCAAGCCGATGGTTTGCCGGGTGACCCCGGCCAGATTGGCCAGCTCTTCCTGAGTGAGGCCTTTCTCGACACGGGCCAGTTTGACGCGGTTTTCAAATTCGATCTCTTCCATAAGCGGCATCCTTTGTTGATCGTATTGTACAATATAGTTTGCAAAATGTCAATAATATATTTCATTTTGGTGGTTATATGTTGCGTCGCGGAGGAGAGAGAAAGATGCGTCCGCGAATGTCGCTAATTTCCGCGAATAGAAGAAAATGGGTTACACTTTGAACGGCTGACGGCTTTTTCCATAGGAGATTTCACCATGACTTTTGAAGCGTTGTATCAGGCGGCGAAAGCCGTGTTGAACCCGCGCAAACTGTCGAAAGATGCGGACGCGGGCGGGGTGGGCGCGGCGATCCTTGCGGAGAGCGGCAAGGTGTATACGGGCGTGTGCATCGACACGGCCTGCTCGATGGG
>CAZMMI010000627.1:0-1952 GCA_964567255.1 uncultured Anaerolinea sp.
CTTAGGGTTTATCGCAACGAACCTCTCGCGTAGAAAAACACTACTTCAGCGGAATGTTTTCCAGCTTTTCCACCATGCCGCTGATCACGTCGAAGCCGCCCTGCCAGAATTCGGCCCGGCGCATGTCGATGCCTGCCTCGCGCAAAACCTGATCTGGGGCCTTTGACCCGCCCGCGGCCAAAATGGCGCGGTAACGCGGCTTGAAAGCCTCGCCTTCCTGGCGGAACTGCTTATACAGCGAGAACACCAGCAACTGCCCAAAGGCGTAGGCATATACATAGAAGGGCGTGCCGTAAATGTGCGGGATGGAGACCCACTCCCAGCGGAACTCGTCGCCCACTTCCACCGCCTCACCAAATTGCTCCTTAAGGCTTTTCAGGTAAGCATCGGCCATTTCATCCACCGAAGCATTCTGCGCCACCATTTCATGTGCCTGTTTTTCAAACATGGCGAAGTAAGCCTGGCGCTGGATGGTGGCATACGCATCATCCACCTGCCGGAAGAGAATATCCCGGCGCACATCGTCGTCGGTCTCATTTTCCAACAGCAAATCTACCAGCATCATCTCGCCAAAGGTCGAGGCTGTTTCGGCCAGGGGCAGGTTGGAATTATAGGTGAACAGGCTGTGCTCGGAGGAGAGCATGGCATGAATGGCATGCCCCAATTCGTGAGCCATAGTCGCCATATCATCGGCGCGGCCCTGGTAGTTGAGCATCACCCAGGGTGTCAGGCTGGGCAGGGCCGGCCAGCAGAAGGCCCCACCGCGCTTGCCCTTGCGCACTTCGCTGTCCAGGTGCTTCTGCTCAAAAACCCGCTTTGCCAGATCGGCAAATTCGGGGCTGAACTGCTGGAAGGATTTCATTACCATCTGCGCGGCGGCATCGAAGTCGTAGCGCTTATCTGATTTCGCCACCGGGGCGTAAACATCGTAACGGCGCAGGCGATCTTGCCCGATCCAGCGCGCTTTGAGCTGGAAGAAGCGCTGGAACACTTCCGTGTTCTTACGGCACACCTCCAGCAGGGTCTCGACCACCTCGTCTGGGATGTCATTGGCCAGGTTGCGCACCGAAACCGGCGAGCCGTACCCGCGCAGGGTCAGGTTTTCATTGCGCCAGTCGCGCACCAGGGTCTGGTAAATTTGCCCCAGGATGGGGCCGTCATTGCCGTACACCCGATACAGTTCGCGATAAGCGGCCTCACGCAGGGCCGGGTCGTGGTGGCGGGCGTAGACCATCAACTCGCCGCGGGTCAGTTCCTTCGTCTCGCCGTCCACTTCCATCTTGAAGGTGTAACGGTTGGTGATCGAGTCGTAGAGCCGGTCGAAAGCGCTGAACCCGGTGACGTTCTTCAGGTTAACCACTTTTTCTTCCGCTTCCGTCAGCGTGTGTGGCTTGTAATGGCGCATTTCCTCCAACCAGTAGGTGTAATCTCCGGCGTTGCGCATCAAGCGGGCGGCGTTTTCGTCGTCGAGGGCCTTCCACCACAAGCTAAAGAACAAAGTGCGGTTGTTCAGCTCGGCCACAAATTGTTCCACCCGCGCCATCAACGTCAGCGCGGCCTGATCCTGCGTATCTGCCGAGAAAGACAGCCCGGCATAAGCGTATAAACGGTAGCCCAGGATCTGCATCTCTTCCGATTTGCGGATGATGGCCAAAAAATCATCAAAGGGCATGTCCGGCGCCAGCTGCGCCCGAAAAGCCTCAAACTGGCCGACCATTTGCTCCAATTTAGCGAAAGCATCTTCAATATCGCCACCATCCTGACCTGGGAACAGGTCGGTCAAACTCCAGCGTGTTTGGGAATAGGTTGTCATACTTGTTTCCTCGTTTGAATCCGATCGTTAGGCTCAAAATTATACCCGGTCTGCATTGCAGAAACCAGTCCTGTGGTCAGGGTCGACAAACTTCTCGTCCTGAGACAAAAGCGAGCCGCAATAGAGGTGTTTGCGGGCG
>CAZMMI010000628.1:0-1948 GCA_964567255.1 uncultured Anaerolinea sp.
CCCTGGCAATCGGTGACGCGGCTCTGGCGTTCCGATTTCTTCCAGAAATCATGGTTTTCCTTCTCCCCGGACTCGGAGAGGTCTCGACGCATCAATCTTGCTGTGGCCGGATTGCTGATCTTTCTATTGGTTACCCGGTCCCCGATGTGGCGTAACCTGCAGAATGGTGATAGGCTTCTTGATGACCAGACTCCGGTTGGCGCGGTCCATTACATCGATGAACACCAGCTGAAGGGTAATATATACCATCCGCAAATCTATGGAGATTATATGGTATGGAAGCTCTGGCCCGGGCAGAGGGTTTTTTTTGACGGGAGGGTACATTTATACGGCGAGGAATTTGTCAGGAATTATTTCCGGATCATGGAAGACTCAGGCTGGGAGCAGATAGTAGCAGATTATGGCATTGACTTGATGCTCCTCGACAAAAAGATGTCCGAGACAGCCGGCCAGAAAAGGTTGAGCTTGTTGGATAAGGCCCGCAAGTCCTCGAATTGGCATGTAATTTTCGAGGATGACATATCGGTTTTGCTGAAAAAGAGGCAAATATCAGGCTAAATGGCTTTCAGAACGATTATTCAATTTTGGATTGAGAAAGCGCGCATAACCGACAGCAAGCAGATAAAGCCCCATGAAAAAGGGGGGGTACCATATCCCATAGAGATTGGACTGCCCGGAGCCTAAGGAGTATGCCAGTGTCGGTTGAGCACTGATCAAAGCCAGAATAATCCACCAGCGTGAGGATGGATGGCACTGGTACCACGTCACGAGATATACAGTAAGAGGCAGCAATGCCACCCAGTCATGAGTCCACGAAAAGCTGCAGGTTATCAATGACAATAGGGGAATCTGGATGGACCAACCTTCCAATGGAACCTGTCCGCCGTACCTTTTCCATAAGAGCAGCGCCGCAATCAAGCCAAGCATTGAGGGCAAAAACCTTATCCATATTTTGCTTGTGCCAAAGAGTAACTGGAGTGCTATGCCCCAGCTAGGGGTTTGCCAGATGTTGGGTCCACTGTTTGATGAAAATGAATGCCAATAATTTACGATAGCAGTGGGATTCATGATTAGGACAATTACGATGAGAAAGGCTAAAGACCCTGTGGCGCCTAACAGGACACTCCACTTTCGGGTTTTAAAAATCCAGAGGGCCCAAAGAGGCCAGAAGAGATATAAAAGGTGGGGTTTAATCGAAATCAGGACTATAAATGCGCCGGATTCCCAAAATCGGTTTTTGTTCAAAGCCCAGACAAATCCCCAGAGCCCGAAAAGCGTCAGCGGATTGATCTGGCCCAGAACCAGCGACTGGAGTGCAGGAAGAAAAAGGAGAACCGTGATCCAGCTCATCCAGCGTCTGTTGAGTGGCCCGCCGTAGGAACGCCAGAAATAGTCGGCTGCACAAACCATTAGAGTCCCGTTTAACAGAAACCACACAAGGCGGGCGACTTGAAAAGGAATGAAGTAGAGAGGGATTAGAAGTGGAAGAACCCATGGAGGGTTCCACATCATCAGGGCTTCGCGATCCGTCCACCCCACATTCTTTTGAATTTCGAGTAGATCTGCCGCCCCATATGGGTTACCGCCGTCAATGAACACTCTGACCGCGGACCAATACTCCAGAAAGTCGTAGAGCGGGAACAAATTTTCAAATGGTTGAGAACCTCCGCCGAAATTGTATAAAAGCAACAGCAGCAAAATGCCCCACAGCAGAATCCTTTTCCAGGATCCATATGGCGTGTTGGATTGATTCTTAATTTCGGCGCGGATCGATTTCATATAGGCTGTTGAAGAAGGGTTAGCTTTTACCCCACAAACCTATACCCGCCGCCGTAGACGGAGAGGATGAATTTCGGGTTGGAGGGGTCTTCCTCGATCTTCTTGCGCAGTTTCAGGATGTGGGTGTCGACCGTGCGGGTGGTGGGGTAGCTGTCGTAGCCCCAGACTT
>CAZMMI010000629.1:0-1940 GCA_964567255.1 uncultured Anaerolinea sp.
TGCGCCAGCGACTCTTCGTACACCGGGCCGATGCTCGAGCCGGGGATGATGTCGTGGAACTGGTTGAGACAGATGGTCTGCCAGGCCTGGGTGAACTCGGGGACCGGGTAGGCATAGTTGGGGTCCAGCAGCGCCGCATAAACCGCCAGGAACTCGCTGTCGTGCATCAGGAATTCGCTCTTGCGGTTGGCCTTCTTGTTGCGCGCCTGAGTGGTATACGTTCCACGGTGATATTCCAGGTACAACTCCCCGTTCCACACCGGCATCATCCGGCTGGATTTGGCCGGTTCGATGCTCTCAAAGAACTTGCGCACGCTGGATTGCTTCACCTGCGGCAGGCCGGGCATCTCGCCCATCACCTCGATGTTCTCCAGCATCTCGCGGGTCGGGCCGCCGCCGCCATCGCCAAAGCCGTAGGCCATGAGCAGTTCTTTGTGCAATTCCTTCTGCTGGAAGTTGCTCCACGTGCCCAAGGCTTCTTTTGCATTCGCCATCGCGTTGTAGGTGCTGGCAAACGGGCTGCCCTCTTCCTTCACGGTGGAGAAATGGGTCAAAATCTGCGTGCCGTCAATTCCCTGCCACATGAATGTGTCATAGGGCAGGCGGTTGTACTGGCTCCAACCGATCTTGATGGTCATGAAGTACTTCAACCCAGCCTGCTTGATCAACTGCGGCAGCGCCCAGGCATAGCCAAACACGTCCGGCAGCCATAGCAGCGGGCTGTCGGCGCCTTGACCAAAATATTTGCGGAAGTAATTGCGCCCCAGCAGGAACTGCCGCGCCAGCGACTCGGCTCCCGAAAGGTTGCAGTCCGCTTCCACCCACATGCCACCCATCGGTTCCCAGCGCCCTTCGGCCACTTTCTGGCGAATTCCTTCAAACAATTCGGGCTGATCCTGGCGGATGAACTCGTACAACTGGGGCTGCGACTGGCTGAAGTGATAATCGGGGAACTGCTCCATCAGGCGCAGCGCGTTCTGGAAGGTGCGCTCCGACTTGCGCCGGGTCTGGCCCAACGTCCACAGCCAGGCCACGTCGATGTGCGCGTGCCCCGTGGCGTGGATGATCACGTCTTGCGGGTCGCCGGCCTGGGCCAACCCTGCCTTCAGCGCCGCCAGGGCCGGCTCGACACTGGCATAGAAGGCCTCGCCCAGCGGGTCGCGGGTTTCCAGCACATTGAAGGCCTCATTCAGCGCATTGAGCAGGCGCGCGCGGGCCGGATTGTTGGCATCCAGGTTCGCGGCGGTCTCGCGCGCGGTGCGCGCCAGGGCCAAGAAGTCGCGCGTGGGCGGATCAATCTGCACCACCTGGCACATGCGCATGAAAAGCTTGCTCATCATTTCGCCGTTGGCAAAGCCCCCCAACCCGGTCCAGCCGTGCAGCGCCAGAACGTGGGTTTTACCATCCCGCCAGGAGTCATCCAGCAGAATCTCCTGGTGGTGGCGGTCGCAAGCCGCGAAGGGCTTGCCGTCAATGTAGGCTAACGCTTCGGGGTGGCTGAAATCCCCCGCCTCGCCAATAGGCAGAAACAACGCCGCCGGTCGGGAAGAATCCCAATCGGCGGGCACGCTGAAGCTGCTGCGCAGCACAAAATCGGTGAACCAGGTGCCCCAGTAGTCAAAGGGGCGAATTTCAGCCCAGTTCGAGTCGTCCACATCCTTGGCCACCGGCGGCGGGCTCACCGGGCTTTCCAGCCGGGTGAAGCGGAAGGCGGGCAGCGCCTCGCTTTTGCGGTACACCAGCGGCGCAATGAGATCAAGGCGAGCCTTGATCTTGTCCAACGTCCAACGTTGAGCATGGTACATGAGCGAATCCTTTCATTTCATTAACGGGTATGATCTGACAGTACGCTTGTACCCAAAAGTGTAACATATTCGCTCTCAGCCTGCATTGGACAAACGATATACAGCCCTCGTTCCTTTCGTCCCTCCCGCGCCAAA
>CAZMMI010000630.1:0-1935 GCA_964567255.1 uncultured Anaerolinea sp.
AAAGGAGGTGACGCGATGCCCAACCTGTATCACCGGCGTTGATCGAACATTGCCAGGATACGCGTGCCGTATCCAGCCCCAGCGCGCGGCAGGTTGACCGTGTCACCCACTTAACCTTTCTGTTCAACGGGTTCCACATGGGCTTTGGCTTGCGCGCCGAGGCCCATTTTCTTTACCTCAATCTTTCCAAAAAGGAACCCTTCTATGCGCGCAATTTCCAACTTTCTCATCTCTCGTTGGGGTCCGATCCTCACCGGCATTGTCGTCGGCATTTTAGCCCCCGTATTGGTAGCCTTGGGCAATCCCGGTAACATGGGCATCTGCGTGGCCTGCTTCAGCCGCGACATCGCCGGAGCATTGGGCTTTCATCGCGCCGCCGTTGTCCAGTATATCCGTCCCGAAATTATCGGCTTCGTGCTGGGAGCGCTGGTGGCAGCTTTACTGTTCCGCGAATTCAAACCCCGCGGCGGCTCCTCTCCGCTCATCCGCTTTCTACTGGGCATGTTCGCCATGATCGGCGCCCTGGTTTTCCTGGGCTGCCCCTGGCGCGCTTATCTGCGCCTGGGCGGCGGCGACTGGAATGCCATCCCCGGTATCATCGGCCTGTTCGCAGGCATCGGCCTGGGCATTGTCTTCCTCCAGCGCGGCTTTTCGTTAGGCCGCAGCCGCCCGACCGCACCGATCGCGGGTTGGATCATGCCTGTATTTGTGGTGGTCTTGCTCGTCCTGCTGGTTGCCGCGCCCCTCTTCGGGCGTGATGCCGATGGCAACCCGGTCGGCCCCATCTTCTTCTCCCAAACCGGCCCTGGCAGCCAGCACGCTCCTCTGCTCATCGCCCTCGGCGCGGGGCTGCTCATCGGCTTCCTGGCCCAGCGCAGCCGCTTCTGCACCGTCGGCGCGCTGCGCGATATCGTGCTCCTGCGCGACATGCATCTGTTCAACGGCGTCCTGGCCTTGCTGGTGGCGGCTTTCCTCACCAATCTGGCCTTGGGGCAGTTCAAGCCTAGTTTTGAAGGCCAACCCGTGGCCCACGTCAATTGGCTGTGGAACTTTGGCGGCATGGTCCTGGCTGGGCTGGCCTTCACCCTGGCGGGTGGCTGCCCCGGACGGCAAGTCTTCCTCAGCGGCGAAGGCGACGCCGACGCGGCCATCTTTGTCTTTGGCATGATCGCCGGAGCGGGCATCGCGCACACCTTCAGCCTGGCCAGCTCGGCTGCCGGCCCCGGCGCCTACGGCCCTGCCGCGGTCATCATTGGCCTGGTCGTTCTCAGCATCATCGGCCTGACCATGCGCGAAGCGCGCAGCGCCTGATCTCTTCGCCTTTTTCTTCAAGGAGTAAAATCATGTCCAAACCGAAAACCATTGACGCCCGCGGCCTTTCCTGCCCCGAACCGGCCATGCTGACTCGCCAGGCAATGATGGAGTTAAAAAGCGGCACCGTGATTGTACTGACCGACTCGTTCACCTCACGAAACAACATCGAGCGCACCGGCAAACTGGCCGGTTGGAAAGCCGAAATCACCCAGGACGCCGACGAGACTTACCGCATCACCCTGACCAAATGATTTACCTCGACCACGCCGCCACCTCCTGGCCCAAGCCGCCTGAAGTACTGGAGGCGATGCAATATTTTCTGGAGCGCGCCGGGGGTAACCCCGGCCGCTCCGGGCACAGCCTCTCGATTGAGGCCGGGCGTCTCGTCTACGACACCCGCGAAGCACTGGCCGAGTTCTTTGGCATCCGTGACCCCATGCGGGTGATCTTCACTCTCAACGCCACCCACGGGCTGAACATCGCCCTACACGGCTTGCTGCGCCCAGGCGACCGCGTCGTGACCGGTGGGATGGAGCACAACGCCGTCATGCGCCCTTTGCGCGACCTGGAAAAACACGGCGTACAGGTGGATATCGTTGCGGCTCATCCCGACGGAACGCT
>CAZMMI010000631.1:0-1929 GCA_964567255.1 uncultured Anaerolinea sp.
CGGCGAGATCGGCTGCGGTCGTGAGGTCCACCAGGCCCGCGCGGGCTTTTTCGATGCGCTCGGGGTGGAGGATGGTTTCTTCACAAAAGGCTGGGGAAGTGGTCATAGGGACTCCGAATATATGAATAAATGCTCATATATTCTAATATAAAACCAGCCATTGTCAATACCCACATTTCGCACCTCAAACCGGCACCAAATAACATTTTTGCACCTGAGGGCCAAGTAAAGCGATCACTTGTTGCTGGACGGGACGCAAGTTCAGTAATTTACGGACGACAACCAACTCATTTTGACGGATGAGGAGAATATCCAGACCCTCAAACAGTTGAAAGACCCAACGAATGGTTGGCGTTTGGGTTGGTTTGCCTAACTGATTCGGGAGGGAGGCCTTCATTTCTTTGAGAGCCTGACGCAACTTACGTTCGGCCAGAGCGTAAACCAGGAGCGCCAACCCCATAATCATCAACAGCGCCATGATGCGCTCTGGTTTCTTCAAGAACAGCGTGTTGGCGAAGAACAACGGGTCTTTCAAAAAGCGGAAGCCCCTTTCGACCGAAACACCCTGATCCGTATAGTTTTCCAACATGCCAGTAGCCGACAAACAGTTGGGATCCAACTCATTCGTAGCGATGATGAACCGCCCAAGGATGCGCTTGGCCTCTGCCAGGGTGGTTTTGTTAACCTCCACCGCTCCTGATAGGTGGTACCCGACGACGTCTTTCTGGTCGGTTGCAGAGGGCCGACCCCGCCGCGGGTATTGGGTGACCGGATTGGCTTGCGCTTTCGCCTGATGGTATTTCCACTTTCTATTGAATTGCCCCAGCGCTTGCTCTGCATCTGCCAGACAATTGAAGCTTTGTCCGCAGATCTTGCGCCATTCTTTCTCTGCGTTCGTAAGCTCTTTCGCCTGTGCTTTCTCCAGCGTCTTCATCTCCCGGGTCTCGGCTGCGTCAGAGTGGATGACCAACCAGCGCTGCTTCACCCCAGCATATTCGCATTCCACTTCTTTACCCTGGTAGCCAGGTTCGATTTCACTCATTTCTGCGGCCGAGGTCTCTTTGATTAACTGTTTTGCCTGCGACAGGGTTTCCGGTACCCGCATCAGCCAGCGGATTTCCTGCTCCTGGGCTGTCTTCAGTGTCGCTTCTGAAAACCCGGCGCTGTCCATCACCAGATAGGGCAGTTCGCTGCTGCTCAACTGCTTGCAGTAGGCCTTTACACTCTCCGTGAACGTCTTCTTGTCATTGCTATTACCGCTCAACGCTTCAAACCAAACCGGCAAAGCACTTTTGTGGCTGGTGATTAGCTGCACCACCACTTGCTTCAGATCTGGTCGGTGGTCTTTCGAGTATCCGTAGGTGATCCGAATCGCTTCCCGTTCCGCTTCCTGCCGGTCATACGCTCCATGGAGATGGAAACTACTGCTGTCCAGATGCACAAATTTCGATGTTATTCCATACACCTGCAAGGCCTGTCCTGCAACTTGGTAGAACACTTCGGTGACCCCCGCTTCGTACAAATCGTCCAGACACCGCGCCAGTGCATCATCATTGAAATCGGCAGCACTCATATCATCCCCGATTAGTACATCTACTGGCTTATTGTCCAGGTATCCCGGTGTCAGATACATTGCCCGCCCGACAAATCCCAAAGCATTCAGGATCATTGCCTGCGTGCCTTTACCACAACTTACTTTCCGTTCGCTGGCTTTGACTTGTCGATCGATCTGTTCGATCAAGGATATTTCCTGGCAGATGCCAGCCACTATTCCAAGGTGGTCTATGCGTTGAGTTTCATATTTCGGTTCGGCGCTCATGCGCCTAGCTTACTCGAAATTCCCCAAAATGCCTATCCTCAGGTGCGAAATGTGGGTCAATAGATAAAAATCACGGTTATTACTCAGCCAGAGGCGGAAGAAACCTGAAA
>CAZMMI010000632.1:0-1927 GCA_964567255.1 uncultured Anaerolinea sp.
GCACCCCACGCACTCCTCAAATTCCGACCTCTTCCACCTCTGGCTGAGTAGTTACGGTTTTTTTACAAATCTGCCAGCTGCCAGTCGATTGTGGGCAGATCGGCGGCGCTCAGCGCAGCATTAGCCTTGGAGAAGTGGCGGCAGCCAAAGAATCCGCGGCTGGCCGAAAGCGGCGAGGGGTGTGGGGCCTTCAAAACGGTGTGGCGGGGGTTGGTGATGAACTCCGCCTTTCGCTGCGCATAAGCCCCCCACAACAGAAACACCACCGGAGTGTCTTTTTGATTGACCGCCTTGATGACCGTATCGGTGAAAGTTTCCCAGCCTTTTCCCTGGTGCGAGTTGGCCTGGTGAGCGCGCACTGTCAGCACGGCATTGAGCAGCAGCACGCCCCGCTCGGCCCACGGCACCAGATGCCCGTGGTTGGGGATACGGAAGCCGACATCATCACGCAGCTCTTTGTAGATATTCACCAGGGAAGGCGGGGGAGTGACACCCGGTTGAACCGAGAAGGCCAATCCGTGGGCCTGGCCCGGCTCGTGGTAGGGGTCTTGCCCGATGATCATCACGCGCACGTTTTCGTAAGGGGTGTTATGCAGGGCGTTGAACACATCCGGGCCGGGCGGGTAGACCGGGTATTTACGGCGTTCTTCGCCCACAAACTTATACAAAGCCTGGTAGTAAGGTTTGTCTTGTTCCGCACCTAAAGAGGGTATCCAGCTTTCGGGGATTGGCATGAAGATATTTTACACTCTCATTGCGCTGGCGGGTAGAAAAAATTCATGACAACTTCAGGCAATCTCCCTTCACCGTTGGTGATGTTCGAGAGAATACTGATGGTGATTTGCTGATCAACAAGGTAGCGAGAATCAAAACCCACGCCCGCGTCCCCGCCAACAATGGCATATAGGCTTCCGTCGATTCGCTTGTAAACGCCGCAACCATAACCGTTTTCTTTGTCAAATGGGCGATGTGTCTGCAAGAATATCGCTGTCAATTCGGGCGAGAGGATCTGATGAGCGAAGAGATTCTGCCAAAAAGCGTGTAGATCTTCGGCAGTCGTATACAAGCCGCCATCCCCTCCGCCGCGAATGGGCAGGTTAAAAATATTGGTCGTCTGCCGATCTTCGAGATACCCCAAAGCTGTATTAGCAGGCAGCATGTTCAGAGCGTAAAAGCCGGTTTGAGGCATGCTCGCAACCTGAAAGACCTGTTCTTGCATGAAATCACGGAAAAGCCTTCCGGTGATTTTTTCGATCAACAGAGCCAAGAACACATATCCACCATTGGAATAGGAATAGCGTTCGCCCGGTTGAAATTTAGCAACCTGTCCCTGGAATAACGGCCAGTAATCTGAAGGGGTTTCCAGACGATACCAGGGTATCGACACATAGAAATGATCGAAATCCTGCTCGATCTCTTCATCGTAGTAATCGAAAACACCAGAGGTGTGGGTCAATAAATGGAGGATTGTTGCGCGAGGGTTGATAAAGCCGCCATAATCGGGTGAAAGCTCTCCAACCTGGGTGTGTAATTTGAGTAAACCCTGGTCAATCAGTCGACCAATGCCCAGGGCAGTAAAGAACTTTGTTCCGGAGGCAATGCCGAAACAAGTTCCGGGCAAGTTAGGAAGCTGATTTTGAACGTCACGATAACCAAAGGCTTTTTCATAAAGCGGCGATTCAGCCTGGTAAATGGAAATGGTGCCAGAAAATTCAGTCTCTCGAGCAACTTTATCGATTCGATCTTCCAGAGCCTGAATGGAAGCTTGTAACATCTTTTGTAATCCTTATGCTGAATAGTGAGGATTGCCTTACTCTGCGCCCGGCTTGGGCGTCTAGTTTGAGATATTGTACTATGTGGACAAGGGGATTAAACGACAAAATCCCCTCTTGCAAGGGGATTTTGAATTATTTAAGAAAAAGTCTCT
>CAZMMI010000633.1:0-1917 GCA_964567255.1 uncultured Anaerolinea sp.
GTTTGCTCGAGCATTCGATACTTGCGCAGCGCGTGGGGGGCGGCATCGAGTTGGATATAAATTTGCATTGCGATGAGGGTGGCGTCTTCGCTCCAGGGGTCGCGGCGCAGGATTTGGCGGCAGCAATCCAACCCGTCGGCAAACTGTTGGGCGGCGAAATACGAGCGGGCCAGCTTGAGCAAACCCTGCTCATACAATTCGGCCAACCGGGTGCGCACTTCGGTTGTCCAATCTGCGTACAGATCGGCGGGAAGCAGGTCGCCGGGATAGAGACGCAGAGCGGTTTGGAGTTCATCCAGCCGGGATGAGTTGGATGCGGTATGCAGGCTTTGTTCGAACTGCTCAAAATCGACCACCGAGCGAGGGGGCAGGGTGAGCAAAACCTGCTCGCCTTCATACGCCAGGTAACGCGAAGGGAATTTTTCGGGCAAGTCCGGTTCCAGGATATGCCGGAGCGTGGAGGTGGCCTGGTGAAGCTGCGCCGTGCCCGACTCAAAGCCGGCTTCGGGCCACAGGGCGTCGAGGATGGCATCTTTGCCGGCAGACCGGCCGGGTTGGAGGAGCAGGTAGCGGAACAAATCACCGGCTTTACGGCGCTGCCAGGCCCGGTCGGGGATGGGGCGAGAGCCTTTCCAGACGGTGAACTGTCCCAAAGTCAAAATCCGCAGGGGCGGTGGTGCGACCCTGGCGAGGCTGGGTAGAACGCTTTCGGCAGCCTGGCGGATGGGAAAATCGGGGCTGCGCAGGTGGGCGGCGAGCAACGGGAAGGCGGTTTCTTGCTCGCGCTCGAGAATGAAAGCGTAGCCGCCGTGGTTGATGGCAGAAACGGCAGATTGCCAGACGGGGCCTGCCTGGGGCGAATTCATCTGGGCGGTCCATACCGATTTGAGATACAAAGCATAAGCCAAATCAAAGGCGGCCTGGAACTGCTCAAATATGACCAGGGCCTGCTCCAGCGACGACATGGCCGGCGCGTTTTCATCCAGAGCCCACTGGGTCTTGGCTAATTGAACCAGGGCCAAAGCAGAGGAGTAAAGCAGATTGGAGCGGCGGGCATGTTTGAGGCCTTCTTCGATCCATTCCAGCCCGGCGGGGATTTGCCCGCTGCGGCGGTACAGGCGGCTGAGCTCGATTCTGGCCCAAACGTTGAGTTCGGGCACGCCCGTTTGGGTTGCGATGCGCAGACAAAGGCGCAGGTATTCGCGGGCTTTGTCGTATTCTCCCTCGTCGATTTCCAGCCGCGCCCACAGGTAGTAATACCCGCCGGCCAGGCGCGTGCCGGGTTCGATCTGTTGGACGAGTTCATCCAGGGCCTGACGCGCCCGGCGCAGCTCTCCGCGCAGGAGGAAAACGTAACTGCGCAGCCAGGGCAGCCCCCAATGCTTGATGCCCTGTTCGTTATATAAGATTTGGGCTTCTTCCATCGTGGAGAGCGCCAGGTCGAACTTTCCGCGGATGGTGAACACAACGACGGCCAGGTTGTGTAAAGCACTGGCCAGGCCGCTCTTGTGCCCGCTGCGGCGGCAGTGGTCCGCGGCTTGCTGGAGGCGTTCTTCGGCAGCGTCCAGGTCGTTGGACTCGATGGCCCCAATGCCCAGGAGCAGTAAGGCTTCGCCGGCAGTGGGCGAAGCGCCGTCCAGGCGGATGGCTTCCTGGGCATGAACGGTGGCATCTTCCCATTGGCCCAGGCGCGAGAGCAGTTGGGCCGTTTGAAGATGCTGGGAAGCCAACTGGGCGGGAGGCCCGCCGCGGGCGGCTTCCAAATCTTTCAGATATTGCTCCAGAACGGATTGTTGATCCCCCGTTGTCGTACTGGTATCTGCTCGGTCGACCAGGAGGTGGTCAATGACTGGCAGCATGGGTAGGTGAGGGGAACTCCTTTGTTGGGTGGATAAAACTATCTTACCCGAAAGGGGG
>CAZMMI010000634.1:0-1908 GCA_964567255.1 uncultured Anaerolinea sp.
TCTGGCAGAAAGTGGTCTTGCCGGCGCCGCGCCCGCCGCTGACCAGGTAGATTTGAGGGTATTGAGATGATTGTATCATTTATTTTCTCCGGTTTACCACTCTCGCCATTTATCGGCCAGATTTTTGTGATGACTCAGTTTACAGGCGTGAACGATCTCATCGAACGCATCGCAGAGGTCTTCTCGCTCGTCGGTTTCGATGAAAAGGCCATTCTGGCTATCGAGTAAGTTCAAAGACTCTATGCAGCCTTTGAGTACATCTAAACGGATAGTCTCACTGGCTTCGGGTCCTAAAGCGATGAGGTTGTCAATTGTATCTATAAAGATTTGGCGTGTATCGTAAAGTGCGGCAGCGGGCACAGATCCTTTCCAAATCTCAAAACGCTCCTTAACTCGAAGATCTTGGAGTGTCACCGTGGCGAGGTATTCGCTGCGCAGCCGCGCGTAGTCTTCGCGACGCTTTTTTTGTTCCAGGGCTTTTATGTCATCTTCTTTTATAACGGCCTCACGGTCATGGTCCCAACGCCACTGTTCCAGCAACTGTGTTGCCAACCATTCCCACGAAGCTCCAGACCCGCACCAAATTTGCTTTTCGGCTTCTGTGGGTTCTAGGAAGCCGATTTGCTTGAACTCCGCGGGGAGAGGTTGCCAGAGCCAAAGCATGGCCAGTGAATTCTGCCAGGCGTGATGATTGAGCATGAGCACTTCACGAAACACCGGAAGCGACAGATCTGGCTTGCCCGAGCCGATCCAGGGGGATGCAACAACGAGTACGCGCTCCTGACGGCCTTCACGACCTTTTTGGAGGATGCGGCATACGCCAAAGCGCCCATCTTCGAGTGGCATTAAAAACACCTCTCCAGAGTCTGGCAGATTCGCTTTGGTTATTCTTTTGGCCATTTTATGGATGCCCTTTTCTTGAGAATTTATGACGCGTTGATTGCTAGATAAGGCTACTGGATGTTGATCAATGGTGGCGCGAGATGATGCTTATTTCGATTTACCATTCTCGCCACCTGTCGGCCAGATTTTTGTGATGACCCAGTTTGCAGGCGTGAACAATTTCATCGAAGGCGGCACAGAGGTTTTCGCGCTCGTTTGTCCCAATAAAACGATCCTGCCGGGTGTTGAGTGTGTTCAATGCCTGAATGGACTCTTGGAGTACGCCGATGATTTCGGGTTCGGAGGCTTTTGGCCCCAGGCCAAGAAGCTGGTTGATGGTTTGGGTGAAGATTTCGCGTGTGGATTGGAGAGCAGCTTCGGGCACAATTCCTTGCCAATGGGTGAAAAGCTGCCTGGTACGTAAATTTTCGAGCGTGAGTCCGGTAAGATGGTCACGGGTCCGCTGTGCCTGTTCATTGCGGCGAATTTCTCGCTTTTGACGTTTCACTTCTTCTTCCGCCAGAACCGCATCGCGATCGTTGTCCCAACGCCACTGCCGTTGTAGTTCGAATAGAAACCAGGACCAGTCTACTCTCAGACTGCACCACAGCTTTTGTTCGGCGGGGATCAGCCCCAGAGATCCTATTAGGGTAAATTCAGGGGGGATTGGTTGTGCAGTCCAAAATAATGCCTTTTGATTGCGCGTGGCGTGATTATTTAAGACAAGAATTTGTGTGAGAGCGGGATCGGTTAGATTGGGCTGATTACTTCCGGTCCAGACACATGCTGCTACGAGGATGGATTCCTTGCCTCGTTCCAGTCTTTTCTGCAGAATCCGGCAGGCTCCATATTGAGTGTCTGTAAGCGGTATTAAAAACACATTTCCAGGTTCTGGTAAGCCGGGGTTGAGAGGTTTGTTGTTCATTGGTTTAGAGTACGCCTTGGATGGGTGGGGCGGATATTGCCACACCTATTCTTATTGAACCTATAATAGCATGGAAAAGGGCTCTTCGGGTCTCGCCACGC
>CAZMMI010000635.1:0-1907 GCA_964567255.1 uncultured Anaerolinea sp.
GATAGTAGATTTCGGCAAAGCGGGCCGCGAACATGGCCAGGCGCATGGGGATGTTAACGGCGGGGGTGTGGATGCCGGCGGCTTGCTGGACGAGCTGCTGAATTTGGGTGACGGATATGCGCTCGCCGCCGAGGATGTAGGTCTCACCGGTCTGGCCTTTCTCGGCAGCCAGGATGTGCCCGGCGGCAACATCGCGCACATCCACAAAGTCGAAGAAGCCGTTGATAACGATGCCGATGGAGCGTTTCATCCAGGTGAGGACCATTTCGCCCATCTCGGAGCGGCGGAAGTCGTAAGGCCCAAGCACGCCGGTGGGGCAGACGATGACTGTGTCCAGACCGGCTTGAGCGGCTTCCAGGACTGCCAGTGAGGCGGCAGCTTTGGTGCGGTCGTAAGGTCCGGCGGGGTTGTTGGGATCGAAGGGCAATGTTTCATCGATCACAACGCCGTCGGGTGGGCGGGTGATGGCGTGAATAGAGCTGGTGTAGACCAGGCGGCGCACGCCGCACTGGCGGGCAGCCTCGATGACATTGCGCGTGCCTTCCACGTTGACTTTATACAGCAGGGGGGCGTGATCTTCCACGATGGACACCAGGGCAGCCATGTGGAAAACCACTTCAACGCCCTGCATGGCGCGCACCAGCGAGGGAAGGTCGAGGACATTCCCCTCAACCAATTCGATCTCCAACCCTTCCAGGGAAGTAGTGTCTTCGCCGGGGAGGATGAGTCCCCGGACGGGTTGGCCGCGCGCCAACAGCTCGCGTGCAAGAACATTTCCCAGATGACCAGCAACGCCTGTGATCAGATTCATTGGTTTCAACTCCTTAAATTTCACTCGAGACGGATAAATGATTCAGCGGTTTTCGAAGCCGCGAATGAGTATTTTGACGCTTTCCAGGGTGGCTTGACCCCAATCGGCGCCGTGGGGGTCGAGGAATGCCTGTAAGAGCAAGCCCATTGCGAGGGCCATGAGGGTTTGACCGGCGGCGAGAGGGTCGAGATCGGGGCGGAAGGTGCCTTCTGCGATCCCGGCGCGGACGATGGCGGCGAAGCGTTCGAGATAGCGGCGATAGGGGGCGACCGCGGTTTGCCAGACATCGGGGTGACGCGAGGCCTGCATCCAGAACTCGAAGACAATAGGCGAGCGGGCGCCGGCGCCTTCAAAGATGGGGCCGGTGCCGCCGGCGATGTTGAGCAGGCCTGCGCCGACGCTGGAAGAGGCTTGCAGCGCGGCGTTCATTTGCTGGTCAAGCTGGGCCAGCCAGCCTTCCATGAGGGCGTGGAAGAGGGCTTGCTTGGTGGGGAAGTGATGGTAGAATGCGCCTTTGCTAACCCCGGCGGCGGAACAGATATCCGCGACGCCGGTGGCATCGAAGCCTTGTTCGGCGAAGAGGTTCTCGGCCTCCGAGAGCAGGCGGGCGCGAGTTTCCTCGCTGCGAGCTTGCATGTGCTACTCCAAAACTGAAAAGATACCGACCGGTCTGTTTTTTATTGTAGCACAAATGAAGACAGAGAGGCATTACAGGAGCATTACAAATTTGAGGTGGTTGGGAGATTCGGTCGGGTTGAAACCCTCCCTCAGTACAATGAAGCCAGCCGAGCTGAGTAGATGCGGTTGGAGTAAGTCCTCCCTCGGGGCGTGGCGTCCAGGAGGTTGGGTTTCAAGGAGACCGGTCGGGCTGAAGCCCTCCCTCAGTACAATGAAGCCAGGGGAGATGGGGAGATGCGGTTGGACTGAAATCCTCCCTCGGTCCGCGAGGTCGGGAATGTGGGCTTGAAGGAGAGCGGTTGGGCTGAAGCCCTCCCTCAGTACAATGATGCCAGGGGTTTGCAATCGTCGATTGGAGAAGGATTTTCTCCCGATGGAAGTGTTTGATTATTCTTCGGGGCGGTTGACCCAGCGCTCG
>CAZMMI010000636.1:0-1898 GCA_964567255.1 uncultured Anaerolinea sp.
CTTGAAACATCTGCCGTGCTTCATCATAGTTTCCATCATTACAATAGATATCCCCCAGAATGTTCAATGGGGCAATGATCCTTCTCGGCTCGGGTGTGTTACGGGCAACCGCAAGCGCTTTTTCCATATATTTCCTGGCACTCTCCATGCGCCCCCGGCGAAGGTCAATCAGCCCTAGCATGTAGGTAGCCTGCGACAAACCACTCGACACCCCAACTTCCTGATAGTAGATCAGGTTATCCTGGGCAAACTTCACCGCCCGGGCGAAATCTTTGTTTCGCAGATGCAAATCGGCCAGTACAGACCGACAAAAAGCGATCTCGTCTTCCAGAGCGCGGTCGACGGATATACGCAGTGCCTTTTCCAGCGATTCTCGCGCCAGTTCATTTGACCTGCATAGATGCGCCAAAGAGCCCATCCTGGCTAGCACCCTCGCCAGAGCAGTTTCAATCGCCCGACTTTCCCCGCCAACCATTTTTTCTTCCAACCAGGTGACCATCGGCAACAAGAAATCAATTCCTTCATGGAAGCGGCTGCGAATACTGAAGAACAAGTGTAGCGTATCGACAAATGCAGCAACGCACTCAATACGCTCGATCTCTACAACCCACTTGCAGGCTTGCCGGAGGTTGCCTAACTCGTATTGGATCTCATTCAATACCACCGCTTGCCGGTCTGATTTGAGGTTGGGGAGCATTTCGGTTAATAAACCGGCATAGTACTCAACAAAAGCAAACCTGGTCACCTCCAGTGCAGACAATCCAACTAAACGCTCGAGCGCATACTGGCGAATGACTGCGTGCATCCTGAAGCGTCCATCGGCATCGCAACGAATAAGAGATTGGTCCACTAGCCGCTGCAGCGTAGGCGCGTCCGCTAACGCAATGTTTTCAGCAGCGCTCATGACGAACCCATCCACAAACACACCCAAGCGAGCAAAAGTTTCCCGGCCACGTTCGTTCATCAACTGCCACGAAATATCAAGGTTCGCCCACAAGCTCTGGTTGCGCGGATCAACGCCACGGGCAGTGGATTGCAATTGCCTCAAATTAGCCCGCATAGTATCGGCGATCGTCTGGCAGGGTTGCCCCCATATTTCAGCAGCCGCCAAAGCAATCCCCAACGGCAGGCCATCCAGAATCTGACAGATTTGAGTAACGGCCGGGAGCGTAGATGTATCCAACTGGAAATCAGGCTTCACCTGGCGTGCGTGGTTTGAGAACAAACGCAGCGAATCATAATCATCAACCTGCTCAGGCTGAATGCATATCGTCTCCGCCGGAAAACGCATTCCCTGGAGCGGATAAACCCACTCTCCGGTCAGATTCATCCGCTCACGCGAAGTCACCAGAATCTTTGCATCTCTCGCCCCAGCCATAATTCGCAGGTTGGCTTGGGCAATATCCGTGTCACCAACAAGGTGCTCGAAATTGTCAAATACCAACAGGATACGCTTGTTCCGCAGAAAGCTGACCAAGCGGGCCAGGTTGTCACCAGCCTCACCCGCAGGGATCATTAATCCATCCAATATCGCCGACAGGAACTCCTCAAAAGAGGCAATAAAAGCGAAAGAAAAGAAGAAGACCCCATCTTGAAACAAGCCCCATTGTTGGTGGGCAAATTTGCGAGCCAGGAAAGTCTTGCCTACGCCGCCGGGGCCATGCAGCGTCAACAGTTTGCAAGCCGGGTTGGCCATGAGATCCGAAACATCATCGAGCTCTTTTTCTCGCCCCACAAACTGGTCCGATTCCCCACGAAAATTAATCTTTGATTCCGGTTGCAATTTGAGGGAGGGCGCATCAGAACGTCTCTGCCTGATTTCATCAAAGAACGCCACGGCGGCCCGCGAAGGCTCTACACCCAACTGGTCAACCATGAATTGGCGCATTCTCCTGTAC
>CAZMMI010000637.1:0-1895 GCA_964567255.1 uncultured Anaerolinea sp.
ACGATCGAGGTACCCGCATACTCCAACCGAAACGCGCCAGATGTTAGCCGCCGCTCTCACAGGAGAACATAAGGAAGTGGACTACGCCTCAAAACCTGCCACATGGTGGAATAAAATTCTTCTAATTTGCCTCGCACCGCGTAAGGCCTTTGCCTGGACTAACTTTCCCGCCGACACCACACGCAGGACGTTTTAATCTTATCCCAACCAACCCAAGAAAAAAAGGCGCGTTCGAAACACGCGCCTTTTTTTCTTGGGTTCCAAAAATTCGAATGTTTACCGACGTAGTAGTGGTAAATAGACCTGATGATCCCATTTTGGCTTAATCACAACCAAAATGTCCCCCCCGCCCGGCAGCACGCTATATCCGTCCGGATTCGTCACAGTCGGATCCAGGTGGACCAGGAAATACTCCACAGGCTCTGTACCGTCGCCCGGTTTGACGGTGACAGTGATCGTTTTTTCTATCTCCCCCGCGGCAAAGGACGCAGAGACATTGGAACGCGCAATGTAATCACAGGTCTGTCGGTTGCTGGGACACCCCGTGCTGGTAGCGGTCCCGCTTACGGTGCTAAACTTAAAGGTTGTGGTGTTTGCGGAAGGTTTGGTCAGTAAAACTTTAAGAGAAACCACCAGGTCCCCAGAAGCCCTCTGAGTCACGGTCACCAGGGCGTCTTCGAAGTACACGTATTGGGCCCCAGGGGACATCAAATCAGCGGTGAAATTCATCTCTGCATCGGATTGCAAATCAAAGGGGCCGTACATGGCGGGCGTAAAGTAGTACCCCGCTTTGTCGGCAACCAATTGATAATTGCCCATTTGGAGTCCGTTGATCTGGTAGTAGCCCTGTGCATTGGTAATCACCGTCTGGCTGCTCGCGCCGGTCAAATATAGCGTTACCCCAGCCACGCCGGGATTATTCGGATCGGGCGGATTGGTCAGCGTCACCCTGCCACCAATCGACAGGCTGGTCGACTGGTGAAACGCGCTGCTTGCAAAGGGCATGAATTCCACCTTATCACTGACTTCCACGCCTTTTCCGCCGGGATTGAGCGTCGCATGATGCGGCCCGCTGGGATCGCTCCAATAGTTATTAAGCGCAATGATCGTGTAGTACTCGGGATGCGGATGGCTCGCCGGAATTTCCAGGAGGTTATTCACGCCGTAATTGGTCGTCTCCAGGAAATCGTTTTGCGCCAGGTCCGCATAAACCACCCCGGTTACCAGCGGTTTCGGGGCCGTGCCCGTATCCGACTCGTTGCGGTGAACAATGATTTGGTTATCGTTGTTCATGAAGGTATTGTGGAAGATCTGCATCCGCTCACCGTCCGGATCGATCCCCGGGTCGGGACGCTTTCCGATATCTCCAGCGCCAGCCACCCACAAAACGATCGCAGTGGTGTTATTGTAGAAACTACTATGCTGGATGGTTGGGTCGATATTCTGCGCGTCGGTTCCTTTGAAGAACACCCGCACCCCTTCCACGGCATAGCGCACCAGGGCATACTTGAAGTCGGTGACCGGCCCAGATAGCTGGATGAAATCCCATTGCCCCTTTGCGGGCGTGGTAAGGCTGCCATTTCCGTTGGTATCGCCGCCGACCCCATCATCGTGGAAGGAGGTAAAGATCACAGGATCGTTTTCAGTGCCTTGCAGTACCAGGTTCCCCAAAACCACCAGCTTGCATTTCTTGTTTGTGTTATCGGGGCAGTTATTATTGAACTTGACGATCGCTCCCGGCTGGCTAAAAGTCACCGTAGCGCCGCCAGGGTTAGCCTGTCCAATGACCACATCATCTGAGGGAGTGTTCGACATACCATTGATGATCAAGGTCACCGGATAATTTCCAACCACTGCATACGGAATGCCAGGAAGGTCGGGCATGGTCACGCTGT
>CAZMMI010000638.1:0-1885 GCA_964567255.1 uncultured Anaerolinea sp.
GTCAGTCCCAGCGTGGCTCCGGCGGTTATTTCCAAAAGTCGCCAGCGGGTCGGCGCGCCGTTCATTATCGCCACGACCTGCCAGATTTGGAAGAGGCCCACCGGCAGCGCCAGCAGCCCGGGCCAGGTCAGCCGCCAGGGCAGACCCAATAAAGCCGCCGCGCCCATCAGTAGAAAAGCCAGCAAGATCAGCAGGTTATGAAAACTCATCCCGCGCTGCCAGCCCATGCGCACCAGCATCGTGCGCCGCTCTTTGCGCTCCTCTTCGGCGTAACGCTGCATCGAAATCGCCAGATGAGTCGCCAGGTAGAGGAACGTCAATGGGAAAGTAATCAGGGCAATCAAGCGGTGTAGCTCGCCAATCTGAAGCATCAAGGACAAGGCCGGAGCCATATTAGCCAGCAACACCGCCATGATCAACTCGCCGTAACCCGAATAGGCCAGGCGCAGCGGCGGGATGGCATAAGCCAGCCCCATCACCACCACCAACCCCAGCAACAAGAACCCTTCCGGGCTCAATGCGCCCTGGGCAAACAACATCACGGTCAGCACAGCGCCCACCGTCAGGCAGGTCGCCGCAATTTGTAAGATACCCGTTCGCAGCAAGCGCGGCGGCTCACCCGGTTTGCGCCGTTCTTCGGGCAGAGCCGGCAGGTCGAAGTACTCGCGCAAGAAATAACTGCTCAGTAACAACAAGAGTAGCATGGCCTGTCCGACCAAATAGACAGGCCAATCAATCGAGTACCCCAGATAATTGGCCACGCCCCCGCCCAGCGCGTACAAACCGGCGCTGAGCAGCAGCACCCAGGGATGCGCGATGCGGATCAAATGTTGGGAAAGGGTCGGAACAGGTTCATTCATAGTTTATCGCCGGAAGAAATTGGAAAGGAAAAACCATACATTTTCAGGTCGTTCGCCTAAACGGCGCATGAAGTATGGGAACCAGTGAGTCCCAAAGGGCACATACACACGTACCGGGAAACCTTCCGCCGCCAGTTGTTCTTGCAAATCGCGGCGCATTCCGTAGAGCATCTGGAATTCGACCGCCTCTTTGAGCAGCCCCAGCCGCTCGATCTCTCGTTTGGCCGCCTCGATTCGCTGAGGGTCATGCGTAGCAATCGCCGGAACCGGAGGAAAACGCCCGTCGGCGCTCAATAATGAGCCGCCTGCCTGCAAAAGCTGCTGGGCTAGCCAGTCGTAATTTTCGCAGACCTTGTCCGCTGTCTGGAAGGCCACCAGGGGCGGCTCGCGGTAAGCGCCCTTGCACAGCCGCACCTTTCCGCCGCGCCGCAGCACTTCCTCCAGATCGGCCTCAGTGCGGTAAAGGTAAGCCTGCAGGACAATGCCCACGTTGTCAAAACCCGCCTCCAGCGCCGCGTAGTACAGGTTCAGCGTCAAAGCAGTCACCGCCGAGTCTTCCATGTCGATGCGCACAAAATTGCCCGCCGAACGGGCTCGCTCGAGGATAGAAAAGAGATGCTCACGGCACACAGCCGGGTCGAGGTTCAAGCCGAACTGGCTTAGTTTGATGGAAACATTGGCCCGCGCGCCCGCCGCCTGGATCTCGTCCAGAAGGCTGCGCACCTCCGCCGCCGATTGTGCCGCCGCCGCCAGCGAGGTAGTGTTCTCACCCAGGACGTCCAGCGTGGCCTGAATACCGGTCTGGTTCAACTGCCGGACAACCTGCAAGGCTTCGGCAGACGTCTCACCAGCCACAAAGCGGGCCGCCGTGCGCCTCGATACACCCCAACGGGTGAACAGGCGCTGCGCCCAGCCCGCCTTCGACAGACCGACGAAAAATGCTCGCAGCATGTGCCTATTGTAGCATTTTTGTGACTACTCAGCTATCTGGGGAAAGACGCCGAATTTGAGGCATAAGTGAGGGC
>CAZMMI010000639.1:0-1872 GCA_964567255.1 uncultured Anaerolinea sp.
TTGGGCTGTTCGTGTATGCCACGCAGACAACCGGCGGAAAGGCGGGGTTTAGAAGATTTGTGGTGGAGGTAGAAAGATGAAAGGGGATGCTGCGCACAAAAGAAACTGGGTGATTGGCGAAGTGATGTTTGGGGTGCCGTTTTTGCTGGGCATCCTCCTGCACTTTCTGGTTCCTCTGCCTTTTCCGCAGGGTCTTCTGTCTCAGGCGTTACCGGTCGTTGGGATTGGCCTGATTGTCGCGGGCCTGGCAGTGATTGTAGCGACGCGCCGGGAATTCGCCCGCCACCATCAGCCCACCGACCCAGGCCAGCCGACCACGAAGTTGATCCAGACGGGAGTGTTTTCTTTCTCGCGCAACCCGCTTTACCTGGGGGCGTTGTGCGTCTTTTTGGGGATGGCACTGGTGTTGAAACTGCTGTGGGGGCTGGCGGCTGTGCTGGTTTCGCTGGCCCTGTGCCTGTGGGTGCTGATCCTGCCCGAGGAGCGCTACCTGGCGGCCAAGTTTGGCGAGGAATATCGAGCGTACGCCGCCACGGTGCGGCGCTGGTTGGGGAGGAAAAAATAAAAGGGGAAAAGAGGAGGTAGTCATGGCGCACAAACTAATTCTAAGCGGCAGCCCGTATGAGGGGTTGATTGGCTTTTCGCGCGCGGTGCGCGTGGGCAATTTCGTGGCAGTGGCGGGAACGGCCCCAATCGGGCCGGACCGCAAGCCGGTGGGCGTGGGCGACCCGGCAGCCCAAACCCGGCGCTGCCTGGAGATCATCCAGGCGGCGTTGGAAGAAGCGGGCGCATCCATGAAGGATGTGATCCGCACGCGCATGTTCCTGGTGCATGCCGAGGATTGGGAGGCCGTGGGCCGGGTGCACGGCGAGTTCTTCGGCGAGGTGCGCCCGGCGGCGACGATGGTGCAGGTGGCGAAACTGCTGGAGCCGGAATGGTTGGTGGAGATCGAGGCGGACGCGATCGTGGAGGAGGCGTAGACCTACGGCACCCAGGAGGAGATCCAACCGCTCATGAACTGGGGCAGGAGCACCGCCTGGCAGGTGCTGACGTTCACCAGGGCCAGACCTGGATCGGCGCTGGTTGGGGTCTCCCAGTAGGCCAGCGCCAGCCAATTTCCGTCCGGGCTCCAGGAGGGGTGCATCTGGTTGGTGAAGCGCGGGGTGGCTGCCAGCAGCAGGATGGGGTTGCTGCCATCGGCGGCGGAGAGGTAGGTGCCTTGCAGGGTGAAGTACACCAGCCGGGCGCCATCGGGGGAGAGGCGCGCGGTGATTGTGCCCTGGGGCAGGCTGCCGATCTCCTCCACGGCGCCGCTGCGCACATCCAGCGTGCGGAGGCGCGCAGCGCCGTCCAGGGCGGTGACCTGGTAGTACAACAGGCTTGAGTCGGGCGACCAACCCAGCAAGCGCTCGTCTTCGGGCGTATCCACCACCGGGCGCAGGTTGGAGCCATCGGGGGCGAGCAGGTAAATGTCGGCGGTGTGACCTGTCACGCGCTCGAAGGCAATCTGGCTGCCATCCGGCGCGCGCATGGGCCAGATGTCGAAGACGCCTTCGACGCCGGGGGTGAGCGCAGTGATCTCGCCGGCGGGCAAGCCGCGGGCGGCCAACCCACCCTCGAAGGTGCTGTAAATCACCTCGTCGGCGGAGGGCGAGAGGTTGGGGAAGATGCCCTGGCCCAGGGACAGACGATTGGAGCCATCCCAATTGGCGACGACCATCTGCTGGCTCTCGCCGTCCCACTCCAGGTAGGCCACGCGCCCGCCGAGGTTGGCGGGAGGCGCTGCCAGGGCGGTTTGCAAGAGGGTCTCCTCGGGACAGTAGCCTTGTTCCAGCGGCAGAGCAGGCGCAACGGGGGTGGGATTTGGGTCGA
>CAZMMI010000640.1:0-1869 GCA_964567255.1 uncultured Anaerolinea sp.
CCGGCTCTATGGAAGCAGAATCTCGTAGATCCACACGCCTCCTTCGCTGTAAATGACCCGCAAGCGCGGGCAGTCGGCTAACATATCCGGCTGCAACGCCCCGCGCCCCTGGCGCAGGTACACATGGGTCAGGCCTGCCTCGCGCACCATCTGCCAGAAATCGGGCGTGCAGCCTTTGAGTTGACCCGTCTTTGCGGCCCAAACGTTTATTTGAGTATACTCTTCTTCGTCCGTCCACATATATGAAATTGGGGGTAGCAAAGCCCCGCGACCCGTATATGGGATGATCCACGCGCCGCCATCCACCCCGCGGTAGGCGCCGCTCTGCCAGTGCGTGGCGTTAATATAAAATTTTCCGGTCACGGGCACGTTTTGCGTTACCCAATCCAGGGCGGCGCGATCCACTTTGTCGGCGATCAAGGTGACCGGGTTGAGCACATTGCGCGACTCGCGCAGCCCCCAACCCACCAGCAGCCCCATCACCAGCAGCAGCGCCCCCCACCCTGCCCAGCGATTCCAGCGGCGGGTTATGGCGGCGGCGCTTTCGGCCAGCAGCCCACCCAACCAGATGGAAGCAGGCAGAAATAGCACGATCACGTAGTGATCGGGGCGGAAGGGGCCCAGGCGCAGCCCAAACGGCAGGGCCAGCAGCAAGAGCAGCAGCGTCCAGGCGGCAAAGAGCGCTCGCGGAGCGGTGTTTTCGGCGGCGCGCTTGCGCAGCAGTTCCAGCGCCAGAAGCCCCAGGCTGAAGACGAAAGCGCCCGCCGCCATGCCCATCAGGATGTGGCTGTAACGCGGACCCAACAGGTAGGTGAGATAAGACCAATTGGCTGCGCTTTCTCCCGGCAGGATCACATCTACCGAGGCAGACTGGTTTTGCAGAACGCGCAGGAGCCAGGGCAGGGCTGCCAGCGCTCCCAGCAATGGGGGAGCCGCCAGGCGCAGGGAGGTGAAGCGAAGGATGGGCCTGCGCGCGCGCAGGTCGCGGAACAAGGCTTCGAGGCCCAGCCCCAGCAAGAACAGCACCAGCATCACCACGGCAAGGTAATGGGTGAGGCATAACCCGGCAGTCAGCAGCCCCAGGCGCAGCAAAACCCCCGGGGTTTCCGGCTCGCGGCGCGCGTCCAACGCTGCCGCCATGGTTGGCAGCAGCACCACCAATCCGGTGAGCAGGGTGAAGCGCCCCCAGGTGAGGTAATAGGCGGGCATTTGCATGACAAACCCGGTCAGCAAGGCCGCCGCCAGCGAGCCGCCTTTGGGCAGGTTCAGCGAGCGCCCCAGGCGGTACACACCCAGACCTACCAAAGCGTTGATGACCTGGCCCAGCCACAGCACGGCCTGGTCGGGAACCATGCCGCTCCAGCGGGCAAAGGCCGCCGCCACCAGGTGGAAGCCGTAATGATAATAGAAGGGAGCGTTTAGATACGGGAGCATCGTATCCGGCAGCCCGCCCGTCTCCAAAATTTGCTTCGTCACCAGGGCATGCTGGATGGAATCGACCCAGGCCGGAAAGGCCAGCGAGCGCGCCTGATAAAAGCGCCAGGCCACCGCCCCTGCCAGCAGCGCCGCTCCGGCAAGCAGACTCAGCACCATGCGCCATTCGCGGCGCAGCCATCGGGCCATCCCGCCAAGCGAGGGCCAGCTTGTGCGCAGCAGGGCCATCGCCAGGGCCAGCAGCGCAACGGCGTAGAAGGCCAGCCAGCCCCATACGCCCGGCGCAAAACCCAGCAGGAAGCAGACCAGCGCAACCAGGGCGGTGAGCGAGACGCTGAGCGCCACGGAGTCAGCCAGGCCGCAGAACACGTCGCGCTTGCGCCCGTCCAGCCAGGCCAGCAGGGCCAGGCCGGGGAGAATTAATACCATTGCCGC
>CAZMMI010000641.1:0-1860 GCA_964567255.1 uncultured Anaerolinea sp.
CGCAGGAAAGCCAGTTGATTGCTGCCCACGTGCACCGGGCGATAATCGCCGCGGCGCAGGGCCGGCAGCGCCAGGCGCAGGCGGCTCAAGCGAGCAATGGCCCGGGTCAGGTCGCTTTCCGGCAAACGGTTCAGATCCAGGGCCGGGCGCAGGGGCGCGTCGGAGTGCGCGGTCTTTTTATCCGCCAGGCCAAACTCGCTGCCGTAGTAGATGGAAGGCGCGCCAGGCATAGTGAACAGCAGCAGGTACAGCGGGAAGAGCAAGCCCGGCTCGCGCAGCAGCCCAGCCACCCGGTCCACATCGTGGTTGTCGACAAAGTTATACAGGTTCAGCCCGCGATACAGCCCGCCCTCGCCAAACTGGCGCTTGAGGGCATAGTCGATCTCGAAGTAGTTCTTGTCGTTCAGGCTGGAATACAGGCCCTTGTAGCACTCGTAATTGGTCACGGAATCGAGGGTTTGGGGGTTGGCCCAGTTTCGATAATCGCCGTGGACAATTTCACCCATCAGCCAAAAATCGGGTTTGAGGCCGCGGCAGGCACCAGCCAGCTCCTGCAAAAAGCCCAAATCCACGCAGTCTGCGGCGTCCAGGCGCAGCCCGTCGATGTCGAACTTCTCGATCCAGGCGCGGGCCGCGCCCAGCAAGTGAGCGCGCGCGTCGGAGTTGTGCAGGTTGAGGCGCGGCAGGCTGTCATGCCCGGCCCAGGTGTCGCAGCGAAAAGGGTCACCGCGCGAGTTGCTCTCGCCGAAGCGCAAATTGGCATACCAACCGCAATAAGGCGAGGCTGGGCCTTTCTCACGGATGTCGCGGTAGGCCCAAAAATCGCGTCCGGTGTGGTTGAAAACCCCGTCCAGCACCAGGCGCATGCCGCGCTCGTGCAGGCGGGCTGAGAGGCGCGCCAGAGCCGCGTCATCCCCCAGGCGGCGATCCACAGTGTAGTAATCCGCCGTGTCATAGCCGTGCGTGGTGGATTCAAACAGCGGGCCCAGGTATAGGGCGTTGCAACCCAGCCAGGCCATGTGGTCCACCCAATCGTGGAGTTGGTCCAGGCGCGAAACAGGTGCACTGTAAAAATCGTTACGCTGCGGCGCGTCCGTGAGCCCCAGGGGGTAGATGTGGTAAAAAATTGCGTCTTCCGACCAGTGAGCCATGCTGTCGATCCTCCATATGTTTCGTTTCTATACCGATCGGTATAGAAACGAGGTAAAAAAAATTATTCCAAACCCTACGAGTAAATTCCGTGCTGGAACTGCTTGATCACCTGCTCCACCAGTTGCGCGTCCAGGGTGGCGTAGTCGTTGAGCCCCAGGCCAACGTAATGGTGCAGCGTGCCGATGAAGCTGGCCGCCAGAGCCCGCTGCTTGCCGCGCATGTTGCCGTGCTGGACAACCGCCTGGGTGAAAACCTTCTCCACCAGGTCAAACTGCTCGCGATGGTACTTCTCTACCACCTGAAAGCCCTCGCTGGCGCGCGGCGCGAACCACAATGCCAGTTGCAAGCGGAAGAAAACCGGGTTGCGGCGAGCGCCTTCAAAGAATACGATGGCAATTCGTTTCAAGGTCAGCGGCAAGTCGCCCTGGTAATGGGCCGCCTCGCGCAGCAATTCATTGAAGAAGTGGAACTCGTTGCCCAAAATGGTCTCCAGCAGCCCGCGCTTGCTGCCAAAGTAGTGATACAGGGTGGGCTTGGTCACCGAAGCGGCATCGACAATTTCCTGCACGCCCACGGCATCATATCCGCGCTGAGCAAACAGCTTTTCGGCCTGGCGGAGCAATTCGGTACGGGTATCCATGTCGCCATTATACCGATCGGTATATTATTTGTCAAGCGATTGTAGTAAGGGCAATTCATGAATTGCCC
>CAZMMI010000642.1:0-1853 GCA_964567255.1 uncultured Anaerolinea sp.
CAGGAGAAACCCGGCACCCCCCACCATGGCCAGAAAGAGACCGCTCTCCGCGGTGCGGTCCAGATCCTGCGCTCGGCCGGCCCCGATGGCGCGGGCCACGAGCGAGGAAATCCCGGCGGAGATGCCGAACATCACCGCCATGAACGTGAAAAAGATAGGCCAGACCAGTCCGGTAGCGCCGATGAGCCATTGGTCATTCGGATCGATCTGGCTGATAAAGAAAGTGTCCGCCAAATTGTAGGCCAGGTTGAAAAGGTTCCCGGCCAGCATGGGGAGCGAGAGTTTGATAAGGGTGGACGCAAGCGGGCTTTTCTGCACGTCAATCATGGTATTCATAATTGCGTAACTATACAGAAACCCGCGGGGGATAACAACAGTAAAAACGAAAATGGATTGACAGCGGAAATAGGCTGAAAATATACTTCTTGACAGATACGTACACCGATCCATCAGCGAAAATTATCTGGAGGTCAGAATGGCGATTTGGCATGTAGACCATCAAGCGGCGGTTAACGGGGACGGAAGCGCGGAGCGTCCGTTCAGAAAAATACAGCAAGCAGCGGAGGTGGCTCAAGCCGGGGACGAGGTGCTGGTGGAGCCTGGCGTCTACCGCGAAGAGGTCCGCCCGGTGTATGCCGGCACCAGGGAAAAGCCGATCGTGTACCGCTCCAGGGTACCGCGGGGAGCCGTGATCACCGGCGCGGAGCGCTTTGACGGATGGGAGAAGGTGTCCGGGGATGTCTGGAAGCTGACCATCCCCAATGAGTACTTCCACGGCTACAACCCCTACACCACCCTGGTATTCGGAGATTGGCTCAACCAGAACTTGCCTTGCCATACCGGAGAAGTCTACCTGAACGGCAAATCCCTGTACGAAAAGGACTCGCTCGAGAAGGTGATGAACCCGGTGATGGACGATACCTCATGGGACAAGGATTTTACCCTGCATACCTGGTGTACCCGCCAGGGGGAAGAACGGGACGAGACGATCCTCTATGCCAACTTCCAGGGCGCCGATCCCAACCGCGAACAAGTGGAGATCAACGTACGCCAACGCTGCTTCTTCCCCGCTGTGGAACACGTGGACTTCATCACGCTCACGGGATTCACGGTCACCATGGCGGCCACGCAATGGGCGCCCCCCACGGCGCTGCAGGACGGCATGATCGGCCCGCACTGGTCAAAAGGCTGGGTGATCGACAACTGCGAGGTCTCCCACTCCAAGTGTTCCGGTATCTCCCTCGGCAAATACCTGCAGCAGCACAACGACAATAAATGGTCCAGGTACAAGCTGAAGGACGGCGCCCAGACCCAGCGGGATTGCTCGCTGATCGCCCAGCTGGACGGATGGAGCAAGGAAACCATCGGCTCCCATACGGTCAAAAACTGCGACATCCACGATTGCGGGCAGACGGGCATCGTGGGAAACCTGGGCTGCGTATTCTCCGTAATCGAGAACAATCACATCCACCATATCAACAACAAGCGCAACCTGGCGGGCGCGGAGATCGGCGGGATCAAATTCCACGCCGCTATCGACGTGATCATCCGGGGCAATCATTTTCACGACTGCACCCGAGGCATCTGGCTTGACTGGCAGACCCAGGGCACCAGGGTATCATGCAACCTGTTCCACGATAATTGCCTCTCGCGGGATTACCTGCTCAGGCCGGAGTGCAAGGCGGGCCTGGGCCTGGGAGAGGATCTGTTTATCGAGGTCGGCCATGGCCCGACGCTGGTGGATAACAACATCATGCTGTCCGAGCGCGCAGTCAGGCTGCCCACGCAGGGCGTGGCCTTCGTGCACAACCTGTTCGCCGGGGCCATCACCGCGGTGGGCAAAGGCGTGAAAA
>CAZMMI010000643.1:0-1848 GCA_964567255.1 uncultured Anaerolinea sp.
GCAGCCAGGTTGAGGGACCGGGCGGCCGACATGGCAACTGTAGCAGAAATTGACCCAATCATAATGTGTTCGCGCGCGTTCACTTCTATTGTCTCCTTTGAATATTATTCCTGGAAAGACCGGAAAGTACCGGAACTTAACGGTCAGTGTAGCACGACGGTTGGGCATGCGCAATTCGAAGCCATTTATTTTCGGAAACGAAACCGGTAAATTTTCACGATCAAATCTACAGAAAGATTTTCACGCTTTGTAGCTCCTGATAGTTTTGGGCTATACTTAACCCATCTTCCCCTCTCAGGAGTAATTATTGGCCCTCAACTCTACCATCTCCCAAGACGAGATCAACGCCATCCTCTGGAAAGCCTGCGACACCTTTCGCGGCACGGTCGACCCCTCGGAATACAAAAACTACATCCTGGTGATGCTGTTCCTCAAGTACATCTCGGACGTGTGGCGCGACCATTACACCCAGATCAAGCAGCAGTTCGGGGACGATGAGACTCGCATCCGCCGGCGCATGGAGCGCGAGCGCTTTGTGCTGCCGCCTACCGCCGACTATTACTCGCTGTATGAGCAGCGCAACGCCACCAACCTGGGCGAGCTGATCGACATTGCCCTGGCCAAGATTGAAGAAGCCAACATCGCCAAGCTGCAGGGAGTCTTCCGCAACATCAGCTTCAACTCCGAGGCTGCCCTGGGACAGACCAAGCAGCGCAATGCCCGCCTGAAGAACCTGCTCCAGGACTTTGCCGACCCGCGCCTGGACATGCGCCCCAGCCGGATCAACGGCCTGGACGTGATCGGCAACGCTTACGAATACCTGATCGGCAAGTTCGCCGCCACAGCCGGCAAAAAAGCCGGCGAGTTCTACACCCCGCCCGAGGTATCCCGCCTGCTGGCCAAACTCCTGGCCCCCCAACCCGGCGAGCGCATCTACGACCCCGCCTGCGGATCCGGCTCGTTGTTGATCAAGTGTGCTGAGGAAGTCGGCGGCAAGGATTACGCCATTTACGGGCAGGAGAACAACGGCTCCACCTGGGCGCTGGCGATGATGAACATGTTCCTGCACGATATCAACCAGCCGGACATTCGCTGGGGCGATACCATCGACAACCCCCTGCACCTGGAGGGCAACAACCTCAAACGATTCAACGTGGTGACGGCCAACCCGCCCTTCTCGCTGGACAAATGGGGCGCCGAGAACGCCGCCGCCGACCCCCACAAGCGCTTCTGGCGCGGCATCCCGCCCAAGAGCATGGGCGATTACGCCTTTATCTCGCACATGATCGAAAGCACCTACCTGGAGCCAGGCCAGAACGGGCGCGTGGGCGTGGTGGTGCCGCATGGGGTGCTGTTTCGCGGCGGCAGCGAGGGCGCCATTCGGCAGAAGCTGATCGAGGAAAACCTGCTGGATGCCGTCATTGGCCTGCCGGCCAACCTGTTCTTTGGCACGGGCATCCCGGCGGCGATCCTGGTGTTCAAACGCAACCGTTCCGACCGGCGCGTGCTGTTCATCGACGCCAGTCGGGAATTCCAAGCCGGAACGACACAAAACTACCTGCGCATGCAAGATATCGAGAAAATCTTGTCGACCTACACCACCCGGCAGGTTTCCGACAAGTATTCCTACCTGGCAGAGTATGGAGAAATCTGCGAAAACGATTTCAACCTCAATATTCCCAGGTATGTGGACACATTTGAGGTGGAAGCACTGGTCGACTTGTCATCTGTTGCTTTTGAGATAAATTCTCTAAAGTCGCAATTAGTCGAAGTTGAAGGAAAAATGTCCGCCTTTTTAAGAGAATTGGGTATGGAATGAAAAAAACTAGCACACTAGCACCTGAAAAT
>CAZMMI010000644.1:0-1843 GCA_964567255.1 uncultured Anaerolinea sp.
TCGGGACGGGCAGCACGTGGGCATACACGCCGCCGATGTAGCGGTAGAGGGGCAGGCCCAGGGCATTGGCGGCGGCTTTGGCCACGGCCAGGCTGGTGCCGAGAATGGCATTAGCGCCTAAGTTGGACTTGTTGGGAGTGCCGTCCAGCTCGAGGAGGGCCATATCAACGGCTTTCTGCTCCACGGCGTCCCAGCCAACCAGCAGGTCGGCGATTTCGGTGTTGACGTGCTCAACCGCTTTGAGGGTACCCTTGCCGCCGTAACGGCTCTTGTCGCCGTCGCGCATTTCCAGGGCTTCGTGAATGCCGGTGGAGGCGCCGGAGGGTACCGCGGCGCGGCCCCAACTGCCATCGGACAGAACGACTTCCACTTCCACGGTCGGGTTGCCGCGGGAATCCAGGACTTCCTGGCCAACGATTGATTCGATCACAGTGTCCATATTTATGCCTTTCGAGAGTTGAAATTCAGCGGCAGGGCCGCAGCACGTGCACAGAACAGGTTAAGTATACTCCAAAATTGTAATTACTCACGCAGAGAGGCCCGGAAACTTTCTTCTTCTGTGGTGAATACATGTTCAAAATTTTCCGCGGGAAAGATCGACCGGGGTAGGAAATCGCACGATTAAACGTATAATCATTCTTGGGGTTACTCGCTCGTTGAAAGGATTTTCCATGGAATATACCGTCTATCAATCCCAATATGCCGCAGCGCTGGAAATGCTCCGTGAGGTGGTTCGCCGCTGCCCGTCGGAGTTGTGGGATGATCCCGCCTCCAAAAACCGCTTCTGGCGGGTAGCTTACCACGCGATTTTCTACACTCATCTTTATCTACACCCTCAATTTGAGGATTTCGCTGCCTGGCCCAAACACCGCGCCGAAGCAGAGGCTCTGGGCATGATTCAATGGCCCACGCCTCATCCCGCCCCGGATATGCTTTCCTATACCCCGGAAGAAGTGCTGGAATTTGCGGCCTTCTGCCAGGAGCAGGCTATTAATTTTCTGCCGAAGTTGGACCTCGACGGCCCCTCCGGCTTTCACTGGTGGGCCTTTAGCAAGCGCGAGCTGCAAATCTACAATCTGCGCCATCTCCAACAACACACTGGAGAGCTGGCCGAGCGCCTTGGCGCCCAGGGTATTGAAGTACCCTGGTACGGCTCTCGGTAGCGGAAGAAGGGCCCTTTTCTGTTGTCTTCTCCTGGGATTGAATGCCCCCACCCTGCCCTCTCCCAGCCGGTTCAGGTTTGGGGAGGAGAATAATCACAAAGCAGTGAGGGACGAGACCGTTCCTCACTGCTTTGTGATTAAGCTTTCCTTCCCTTGCCTGGAAGTTAGATGACCCCGGCTTTTTGGGCCGCGGCCCGCACGAAGCCCACGAACAAGGGGTGGGCGCGGTTGGGGCGCGAGAGAAACTCGGGGTGGAACTGCGTGCCCACCATGAAGGGGTGGTCGGTGATCTCGGCAATTTCTACCAGGCGCCCGTCCGGTGACAGCCCGCTGAAGCGCATGCCGTGATCGGCAAAGCGCTGGCGGTAGGCGTTGTTGAATTCGAAGCGGTGGCGGTGACGCTCTTCTACCTTTTCCACGCCGTAGGCTTCACGAGCAATGGAACCTTCCTGCAATACGCAGGGATACAATCCCAGGCGCATGGTCCCGCCCATGTCGGTGATGTCCACTTGCTCGGGCATCAGGTCGATGACCGGGTAGTGGGTGGTGCGGTCGAATTCGGTCGAGTTGCAGTCTTCGCTTTCCAGCACCCAGCGCCCAAACTCCACCACCATGAGCTGCATGCCCAGGCACAAACCCAGGTAGGGCACTTTCTCGTTGCGAGCGTAGCGGATGGCCTG
>CAZMMI010000645.1:0-1841 GCA_964567255.1 uncultured Anaerolinea sp.
TTTTTTCGTCGTAGACGATGCCCAATTCCGACACTTCCATGATTTTTTGGATTCCAGGAAGTACCCGGTCGATGGACTCAATGGCTGCCTGGATCTTAGCAAGGATGGACTCTGGGATGCCAATTGTATAGGAGCCGACATGATTGTCGTATGATTCGAAGAATTTTATTGCCAACGCTTGCCTCAAAATGGTCGGATGATGTATTGTATACGGGTTTGGACGATTGTGGGGGGAACCGCCTTAGCCGCCAGCACTTGTTGCAAAGGAATGGGATGAATCGATCAGAGAGGGCGTTGGTCATGTTAAAAATTTCCGTATTTTAATCACCTTGCTACTATGCTTAATGGGGTCAGACAAGCCGAACATTTGCTATAATTCTGAGGGCAGTACAAAAGATATCAAGATACAAAAGTTTGAACGGCTGTAAAGCTATCGGGAAAATCATGATCCAGTTGAAATACCTCACTACCGATCCATCATCGATGGAAATCGCCCGCAAGTATTGGGCTTTTGACCCGGAAACCGAAGAATTTATTTACCCCACTGCAGAGGCTGCGGCTTTTTTCCAGACAAATAATCAGCGCGTATCCAATCGTTTGGCTGAAGTCTGCATTGCATTTGAAGATTCGTGGACATGTTCGCGCTGCAACCAACCCAATTTCACTTTTTCAAGTCGATCCAATTATCTGGAGCAGCGGCGTTTTCGATCACGATACCCAGTCGACTCGCACAGCTATATCTGTGCTTCCTGTAAAGCCGAGTTAGAGCAGATCAAACAACAGGCGCAAGCCGATAAAGAGGCGGAAGAGAGCCGGCTTCGCCGATCAATCCTTGATAGGTTTCGAGATCAGGCACAGGTTGTGTCTATAGATAGCCTGTCCCTGATAGAAGCCGTCTTTTTAGCCGCCTATGGGCGGGCAGGCTTGATCGAAAATCAGCGCGTGCTTATGTCATTGGATTACGTCCAGGGGCAGAAAATTCGTCTGGCGCCTGATGCTGATATCGCAATCGAATTCGTAAAAAAGCTGTACCACAAGAATGTATTGCAAATTCATTCTTTCAACACGACGGACATTTTTTCTGGAGTAAAGAACCAGAATGAGTGGTCCTTTTTAGTTAATAAAACTAACTGGTTTTACCCGAAAAGCGTTCAAATACCTGATAAGCCCAGTTCCCTTTTCCAAGAGATGGAGCAATCTTTCCTCCATTCTGACTGGCCGTCAGAATGGAAAAAAGAAGTGTTCCCAACCTGGAAGCAAATGGCGTTATGGGAGTGCCTGGAATACCTGGATTTTACGTTATCCGAACACCAGCTCGTATTAAAGCCAGGCGAGAAAACGCTCGAGATGCTCAATCACCTGCTCGAGCGGTACTCGGTCTCCCAAATTTACTCCTTTATTTGGCGGGCATCGAAAGATGCTGCAGCGTTTTATGTGCGCGAACAAGTCACCAAACTGCATGCAGCGAATACAGTCGTGGGAAGCATTCAGCGGATGGCAGAAAAGGCGGAAGCAGAGGGTTGGGAAGTCAAAGGGTACCGGCGTAATTTTCACCTGCCCCAATCGCTGATGTCTGAGGTTTTATATAACGCTGTGCTCAAGATTGGTAGTGCCGGCTTTGAAACAAAGCCCATTGAACTTTGATTCACCAATTGTCGTAGGATTCGAAGAATTTGTGCCGTCGCTTGCCTCAAAAAGGGCCGGATGATGTGTTGTATACGGATTTGGAGTATTGTGGGAGGGGATGCTGGGCATTCATTATCTAGCGCTGTCTTCCTCGCTTAAAGTGTGCGGTTTCGTCCGTTTCGGTGTGCGACATGCTCCGTTTAACTGTGCGGCTT
>CAZMMI010000646.1:0-1837 GCA_964567255.1 uncultured Anaerolinea sp.
TGATGACGCCGGTCTATCAAGAAGTCCGCCGCCAACTGCTCTCCGAGCCGCCGCCTGAAGAGAATGGAAACGGAAACGGGAATGGAAACGGAAAATAGGTAACAGCTCAGAGGGTAGAGAGATTTCCTCTTCTACCTCTGGCTGAGTAAACACGAAAATAGTTGAAAATTATACGGCAATGCCGTATAATAGATGCATGGAATTCATTGAGGCCTCTGCTTTTACAAAATTCGTCTACGAGTACTTGAATGAAGACGAGTTTCTTGGCCTCCAGTGGTATTTGTTCATGAATCCAGAATCGGGAGACGTTGTGCCCGGTTCGGGCGGCGTGAGAAAATTGCGTTGGAAAATGGCCGGGAGAGGCAAAAGCGGTGGCGTGCGCGTCATCTATTTTTACATGAAGCAGAATGATGAAATCTGGTTGTTGACAATCTATGCAAAAAACGAGATAGCAAATATTCCAGCCCACATTCTGCGCCAGATTGCGAAGGAAATAGAAGATGTCTAATCGTGACATTGCTCAAGAAATATTGGACGGTATCCGTGAAGTGAAAGCTCATAAGTCTGGCGAGCTCACTTTGCGTGCTCGAACGCTGCGCGAACCATCCTCTCCTATGGAAATTCGCCGCAAGCTCAAACTCTCGCAGTCAGCTTTTGCAGGGATGATGGGCGTCAGCTTGCGCACCGTTCAGGATTGGGAGCAGGGCCGCCGCAAACCGAGTGGGCCAGCCGAAGCGCTGCTGCGGATTGCCGAACAGAAACCGGAAGTATTCATGGAACTTTCATAGCCCATATCTCTCCGGTGTTACAATAACTCCATGACCTGGGACGTTGCCGGACACGAATGGGCTGAACAGCTCTTGCAGGCGCACATCCGCCGCAGCGAGGTGCGCCATGCTTACCTGTTCACCGGGCCGCCCGGGGTGGGGCGGCGCAGCTTGGCGCTGCGCTTTGCCCAGGCCCTCACCTGCCCCCAGCCCAAGATCCCCGGCGAGCCCTGCCGCGAGTGCCGCACATGCAACCAGTTCGAGCGCATGCAGCACATCGATCTCAGCGTGGTGCAGGCCGAGCGCGAGGGCGGTATCCTCAAAGTGGAGCAGGTGCGCGAACTGCAACAGTCGCTCATGCTCTCGCCTTATGAGGCTCCTTACCGCATTGCCTTATTGCTGCGTTTCCAGGAAGCCAACGCCAACGCCCAAAACGCCCTGCTCAAGACCCTGGAAGAAGCCCCCCGCAAGGTGGTTCTGCTGGTTACCGCCGACTCACCCGAGTCGGTTCTGCCCACCATCGCCTCGCGCTGCGAGGTGCTGCGCCTGCGCCCGCTGGGATTGGATCGCCTGGCTGCCGAACTGACCCAGCGCGGCTTGCCCGAGGACGAGGCCCGCACCCTGGCCCATCTTTCCGGTGGGCGAGTGGGCGCCGCCCTGCGGCTGCGCGACGACCCCGACTTGCTGGATGCGCGCCGCGCCTGGGGCCAGGATATGTTCAGGCTGCTGGCCGACCCGCGCCGGGCGCGCCTGGGCTATGCTGAATCCTTAGCAAAAGACAAAGAGCGCCTGCGCTTTGCTCTCCAATCCTGGCTGTCCTTGTGGCGGGATGCCATGCTCTCCGCTGCCGACCCCTACCTGCCTCTGACCAACCTGGAGCACGAAACCGAGCTGCGCCGCCTGGGGGCAGCCGTGGGCGTCTCGGCGGCTCGCGTGCGTATCGCCGACCTCGAGCAGGGCCTTATGCGCCTGGACGCCAATGTCAACCCGCGCCTCCTGGCCGAAGTCGTGCTGTTGGATTGGCCGAAGATAAGCTAATAGCTATCAGCCGTCAGCTATCAGCCAGAAGC
>CAZMMI010000647.1:0-1829 GCA_964567255.1 uncultured Anaerolinea sp.
CCGAATTTGTGGTGTTTGGCGGGGCTTCGCCCCGCCAAACACCACAAATTCGGGCTCTTTTCCTAAATGGCTGAGGAATAACACGGATGGTTTATAATCAACTTACTTATGAAACGCAATCTCGTCCAAACCCTCGGCTCGCTGCCTCCCGAATGGGGCCAAACCCTCCTCCCTGCCATCCACGCCCGCGTCGAATCCACCCGGCGTAAAGTCGTCGTCCTCGACGACGATCCAACCGGCACGCAAACGGTTCACAACGTGGACGTGCTCACCAAATGGAGCGTCCCCCTTCTGGAAGACGCCCTGCGCTCCCCAGAAACGGTCGTTTACCTGCTGACCAACTCGCGCAGCCTGCCCCCGCGCCAGGCCCGCGATCTGACCCGCGAGATTGCTACCAACCTCATCGCCGCCCGTGAATCCACCGGCCGCGATTTCGCCGTGGTCAGCCGCTCCGACTCCACCCTGCGCGGGCACTACCCCCTCGAGGTGGACGTGCTGGCTACCTCCCTTGGAAGCATCGACGGCGTGCTCATTGTCCCGGCCCTCTTCGAAGGCGGTCGCTACACCATCGATGACACTCATTATGTCGTCGAGGACGAATGGCTCATCCCCGTCGCAGATACCGAATTTGCCCGCGACGCCGACTTCGGTTATCGCAGTTCCAACCTGCGCGCCTGGGTGACTGAGAAAACCAACGGGCGCTGGAACGTGCATCAGGTGGTCTCCATCACCCTGGAAGATATTCGCCAGGGCGGCCCAATTCGCGTGCTAGAAATCCTCAACAGCTTATCGGGCGAACGCCCCTGTGTGGTCAACGCCGCCAGCTACCGCGATCTGGAAGTGTTGGTTGCCGCGATCGTCAAAGCCGAGGCAGGCGGCAAGCGCTTCCTTTGCCGCACCGCTGCCTCGTTTGTGCGCGTGCGCGGCGGCATGGATGCGGCCCCCCTGCTCCAGGCCCCCAACCTGCCCTGCCTCCACCCGCAGCACGGCGGCTTGATCGTGGCTGGGTCCTACGTGCGACACACCTCGGCCCAACTGGACGCCCTGCGCAGTCTGCCCAATCTGGCCTGGATGGAAATGTCTGTCCCGGCCTTGCTCGAGCCCTCTGCCCGCAGCGGTCACATCCGCGCTGCTTACACTGAAGCTGCCGAAGCCATTCGCGCAGGCATGGACGTGCTGCTCTTCACAAGTCGCGAGGTCGTCAAAGAGCAAGAAGGGCGCAGCTTTCAGGAAATCGGCCAAACCATCGCCGAATCGCTCATCCGTGTGGTGCAGCGCCTGGACGTGCCGCCCGCCTGGATCATCGCCAAAGGTGGCATCACCTCGGCGGTGCTGGCCTCACACGGACTGAACGTCCGCAAAGCGCGCGTCCTTGGTCAGGCCATCCCCGGCGTGCCCGTTTGGCAAACCGGGCCTGAAAGCCGCTTTCCTGATATGACTTACGTCGTCTTCCCTGGCAACGCCGGCGGCCCCACCGCCCTGGCCGACATGGTCAAAATCCTGCGCGAAAACCGCGCCTAGACTTCGCCATGAAACCTTCCACGCGTCAAACCGTCATCCGTTACGGTATCTCCTTCGCGCTGGCGGGCTTTGGCTCACTGTTGGCCCTGTGGGTAGCCACCTCGCTCCCCGCACAAGTCGCGTACCGCATCCACGAGCGCTACACCTTCTCCAACTCTGGCCCAGAGTCCACCTTCGCGCTGGGCGTGCTCCTGCCCAAGAGCGGCCCTTACCAGCAGGTGACCGCGCCGGAAAGCAGCGGTGCTCGACCCGCTGAGATCCGCCAGAACCCGGACACCCAGGCCCTGCTCTTTGAAGGCCTGCTGCCT
>CAZMMI010000648.1:0-1822 GCA_964567255.1 uncultured Anaerolinea sp.
ATCAGGGCATCGGCCTCCTTGACACGATCCAGCAGCGGGGTCAGGTCATCCTGTAATGGGCATACCCCATCCGTATGAATTCACCCCAAATATCTCATAGCCAACGATGAGTGACAGAAAAAAATGCGCACATATTAGCCATTCATTTGTACTTTTTTTAAATTCAGTGCATAGTCTGAAGGATGACGCACGATCCCGTACTAACCGATCCAAGATTCCTTGCCCTGGTCAAGGAAAACGGGGAGTTGCGGGCTGAGAACGCCGCGCTGAAGATGGAATTGAAGGCTCTAAAGGAAGCCTTCGCCGAGGTCAAATTGATGCTAGAGGCTTTGCAGGAAAAGGTCGCCAAAGACAGCCACAACAGCAGCAAACCCCCTGGTTCTGATGGCCCCCAAGCAAAACCACGTCCTTCCGCTCCATCGAAAGGGCGTAAGCGCGGCGGTCAAAATGGTCGAGACGGGAAGGCGCGAACCCCATTGCCAGAAGGATCAGAAAAGAGGACTGTGCCTGTAAAACTTGAACAGTGTCCGCACTGCAATCACCAAATTCCACCAGAAGCAATTACCGGCACAAAAATCCATCGTGTCTTGGATCTGGTTCAAGAACTCACGGAAGTCATAGGATTCCAGGTGGAAGAGGGCGTCTGCCCATGTTGTCAGAAGAGGATTAAGGCAGGATTGCCACCGGCGGCAGGGATGGGGGAAATTGGGCATAACCTGAGGGCACTTGTGGCCTATATGCGCTCCCAGGGGCACATGAGCATCGGTTCTTTGAAGTTTTTCTTCTCTGAAATTTTAAAGACGGATGTTTCGCGAGGTTGGGTTTACGAAAGCGGAATATTTGTGGGTGACGCAGTCAAAGAAACCTGGGAAATGCTGGGCGAAGAAATTCAAAAGGCTGATGTGGTCAATATGGATGAGACTGGCTTTGGCCACAAGGAACGCAATTGGATTTGGGTGGCGTTATCTGCAAGAACCGTGTTCTTCCATTTCAGCCACACTCGTGGATTTGAGGCTTTGAAAGTCATTCTCCCAGAAACCTTTGCTGGCGTGCTTGTAACAGACAGGTTTGCGACCTATAAAAAGATGAAGGAAGCAATGAGACAGTTTTGCTGGGCGCATCTGAGGCGGGAATTCATCGCCCTGAGTGAGTCCAAGGATGAAGCGGTGGCAAAGCTCGGCCAGCAACTTTTGGATGATCAGGTGCGTGTTTTTGACAAATGGCACCAGTTCAAGGACGGAGCAATCAACCGCGCGGAATTGAGAAAATCCAGTGCTGTGATTCTGGCAAGACTCAAAAATAATCTGAGGCAGAGCAGCAAGCTGGAACACAAGGCTGCCCGTGCGCTCGGAAAGGATCTGCTTTTACATTGGAACAAACTTTGGGTCTTTCTCCGCGTTGATAATGTCGAACCGACCAATAATTCTGCCGAAAGAGCATTGAGGCCACTGGTCATTCTTAAACGCATTTTTCAACGCTTGCCAAGTCAGCGTGGCAAGCAATTTTTTGAGCGCCTATTCTCCATCGGGGCGACAGCGAGGGTTCGAGGCGTCCCCATTTTTGAGTGGCTCATTGAAGCCGTTAAAGCGAGTTGCGAAAAACGCCCACTTCCCGCATTGGAACCGGCCTGATACATCGCTTTGCCAGACTTCTTCCATATCAACGGAACCCTGGTTGTACAACTGATTCACCTACGATACCGGCAAAGCCGGTGTCGTAGGGTGAATTCATACCTGCATGTAACATTTATGCCTAAGTGGCCATCATTAATTAATGCACCTAACAGCATTCGGTCATACCACATAAATATGGGACGACCGAT
>CAZMMI010000649.1:0-1811 GCA_964567255.1 uncultured Anaerolinea sp.
CATACGCAACTCCATTTGGTATAGTAGGCTGTTCAAGTCTACTGGCAAGATTTCTGCTGTGCGGATGGTGGACATATTTTGCCCATCGCGGAACCAACGCGAGCTGAAATCCCAGCCCGATTCGGCTGCGGAACGGATATTGCGGTAAAGATCCCCCTGGTATTCCGGAAGTACGTTGTTGAACAATGCGAAGTCTTCGGCGTAAGACTCTTCGCGAGGGGTGTTTTGCTCATCCCAGTAACGGTTCAGAGCACTGCCGTCCTTCAGCCGGAAGAGTCGCCTGGTTTGTGTCCAGAATTCATGCTCGATTTTCAATTGGGGTATGAATTCCCGAATGGCGTCGTAGCCTTTTTCCCGTTCGAGAAGTTCGAGCATTTTGTAGAAGAACGGTGGTTGGGAGCGGCTGGTGTAATAGGTGCGGTTACCGTTAGGAATATGACCGAACTGGTCAATGAGGTAAGCAAAGTTGCGCACCATGTTGATGATAAGATCGGTGTGACCGGATGCGGCTAGCCCTTCACAGGTAAAGTAGCTATCCCAGTAGTAAATTTCGCGGAAGCGACCGCCGGGTACGATGTAAGGATAGGGCAAGGGGATGAGCGTGCTCTGACCTTCGACAAAGGTTTGGGGCTGCCTGGATAACTGAGCCCACAAATTGTCGATATGTTCTTCTAATGGGCTGAAATCTTGGGGCTCAGCCAAAGCGGTTCCAACTGGAACCTGGAAGTACTCGCCGATGAAATCTGCCAGCAAATTGCGGAAGGCCGCCTCGATTTCTTCGGGTGGTTTCAGGGTGGTGGAGTCGGGGAAGGTCTTAGAATCGGGAAAAATGCCGCTGAGTTGGACAGCTTGAAATAGCGACCCTTGTGACTGAATGTTCTTTTTCATGGAATATTTCGACCCTCTGTTAAGTCGTCATCTTAATTCCATTATACGAGACTTTGGAGAAGATGTTTTACGTGAGGGAATTCGATGCGAGGTGCAGACAAAAGGAACACATCCTGGTTTGAATCACAGGATGTGTTCCTTGCTACCTGAAACAACACGATCTTTGGGCGGGAAGCGCTTAAGCTTTGACCGTTACTGAGGCCAGGAATTTTTCGACTAACTGACGCAGGGCAGGTTCGGGCATTGCGCCAACCTGCTGTTGAATGACCTTGCCGCCGGCAATGAACAGCATGGTGGGGATGCCTTGAACGCCATATTTCATGGCCCATTGGGCGCTGTCATCGGTGTTAACTTTGGCAATTAGCAGCTTACCGGCGTATTCTTTGGCCAACTTATCCAGGATGGGCGCAACCATCCGGCAGGGCCCGCACCAGGGCGCCCAGAAATCGACAATGACTGGGATGGGTGACTTGAGGACAACTTTCTCAAACGCAGCATCCGTTACGTGTACAGGTTCGTTCATGATATTCTCCTATTTACAAATAAGTTCAATCAGCCTCGATGAACGAGGAGGATTATTTTGACCAATCCACAACCATCTGTTTGCGACCGTGGATGACTTTTTCGACGGCAATCCCTGCAATGGCGCCTTCAGCGGCTGCAATAACGGCTTGTTTCACATGGTTACACAGCACATCACCCACGGCAAATACGCCCGGAATGGCTGTTTGGTGTTCGCGATCAACGATCAGGCAACCGGTGTCGCTGATTTCTAGTTGCCCCTGAAGAAAGTCTGCGATGGGTTTTCCGCCTTGTAGATAAACAAAAGCTCCAGTGACGGGCAAGGTCTGTTCCGGTTGACCTCGCAAGGCAAAGCGAACACCCTCAACGCGGTTTTCCCCGATGATTTCCCGAATGCTTGC
>CAZMMI010000650.1:0-1790 GCA_964567255.1 uncultured Anaerolinea sp.
TTGATGAAATCCTTGACCGGAAACTGGCTGCGGTCGCCAACCCCGGTGAATTGGATTACTTCCCTCCCGGAGATATGATAAGCAGAACCGGAGCGGTAGATTTCTGTCGAAAAGATGTTGTTATTCAACGCTTCAAGCTGCCACAAAGGCCAGCCGCTATCTGATCCGCGTGTTACAGACTGGACAGATGAAGGTAAGGTGGCTACATAGGTGCCGCTGCCCTCTCGGCTAATGAGTAAGTCGTCGCTTTCCAGGTTATCGTAGGCGTTCTTGATGGTAATCCGGCTGACTTCCAGCTCCGCCGCCAACTCGCGCGAAGAGGGCAGGCGCGTACCGGCAGGCAGCCCGCCTGAAAGGATGTTTTCGCGCAGGAATTGTTCGATTTGTTGATACAGCGGGGTTGCACTGTGTCGATCGAGGGGGATGCGCATGCCGACCTCCGTTCCGAGTGGCTTAATATTACCACTTCTCGAAAAATCGCCAAGTGGGCCTATGGAAATACGCTCGAATTGGTACTACCGATAGAGCCACTTGCGCCGTAGAATGATCCTGATGAACCACAAGCTATTCGGAAGGAAATAAGTATGGACCCAATCATTCAACTCATTCATCGCGCCGCCCAGGACAAAGAATTTGAACTGCGCGGGGAGATGGATAATCGCAGCCGGAATGGCGAAAGATTATCGCAAGATTATAAACCGGTGGTATCGCATTGCGCCGCCAAAGCACGGGGCAAGCTCGGGCAGGTTCGCCTTGCGTGGAGCAACCCGTTTACCCGTCGACCCACTCATGAAGTTTGTTAACAAAAAGGAGAGAACAATGAAGAAAATTCCGTTTGCAAAAACCGGCGAACAGGTCAGCCAGATGTGCCTGGGAACCATGATCATGGGTACGACCACCGACCCGCAAACCTCCTACACCATGTTAGATCGCTTTATGGAAGCAGGGGGAAATTTTTTGGACACGGCCAACTGTTACGCGTGGTGGGTGGCTGGTGGGCAGGGCGGCGAGAGCGAGACCCTTCTGGGGCGCTGGATGAAAGAACGTGGCAACCGGCAGGATGTTTTCCTGGCGAGTAAGGGCGGAGCAGCGTTGGGTAACGTAGGAGCGGTGAAGGACGCGCAGGGCAACATCGCGGGAGAGAAGGTGCTGAGTGAATATGAGTATCTTTCGCCTGCGGCGCTGCGCAAAGCACTGGAAGGCAGCCTGCGCCGCTTGCAGGTGGAGACAATCGATCTGTATTATGCGCATATCGACGACCGGATGACTCCTATGGAAGAAACCCTGGAAACGCTGAATCAGTTTGTGCAGGAAGGCAAGGTGCGTTACATCGCTTGCAGCAACTTCCGCACCTGGCGTCTGGAGCGGGCGCTGGGTATCAGCAAGCAGCACGGGTGGGCACAGTACGTGGCTGTGCAGCAGGAATACTCTTATTTCCGTCCCAAACCGGGCGCGACGTTCGGCATTGATGTGCATACCGATGAAGAACAGTTGGACTTCCTAAGGGCCAACGAGGATGTGGCTCTGGTGGCCTACTCGCCGCTGTTGAAAGGTACTTATGATGATCCTCAAAAGCGCGAGCGCTACTACAACTGGTCGAATTACAACTACGACGATACCCACGCCCGGCTCAAGGTTCTGTCGGAGATGGCGGCTCGCCGGGGCGTGAGTAACAGCCAGCTCGTGCTGGCCTGGCTGCTGCATCACCAGCCGCGCGTCATTCCCATTATGGCTGCTAGCCGGTTAGAGCAATACGAACATAACATGAAATCCCTTTCCATCGAGCTAAG
>CAZMMI010000651.1:0-1771 GCA_964567255.1 uncultured Anaerolinea sp.
TGGGATTTTCAATATCGGTAAAGGACCTTCACTTTGACCCGTCCGGGGTGACCCACGGGAAGGGTGATGTTTGCTGCGCCGGCGCTGCTTGTGGAAGAGAAGCGCCTGGTGAGGGGTTGAGCGCAGGTTGGCGGGCGATGTGTTCTGGTGTGGAAATTGGATATTTAAGATAATATATAGTAAAATTTCGCTGCGAGTAAGTTGTAAATCAAGGCACAATCACAGCGCGCGCCGCGGTCCGTGCCCCCTGTTGGCGGATAAAAAGAGGAAAAATGTCTTCGACTCTCAGCGTGAGTGATTACCTGATCGAGCGTTTGCAGAAAATGGGCGCGCGCCACGTGTTTGGCGTGCCGGGGGATTATGTGCTGAGCTTTTTCAAGAAGCTCTCCGAAAGCCCGCTGCAGGTGGTAAATACCTGCGATGAACAGGGGGCGGGTTTTGCGGCAGACGCCTATGCCCGCCTGAACGGGCTGGGCGTGGCATGCGTGACCTACGGGGTGGGAGGGCTGAAGGTGGCGAACACCACCGGCGGGGCTTTTGCCGAGATGGTGCCGGTTTTGGTCATCAGCGGCGCGCCGGGCAGGCAAGAGCGGTTGAACAACCCGTTGCTTCACCATCGTTCCAATCAGTTTGACACCCAGAAGAAGATCTTCGAACAGATCACGGTTGCGTCCGCCGAGTTGAATGATCCAGCCACGGCCATGGCGGAAATCGACCGTGTTCTGGATGCGATACTGCGCTTCAAGCGACCGGGATATCTGGAACTGCCGCGCGATATGGTGAATGCGCCGATCGAGCGGCAACCCAGACCGACCGCACCAGCACGACGCAGCGCTCCAGAAGCGCTGGTCGAGGCGCTGCGCGAGGCAACGGAGAAAATTGCCTCGGCCAAATGCCCTGTGATTATGGTCGGTGAGGAGGTTCACCGCTTTGGGCTGCAAGACCTGGTTTTGCGCCTGGCTGAGAAGACTCATATCCCCATGGCGGTTTCTATCCTGGGAAAATCGGCTGTTCCAGAGACGCACCCGCTGTATATGGGGGTGTATGCCGGCGGGTTGGGAGATGCTTCGGTGCGCGAATACTTTGAAAACAGCGACTGCCAGATTCTGTTGGGGGTATTGATGACCGATATGAACATGGGAGTCTACAGCGCCCAGTTGGAACAGCGCAAGATCATTTCCGTCTCCAGCGAACAGATTGAGATTGAGCATCACTTCTATGACCAGGTGACCGCCGAGGATTTTCTGGATGGGTTGGCCAACGGGATTCTGTCCAGGCGCAGCTATGCCTGGGTCAAGCCTCCGCTATTTTCTACCGAGCTGGACCCGGCCCCGCCGGACCAGAAAATCACCGTGCAGCGCCTGTTCCAACACATCAATGCTTTTCTGGACTGTGACATGGTGGTAATTTCGGACGTGGGCGATGCGCTCTTTGGGGCGATTGACCTGGTGACCTGCCGCTCGGCTCAGTTCCTCTCTCCTGCCTATTACACTTCGCTGGGATTTGCGGTTCCAGCCTGTATCGGTGCGCAGATCAATCATCCCGGCTTGCGCCCGCTGGTGCTGGTGGGGGATGGCGCTTTCCAGATGACCGGGCTAGAGCTTTCAACCGTGGCCCGTTATCACCTCAACCCGATTGTGGTGGTTTTAAATAACGGCGGGTACGGTACCGAGCGTCCCATGATCGACGGCCCGTTCAACGATGTGCTGAATTGGAATTATTCCCGTTTGCCGGAGTTGTTGGGCACGGGCAAAGGGTTCCGCGTGGAGAC
>CAZMMI010000652.1:0-1760 GCA_964567255.1 uncultured Anaerolinea sp.
CTGTCCATTCGCTGAAAATAAAATGACTATTCCGAATTATAAGCCAAGCGAGTGTAAACATCAGCCGACAGGCCCAGCAGCTCCAAAATGCGAATTTGGACTGACGTCAAAGCAGGCAGGTGGCGAATGTTTTGGCCGGGCAACTGTACGATGGTGAGGGTAATATTGTCAAACATTTTCAACAATCTTTCCGTGGTCGGGTTATCGATGCCCTTTTTGGGGTTGTTTTCAATCAAACCGACCAATTTCTCCTGGTTTTGTTTGAGTTTGCGCCGGACTACAAACTCGATCAGGGTCAAGAATCGCACGGCCAGGCTTAATAAGTTCGTCAAACCGACCACCTGGTCGTCGCGCTTGACGAAAAGTGGATTGAGCGAGAGCGGCACACCTTTCAGTCGATGAAAACCACGTTCGATCAGCCATTCTTCGCGGTAGGTCAGGGTCGCCTGCTCCAAAGTCAATTGTTCGGCCGGGGCGTCGGTCACATAAGCACGCCATCCAAACGTTTTTTGGAGTGCGGCAATGGCTTCTTGCTGGGGAACAATGCTGGTCATCTGGTAACGAAAGGTCACGATCTCCTGTTTGGGTCGCTCCGGGCTGCCTCGCCCGCGTCCCAGGTACTTGGTCTGACGTTTCTCCTGGCGTTCAAAGGTGTAGCTCAACAATCCTTCCACGTCATGGGCTTTCAGGACCGCTTCAGCGGCTGCCACCAACTCGGTTTCATCCTGGATCTGGCGTTTGCCGCGCCCAGGCGCAGGGGTCAAGCGCACAAGTTCGTCCGTCGCCCGTTCCAAACGGCCTTTCAAGCCTTCTTGCAGCACCCGCCGGTAGCTTTCCGATCTCACCACCAAGACCCGCTCTGTCCATTCTTTGACTTCACCGCTGATTTCGACTTGGACCAGGCGTTCAAAGGCATATCCTTCGGCCAGCAGTCTGCGTTCGCCCTGTTCATTTTCGACATACACCGCTTCCATTGTGTGCCGCCCACTATGCGCCGCCTCAATCCAGGTGAGCATCTCTTGACCCGTTTTTCCGGTCTGGGCCAGCGGACACAGGTAGTGCTGCCCGTGCTGGTGGATGTGCGCCCGGATCGACAGTGCGCTCATCTTGCAGTCTCCCACAAACAACAACCCCACTCCCTCGATGATCTGCAGCACCCGGTCAACCGCCGGAACGTACAATGGATCATCCGCGCTGTTGCCGGCCACCACTTGAGTGACCAATGGCATCCCCAAAGGGTCAAGCGCTGCCATCATCACTTTCACCTGCGCCAGGCTGGGGTCGTCCTTGCTGTGGCCGAACTGAAACAGCGTTTCTTCCCCACTGGCATGATAGCCAGATACCGTGGTCGCATCCAAGCGCACCCGCTCCGGTCTCAATTCATAGACCCGGATAATGCTCCGCCCCAGATCGGTCTCAATCGCCTGCCAGGTCTCCGGCTGGCTCAACCGCCGCAACAGGAGGGTCAGCCGGTCATCGGTGAAATCCAGTTCATTCACCTGCATTCCTGTGATCTGCTCAATCGTCTCATGCGCTTGTCGCGCCCAGACCTGTACCGGCTGCTTGCGTGGGTTGCTTTGGGTAAGAATGTGCGCCAACCAGATCGTGGCGATCCAGCCCCAACTCAGCCCTTGCTGCAAGCCGTGACGGCGCAAATGGCTGTCGATAATGCCGGGCAGGCCCAGCCGCACCATGATTTCTAGCAAAAGTGGAAAATCATCAAGCCGTTCGGTGGTGATGTTCATCTCAGGGGTCATCCC
>CAZMMI010000653.1:0-1758 GCA_964567255.1 uncultured Anaerolinea sp.
AAAAAGATCCCGGTATTTGGGGGCAGCGATTATCACCGCGACACGCCTTTCATCTTCCTGGGCGGGCCGACCACCTGTGTATATGCCGATTCGGCGGGCCCGAGCGACATCCTGGCGGCGCTGCGCCGGGGGCACGCTTATGTCGTCTTCAGCCCCGGCGGCCCGACCTTGGAGATGAGCGCGGGCGAGGCGATTATGGGCGATTCGGTGCGCTGGGCGGAGCAGAAGCGGTTGTGGTTGAAAGTGGACGGGCTGGCCAAGGGCGATGTGGTGCGGCTGGTGACGGGGACAGGAGCACAGAGCTTGCTGGAAGCCCCTGCGCCGGGGAAGTTCGAGACCGAGTACGAGATGCCTGGGCCGGGCTTTGCCCGTGTGGAGGTGCTGCGCGCCTTCCTGCCCGGCATCCCGCGCCTGCCCGCGCTGATCGGCAATCCAATCTATTTTGGTTGAGAATAAAGGATCCCAACAATAGATCCTAAGGGTCTTCGGAGACCCTTAGGATCTAAATAACTCGTCCAAGAGAACTACTCAGGGTGGTTTTATGTCTGGTATCCTTACCTGGCAGAGATGGAAGGTGTGAGTAGGTGGATCCCAGTTTTAGGAAAAGTTGTTTTTGCAGGAACCCAAAAGATGAGTGCCCCAAACTGTTTGGATAATATCCAATCAAGTGATTGTGATAGCCTTGTAAACGCCGTATATGTTGGTGCCGTCGCCAAGGTCGCAAGTAATGAAGAGCTGTCCAATGTGGAAGAGAAAGTGTATCTACTTACGAATATGCTAACTTATTCCGAAATGGAAGGATTCATTTCCCTTTTTGACCAGTTCTTCTCTTTGAGGGATTGTATTGTAGTTGAAGAGACCCTCAGCCTCATAGGGTTAATCAAATTGGCTGATCTTTTTCGGAGGGCAAGAGATATTTACATGGGCGGCATTCAAGGCAGTTTATCGGAAGATGACTTTCATGCCCTTTACTTACAATTGAGTGAGGAACGGCTCTACAAGATTAATGAAATTGGTGTCGAGATACTAGCTGAGGGTAGCGAAATTTACCAAATCGCCAATAAACTTTGCCCATATGTAAAAGGCTATTTGTATTTCTAGACACGGGTAGGGTCAATCGTGCTGCACAGATTTTTTCTGACCACAAGAACGGCAATAAGAAGTAATATATGAAGGTCTCGGGGTAGCAATTTACAGGTCTATTATTGGACTGCTTCGCTCGCGAGGATAGAACAATTTCTGGGGTCGGGTTTCAATTTTGAATCAAGGCAAATATGCCTGTATAAAGCGCGGGGTGTATTCCTCGGCCAGCAGGTCCATAAGGATTACGTCATATTTCTTGGAGCCAATGATGCGGGCCTGACGGCGGCGGCCAATTTCTTTGAAGCCCACCTTGCGGTAAGCAGCGACGGCGCGTTCGTTGAAGGCGAACACGCCTAGCTCGATGCTATTCAGGTTGAGCAGGTAGAAGCCGAACTCCACCAGCAACTGCACGGCCTCAGTACCGTAGCCCTTGCCCCAAAACTCTTTCTCACCAATAAAAATGCCCAGCATGGCGCTGCGATTGACCGGATCGACGTTGAACAGGACGCAGCGCCCAATCAACTGATCGGTTGCCAGGTCGACGATGGCGAAGATGTGCATTTTGGCCTGGATGGCCCCGCGCAGGTCTTCGGTGAGTTTCTCCAGGCTGGTGGTGTTGTAGGCTTCGTCGCCGAGGGGCAGGGTGACGGCGAGGTCGTTCTCCCATTCGGCCAT
>CAZMMI010000654.1:0-1758 GCA_964567255.1 uncultured Anaerolinea sp.
GGTTGCCGGCCTATGGGGATAGGGCTGCAACCACCCGTGGTGCGCGTCTAGCGGGTATGCTAAGACGGCGGTGGTTCCAGACCCCGCCGGGGACAACACATGCAGATGTGGAAAGTGGTTATGATCATGCAAACATACCTTATAAGGTAATAATAATCTAAAAACATTGGAAGTCAAGAGTTTATATAAATCGTGTATTATGTCAGGTGAACGCGTGATGAACGGTCACTTACAAACAACACGGACGGCGTAAGATAAAGGGATGGTAACTACTCAGGCCCTGGTAGAAATGTCCCGAATTTGTGGTGTTTGGCGGGGCGAGGCCCGCCAAACACCACAAATTCGGCTTCTTTCCCAAAAGGGCTGAGCAGTAACAAGTGATAATCTGAATGATGAGAGTTCAAAATGGGCAAAGAACCGAACATGGAAGAGAAGAAGGGCCTGGCGCAGTTGCCGCGCAACGTGTGGGCGGTGAGCGCGACCAGCTTCTTCATGGACATTTCGACCGAGATGATTGTCAACATTTTGCCGCTGTTTTTGGCGAACGTGCTGGGCGTGAAGACGCACATCATTGGGATCATCGAGGGGATTGCCGAGGCCACGGCCAGTTTGCTGAAGGTGTTTTCGGGGTGGCTGTCCGATAAATTGCGTGGACGCAAGTGGATTGCGGTGGCGGGGTATGGGCTTTCGGCGTTGGCCAAGCCTTTTTTCTACTTTGCCGCGAGTTGGGAAGCGGTGGCGGGGGTGCGTTGGGCCGACCGGGTGGGCAAAGGCATCCGCACGGCGCCGCGCGACGCGCTGGTAGCAGATTCGGTGACGCCACAGACCCGCGGGCTGGCTTTTGGTTTCCAACGGGCGGCGGACACAGCAGGAGCCATGCTGGGGTTGTTGATTGCTCTGGTTGTGGTGTGGTTGGCGCAGTCCAATTCGGTAGATCTGAGCGCTTCCACGTTCCGTACGCTGGTGCTGATCAGCATTGTGCCCTCGGTTCTGGCGGTGCTGGCGCTGGCGATTGGCACTCGGGACGTGGCAGTGAAGGGTCAGCGGGCGCTGCCGAAGTTTGGTTTTCGCTCGTTGGGCAAACCTTTCATGATCTTCCTGGGGATTGTGGCCCTGTTCGACCTGGGGAATTCATCGGACGCTTTCCTGGTGCTGCGAGCGCAGGAGCGAGGACTGAGCGTGACCGGGGTGCTGGCGATGCTGGTGGTTTTCAACTTCGTTTACATGTTCCTCTCGACTCCCGCCGGAAAACTTTCCGATCGGGTGGGGCGGAAGAAGATGATCGCGGCGGGGTGGGCGGTATATGCGCTGGTGTATTTGGGGGTGGCGGCGGCGCAGCAGGCCTGGCAGATGTTTGCGCTGCACATCGTTTACGGATTTTATTACGCGCTGGCCTATTCGACGGCTAAGGCGATGGTAGCCGATTTGGTGCCGGAAAATTTGCGCGGAACGGCCTACGGGACCTATAACGCGGTTCTGGGGCTGCTGGATTTCCCCGCCTCGGTCATCGCCGGGGTGTTGTGGCAGGGAATTGGCAGTTGGAGCGGTTTTGGCCCCTCGGCGCCGTTCTTTTTTGGAGCAGGAATGGCCGGGCTGGCGGCGGTGCTGTTGCTGTCGTGGAAGACGCAACACTCCTGATATGGAAAAGATTTGCTGGTCGCCCAAGGTGCGCCAGAGTAAAATCCGGCAGTTGTATGAAAACGATGCGGCGGGCATGGTGGACGCGGACCTGCTGCAAGAGGTGGGCTACGCGCTGCT
>CAZMMI010000655.1:0-1754 GCA_964567255.1 uncultured Anaerolinea sp.
ACACTCGCTTGGCTTATAATTCGGAATAGTCATTTTATTTTCAGCGAATGGACAGTGAACTCAGGCGTATCTAAATAATTTGAACTGAAGCGGTGCTTGAGTATCCGCTTCCATCCGGGGAGGTTCGCGAACTTTCGGTCCATTGGGGTTTCTTATACAACAGAGTATGTGAAATTACAACAGCAGCAATAAAATTGTTGCCGGTGTTTCGGTCAAGGGGGATTTGGAATCCGCGGATTTGATTCTGGAAAGGGGAGTTTGCCTAGGAAGAGCGGGGCGAGCTGGGGGCGGGCACTCGGGCGGGCTGCATGAGCAGGTAAGCGGGGGAAGGGAAGGGGATGCGGTTGGCGGTGTCGGTCATTAAGTTGCGCAGGTCAGATAGCCGCACACGGCGGCCGTGCTTTGGGTTTTTAATCTTTGGATCCCGGTAACCGGGCAACTGTCCGCGCGTCATACGCTGGGACAAAACGCTGAGCGACATGCCGCTTATTTCCGCGGCTGTGCTCAGCGTGATGAGTTGATCTTGATGGGCCCAGACTTTGGCCCGCAGAATCATAAAACCGACCGGGCTGGTCCAGAAGGCGTCCTGATGGGTGTGGTTGCCCAGCCAGTTCTCGACGGTCTCACAATCTTCTAGAATCTGGGCGGCAAGCGCTTCATGCCAGGGATAAGCCTCATGCCTGTTCTCGGCGACAGTAATGGCTTCGGCCAGTTCGGCGATGCGCACCAAGCGCTGGCCGATCTCCGAGGTGTACAGCACATCCACGGGCGCATTCCCGATCTGGACTGCGGCACCGGTAACGGCGGCGAGCTGCGTGTTGACAGCCGCCCACCAGTTGACCAGGAGCGTCTTGATTTCCAGTTCTGCGCTTGTGCTGATACGTGCCATCGGTACACCTCTTTGTGCAGGGAAGGTAATTTTTGAACCCTGACAGCCTTATTTTACCCAATATGATGGGAAAAAGCAAGGAATTTCATAATTTTATAAAATTGGGTCTTGACAAATACTTTATAATTTTATAAAATTGAAAACATGAGTAGCAAACACATGACACATGCTTTTTCGCAAATAGCGCCGCGGTCTGGATGGGGCCATCAAGCGCGTCTGCTCGATGCCGAGCAGCAGGGAATTGCGAATTTGCCCAAGGTCTATGGGTCTGCGCCTGGAGGGAGTGGATGATCGCTGAGATCATTCTGTCTCTCTGAAAGGCGCGAAGGAAACTCCTTCGCGTTTTTCATTCTCCAGGGCGCAATGGGAAACCAAAGCGCCCTTTTCGTTGGAACTTTAATAACCTCAGGATGGTAGCCAGACAACTGGTGAGACGGGTCTGTGACTCGCACTGTGCGGACGGTGCATCGAGGCAAATAGCGTGAAAAAAACAACAAACAACCTGGAGGCGCGCCAAGCTCGGTATGTACTCACCGAAGCTGAGATTGTTTCCGGTTTTGATATGTTGATGGCGGCTTCGCCGCCATCAACATATCAAAACCGGACCTTTTCAACTTTGGCATGAGTAGATACCAGGCGCGCCTCCAGATCACGACTCCGTGGTGTAGCCCGGTTTGCATAGGACCCTGTCGAGGTCACGGTCGCCAGTTCAAATCTGGTCGGAGTCGCCATTTTTGCGAGCGCATCCTGGCAGGTCAGGGGGCTGCCTCCCGAGCAGCAAATGAGGGTTCGAGTCCCTCCGCTCGCTCTATTGGGCCGGTATCCAAGCGGCAAAGGTTGCCGGCCGTAACCCGGAAGGGTGTAT
>CAZMMI010000656.1:0-1752 GCA_964567255.1 uncultured Anaerolinea sp.
AATCTGGGCGCAGGCCCACGCTCTTCATGAACGGTTATGCCGACGAGGTCGCCAGTTTATATACCGGGATGGACCTCGCCAAGAATTATTAAGGCCATTCTATAAATTCAAAAGCACCCCAAAAGCCGGTGTAGTACTTTGCGAATGACTCTATGAACTGCCGCACGCCTTTATTAAAGTCGGTTTTGCCCGCGGCACGTACCCGGATGGCGGGCGAAGCCCGCCCTAAAAAGAAGAAATGTGGGTTGTGAAAACGCGGCGCGTTTTCACAACCCACAAAAATATCTTTTCTGGCTCCCGAAGGGAGCGATTTGCCGCTTTTGCCCGCCAGGGCCGGGAGGTGGTGGCCTGGCGTTTTCGACTTTAAGAAAGCCGTGTGAACTGCCTATGGCTATTTCAAGAAAGGTTGACAGGTAGATAAAAAGACCCTTCTCGGTAAAATGGTTGTGACCAAACAGCCCAAAAACCGAGGAGGATCCAAATGGAGTATAGCACGCTTGAGAGGTGGGAGGAAATAGGAGAAACAGGGATCGTATATGAACGAGGGAGTTTATATGGTCGGTTTCATCAGATCCATGATCCGCGACAGGCCAAAGGGAAACAGTACAGTCTGGTAACATTGTTGGTGGTGATATTTCTGGGGAAGCTGGTAGGGAAAGACAAACCGGAAGAGATAGCCGACTGGGCCAACAACCACAAAGACGAGTTAGCGGAAAAACTAGAGCTCAAGCACAAGCGGATGCCATCCCACAGCACAATCCGGCGCGTATATCAAAGCACATTGGAAGAGGCTGAGTTCAACCGCATGGCGCAAGAATACAGCCAGCAAGAGCAAAGTGGAACCGGCAAGGTCTACTCGATGGATGGCAAAGTATTACGGGGCACAGGCATCGCAGAACAAGAGAGCAGCGATCAAGTTCTAAGCCTCTATGATGGACAAGACCACCTGGTTCTGGCGCAAGAAGCAGTGGAAAGCAAAGAGAACGAAATCGTCGCAGCCCCACGGGTCCTGGCGCAAGTTTCGATTGAGGGTAAAGTCATCACGGGCGATGCGTTGCATACCCAAAGAGCGATATCAGCGAGGATTGTTGAGCGCGATGGGGACTATATTTGGCCTGTCAAGACGAACCAGCTTCATTTGTATGAACACATCGAGCGCTTATTTGCTCCCGACAACCCGAAACCCGGTTTTGGAAAAATCAGCACGGATTTTCAGCAAGCAACAAAATTCAATTATGGACATGGGCGCCTTGAAAAACGCACGATCCAAACCAGTTCCATGCTCAACGACTATCTGGATTGGCCAGGTGTTGGTCAGGTCTACCGCCTGGAACGCAAGTTTGATTGGATCCGCCAGGGAGAAGTATTCAAAACCAGTTGCCAGATCGAGTATGGCATCACCAGTCTTTCTGGTACCCAGTCTTCACCGGCCGAATTACTCGGTTATAGACGCCAGCATTGGTTGGTCGAAACCGGACTGCACTACCGCCGCGATGTAACGTTTCGTGAGGATACCACCCGAATGACCATCGCTGCTGCAGGGCGGATTCTGGCAACCATCCATAATTTGATCATCGGGTTGATCAAGCGAGCTGGTCACAGCAATGCCGCAAAGGCTCGCCGCTATTATGAAGGGCATATCGCTGAGGCTTTTGACCTACTACTCAGAGCTAAACACCTTTCTTGAAATAGCCATAGAACTGCCGGTTTCCTCCTACTCATATCCAGCCGCCTGTGGTAAAATTGCACCTT
>CAZMMI010000657.1:0-1736 GCA_964567255.1 uncultured Anaerolinea sp.
CTGGCTGCCCGCCAGGGCGCCGACGAGGCCTCGCTGCAAATCACGGCTCCGGAAGATCGCAGCGTAGAGACACCCGACTGGATCAAAGACCTCCCCGCAGAGCCAGTCGTCGAAGCAAGTGATCTCGTTGCGGAAATAGTAGAAGAAGTTCCCGCGCCTGATGCTGTAGGCGCTGAAGTGGTGGAGGTTGCCGCAGAGACACTCGAAGCCGAAATCGGGCCCGTGCAAGAAACATTGGAAACCGTGGACGTTGAATTCCCTGCTGAACCCGCCCTCACCATTGAAGATACTCAGCCCACCCACCCGGTTCAACCGGTTGAATCCGTCGAAGTACCTCCGGCTGAAAGCGTTGCCGATGAAGACTTTGCCTGGCTCGAATCGCTGGCGGCTCGCCAGGGCGCTGACGAAGCTACTTTGGTCACGCCCGCCGCCGAACGAGAAGAGACACCGCCGCAATGGGTTACCGGCACGCTCAACGCCGCCACCCTGGAACAGGCCGAAGCCCAGCGGGCAGAGGCCGAAAAGTCAGCCGAGGCGATGCCCGAATGGCTGCGCACCTATGACGAGCAGCCCCCCACAGGTGATGCTGGCCAGCCTTCCGCCGAACCTGTCACCGAACCAGAAGCAGTTCCTTCGGTGGAAGACCTCCCCGATTGGTTGAAAGCGGACGTCCACACGCAAGACCAGCAAGTCGACACATGGCTGGAGAGCCTGGAAGAACCTGCCGCCGCAGAAGTCCCGGTCGAAGCCGAACCCGTGCCGCAGCCGTCCGAATGGATCCAGGAGCCCGAATTCACTGCGCCAACACCCACGTATGCCCCCGCCGAACCCGGAAGCGTCCTGGCTCAGGCAGAAGAAGCCCTGGCAGGTGGAAACCTGAACACAGCGCTCGAGCGTTACAACCAGCTCATAAACGATGGCTCTAACCTCGACGAAACCATCCGCGACTTGCGCGACGCCCTGTATCGCCACCCGGTTGATGTCTCCCTATGGCAGACATTGGGCGATGCCTACATTCGCAACGACCAGGTTCAAGACGCATTGGACGCCTACACGAAAGCAGAAGAGCTGCTCCGCTAATCGATTACTCACCGGGATGTCAACAAAACATCCCGGTGAGTTTGATATCACTGATCACTGGAGATTACCATGGAACGAACCTTTGTCATGCTCAAACCCGACGCCGTTCAACGCGGCCTGATTGGAGAGATCCTTTCTCGCCTGGAGCGCCGCGGCTTAAAATTAGTTGCGGCCAAGTTCATGTCTGTTGATGAGAAGTTTGCCGAAATCCATTATGGCGAACACAAGGGCAAATCCTTCTACGATGGATTGATCCGGCACATCACCAGCGGCCCCGTCCTGGCAATGGTATGGGAAGGCCCCGGCGCCATCGGCGCGGTGCGCCAAACGATGGGATCCACCCATCCTACCGAAGCTACTCCTGGCAGCGTTCGGGCCGACTTCGCCCTGCTTGGCCGCCGCAACCTCACCCACGCCTCCGACGGCCCCGAGACCGCCGCGCGTGAGATCGCCCTCTGGTTCAAGCCCGAAGAGCTCGTAAACTGGGAACGCTCAACCGATCGTTGGATCGATGTATTTGATTAAAAACCAGACCAATTTCTTGACGAATTACGCCCCCCATGATAAACTATCACTCGTTCGGGGGCGTGGTGTAGTGGCTTAACATGCGGCCCTGTCAAGGCCGAGACCGCGGGTTCGAATCCCGTCGCTCCCGC
>CAZMMI010000658.1:0-1730 GCA_964567255.1 uncultured Anaerolinea sp.
GGTGGAGGCCGAAACGGGCATGACCTTTGAAGAGATGGTGGCGATCATCTAGGCAGACCGAACCCTTGACTCTCCCCTTGGGGCAGGGTGTATGCTGGGGGGCGAAGGGAGATATGCCATGACCAACAACAAAGTACGGGTAGGAGTTCTGGGGACCGGGTTTGGACAAAACCATGCCCGCATTTATACGTCTTTCCCGGATGTGGAAGTGGTGGGGATCACGGGCAGAGACGCCCAAAAGACCCAGGCGGCGGCCCAGGCGTTGGGCGTGCCGGCTTGTACATTCGATGAACTGCTGGCGAACCCGGACGTGGACGCCATTGACCTGTGCCTGCCCACCCGGGTGCACCCGCAGTATGCCATCGCGGCGCTGAAGCAGGGCAAGCATGTGTTTGTCGAAACGCCCGTGGCTTACAGCATGGCCGAGTCAACGCAAATGGCGCAAACGGCGGCCTCTTGCCAGAAGCTGCTGATGGTGGCCCTGTTTGGCCGCTATGTGAGCGACTTTAAGTATGTGCATGACGTGGTGGCGGCGGGGAGGATCGGTAAGCCGAAGGTGGTTTTTGCCAACCGGCGCACCCCGCCCATTTGGGGCGACGGCTGGGACGAGAACTTCATTCTGGACTTGATGCTCCACGACCTGGATTATGTGTACTGGATGCTGGGCAACCCGCTGGCGGTGACCAGCCGCGGGCTGCCCTACGGCGAGAAGGGTTGGGGGCAGGTGTTTGTGGCCCTGGAGTATGACGGCGCGAGCGCAGTGGTGGAGGGCAGCGGGATCATGCCGCTGAGCTTCCCCTTCAGCACCAGTTTGCGCGTGGTGGGGGAAGCGGGGGCCATCGACTTGAGTTGGTATTGGGGCGGCGAGTACCCGATCAGCGAGATCAAGCTGTACCCGGCGCAAGGCGCGCCCGAAGTGCTGCAAGCGCCGAAGTATGATCCCTACGAAGCCGAGTGCCGCCACTTTGTGGACAGCGTTTTGGGCAAAGCCGAGCCGGGTATTTTGGACATCGGGGCAGCTTGCGGTTCGCTCAACGTGGCGCTGGCGGCGCGGGCCTCCCTGGAGCAGGGCGGCAAGCGCATCGAGATCCAGCCGGCGGGTTGACGCGGCTGGAATGATTTGCGAGGCGAAAGCGCTCTCCGAAAGGGAGCACTTTTTTAGCATATAATGAATACTTACGCAGTCCTTATCTGTTTCGTAACTACTCAGCCAGAGGCAGAAGAAGCCTAAATTTGAGATGTGTGGGGGTGCTTCGCACCCCACACACATCTCAAATTTAGGAACTTTTCAACCCTCTGAGCAGTTACTTTGTTTCTTGCGATCTTATCGGTGCGCTGTTTGGACAGTTGACTGAAGTTCTCTATGAGTAGAGAACGTCGGGAAAGGATCGGCGATGTTCCAGAAGATTTTCAACGACCGCACCGCGGGTTGGATTGCCAAACTGCTGCTGATTGCCATCACCTCGGCGTGGTGCTATTGGAGCCTGGGGGAGATGTATCACGAGGGCTGGTGGGGGCCTTTTTATATCCGCCTGATCTACCTGATTCCGGGAGCGGCCTTATTGGCGCTGACCTTGATCGGCATTCGCTGGCCGCGAGTGGGCGGCTGGTTGATCATCCTCATCGGCGGGGCCTTCACGATTTTCTTCCTGGACATTCAGGTGGTGGATGGCAAACTGAGCATGGACCGCGACCTGACGGGGTTCCTGGTGAGCGGGCCGCTGGTGCTG
>CAZMMI010000659.1:0-1728 GCA_964567255.1 uncultured Anaerolinea sp.
GCGTCACGCCGCGCAGGTCGGCGCCGTTGACGGTCACCTGCCCGGCGGAGACATCGTAAAAGCGAGGGATCAGGTTGACCAGGGTGGATTTGCCCGCGCCAGTGGAGCCCAGAATGGCGACCGTTTGGCCAGGTTGTGCCAAAAGGGTGATTTCACGCAGCACGGCGTGATCGGCGGACCCGTTGTAGTGAAAGGTGACATTCTCAAAAGCCACCTCGGGGCGCGCGCTGGCTAGAAGGGCCGGGGCGGCAGGGGCATCCTGAACCTCGGGAACGGCATCCAGTACTTCGTTGATGCGCCGGGCCGAGACCATCCCGGCGGCCCAGGTGTTGGCCAGCATGACCATGATCATCAAGGGGCCCATCGTGGTTTGCAGGTAGTTGACGAAGGCCACAATTTGCCCGGTGGATACATCGCCACGGATGGCCTGCAAACCGCCCGCCCAGATGACGATGACGATGCCAATGTTGATGAATATGCTCAGGCTGGGCGACATGCTGGACATGAACTGCATGACGCGGATGTTGCGGTTGGTGTAATCTTCATTGGCGTCTTCAAAGCGGGCTTCCTCGTGATCGGCGCGGACGAAGGCCTTGACCACGCGTACACCGGCGATATTTTCTTGCAGCACGTTGAAGAGCCGGTCCAGTTTTTCCTGAACGGTCATGAACAAAGGGCCCATTTTGATGCTGAAGAAGGCGATCACTGCGCCGACGACCAGCAGCAGGGGCAGCATGGTGAGCGCCAGGCGCGAGTCGGTGTTGAACATGAGGATCAGACTGCCGACCATGAGCATAGGCGCGCGCGTGCCGATGCGCAGGGTGACCTGCACCAGGCGCTGGAAGGCCGCTGTGTCGCTGGTCAGCCGCACCATGAGCTGCCCGGTCTTGAGGCGGTCAAGGTTGCCGAAGGAGAAAGATTGGATTTTAAGGAAGAGCGCTTCGCGCAGGTCGCGAGCCAGGCTTTCACTGACCCAAATGGAAAAATTGTTATTGCCGATGGCAAACAGAGCGCTAAGCAGCGAAATGACCAGCATGATCAACGCGGTTTGCAGCACCACAGGCATGTTCTGCTGGGCAATACCGTCGTCGATGATGCGCTGCACCAGGCGAGGAATGGCCAGGTCCATCATGACCAAAGCGACCAGCAGAAGAAAGCTAAGCAGGCTTTTGAACCAGTAAGGTTTGACGTAATGAATTAATTTGAGGACAGAATTCATAGGGTGTTGATCTTCTTGAGTGCGGTCATGGCATCGACGAAGGTGTTCAGGTCGTCATCGGCTAACGGGGCCAGCACTTCGGCCATCCAGCGGCGGGTTTGGCCGAAGATGGCATCGAGGAGGGCGGCTCCGGCGGGGGTCAGGTCAAGGAAAATGTGGCGGCGGTCGGCATCGTTCTGGGCGCGGCTGACCAGGCCTTTTTCGACCAGGGCGTCGACGGCCTGGCTGGCAGCGGCGCGGCTGATGTGGCGGGCATCGGCCAGGGCGCTGACCGAGTGATGGCCTTTGCGGATGTGGCGCAGGATGTGGAAGTGCTCTTCGGACATGCCAAATTGCTCTGCGGCGGTTTGGCGAATTTGGGCCCGCACCCGGCCCCAGAAGGGCAGGAAGGTTTCCCAGAAGGCATCCACGGCCTGGCGGATGGTTTCGTCGTGAGTAGGAAGGGAAGAGTTCATAGGGAGTCTTTGGTTAAGAGATTTAATGGTTAATCAATGGAACTATTTTAATGG
>CAZMMI010000660.1:0-1714 GCA_964567255.1 uncultured Anaerolinea sp.
GGCAAGATACCGGCTTTTCCTTTACTTGTCTAGACCTAAGATGCGTTTACCCTAAATTCCCAATGAGCAAAAGTTGACGATTCTTGCTGATTTATGGTATCATTTAGCCATTAATCCCGTTTTAATCCGACGGGCATTGTTTCTATTTGATACTAGGAGAGAAGAACTATCAGTACGACACAATTTCGAGTCAATGATATGATCCGGGTGCCGGAAGTCCGCTTGATCGGCCCCACGGGCGAAAATGTAGGCGTGGTGTCCACTTACGAAGCCATGCGCATCGCCCGAGACGCAGAATTGGACCTGGTCGAGGTCGCCCCGGGGGCAACGCCGCCCGTTTGCCGGGTAATGGATTTTGGCAAATTCCTCTATGAACGCGCGAAAAAAGAACGCGAAGCCAAAAAAGCCCAGACTCACATCGAAATCAAAGAGATCCGTCTGCGCCCCAAGACCAACGAGCATCACCGTTCCTTCAAGACACGGGATGCCCGCCGCTGGCTGCTGGAAGGCAACAAGGTCAAGGTGACCGTTCGCTTCCGCGGTCGCGAAGTGTCCTACCCGGAACTGGCTCTGGAAGATCTGCGCGATATCGCTCAGGAACTTTCCGACCTGGCGACCATCGAGCAACCCCCCGCCCTGGAAGGTCGCATGATGAGCATGCTGCTGACCCCCGCCAAACCTGGCAAGCGAAAAGGCGAAGCTCAGCCCCAGGCCAAACCTGCCGAAGAAAAAGAAGAAAACGAAGAGAACTAACCTCTCCGTTTGACGAGAAAATTTCCTAACAAGGACTCGGCAAAAAGCCGATTCTGTTGTATAATCAGCGTTCGCGCGAGTTGACCGCTCATATTTTGTGGTTTATAGGAGTTTCGCTGTGCCACGCAAAGCTAGAGAAGGCAAATTCAAGATGAAGACCCACAAGGCAACCTCCAAACGGTTCCGCCTGACCGGGTCGGGCACACTGGTACGCACGAAAGGCGGCAAGAGCCACTTGCGCCGCCGCACCGCCGAGCGCACCAAGGCCTTGTTTGCTGAGATGGTTCCCGTCCTGGGTGAGGGCATCATCAAGCGCGTCAAACGTCTGGCCCCTTACCTCAAGGACTAGGCTAAGCCGCTATCGTCATCCGTTTTTTTAGTGCGGCCGTTGGGTGTTCGCAACAGGTGGAGACACCGGCGCCCAGGGGTGCGCAAAGGAGTAATGTATGGCTCGTGTAAAAGGAGGCCCCAAAGGCCACCTGCGTCACAAAAAAGTTTTGAAGATGAATCAGGGCTACTTTGGCAGCCGGCACCGCTTGTTCAAGCGCGCCAACGAAGCAATGCTCAAGAGCCTGTGGTATTCGTTCCGCGACCGCCGCGCTCGCAAACGCGATCTGCGCAAACTGTGGATCGCCCGCATCAACGCCGCAGCCCGCTTGAACGGACTCACCTACAGCCGCCTCGTGCATGGCATGAAAGTCGCTGGGATCACGCTCAATCGCAAGGTTTTATCGAACCTGGCCATCCGCGACCCCCAGGCCTTCACTGCCGTGGTTGAGAAAGCCAAAGCCGCCTGATAACCAGGCAGCGATAACTTCGGTCACTCGTTAGACCCTGAGGATTTCAAAAAACTCAGGGTCTAATTTTTTAACTTCTAAATTTGAGGTGGTTGCAGGCGCTTCGAGATTGGGTAACACTGCATCAAACCATGGTCTGTTATGAATGGCAGGCTTTGCCTGCC
>CAZMMI010000661.1:0-1689 GCA_964567255.1 uncultured Anaerolinea sp.
TGTAGATGAGAATGTATATGTGGAATCTACCGAAGTTCTTACCATTCCTGCGGGAACAGTCATTAAGTTTGCCACGGATACCTTTTTTAACGTGTATGGCAAACTGAATATGCTGAGTACCGCTGGTAATCGAATCGTTTTTACCTCCTACTGGGACGATACGGTCAAAGGCGACACCAACGGAGATGGTTCAGCACGGCTGCCCAAAGAGATCGATTGGCGCTGTCTGTATCTACGCAGTGACGACGGGTCAACCAGCTTCCACGACGCGGTGGTGCGGTATAGCCAGTTTGGGTTGCGTATCCAACAAGATATTACCTCCTCCATGAACATGGCGATACCGATAACCAATAATATTTTCCAGACCAACCTGGCTGGGGTGACCTTGAGTTTCAATTCCGACTATGACATTACCTCAACGATCAGCGGAAATAGTTTCAATGGCAATATTTACGGTTTGGTCACCAATGCCGACCTGTCTAAAGTGCTTTGGTATGGCAGCGCCAATGTGACTCTGCAAAATAACACATTTACCGGAAACACAGGTTTTCCGATTTACCTGCATCATTCAGCGGATATTAATTACGTCAAAGGAGTAGGTGGTGTTGAAACAAATACTTTCTCCGGTCATCCACATCCTGCGATAGCCCTCAACGGTTATTGGCCGCGGACTGCGACCTGGAGCCGGGTGATTGGGGATGGGGGGCAGCCCTTGACTTATGTGGTCTTCAAGGATACCCGTATTCAGGCTGCATGGCAAAACAACCATCTTGTTCAGGGCGCCTACTACATGGGGTGGGACTTCAGCCCTGCTGAAATAACTATTCCCGCCGGGACGGTGGTAAAGTTCGATACTAACCTGGGAATTTACGCCTGGGGAAAATTGAACTTGTTGAGCACCACGGACAGTCCAATCTACTTTACATCTTACAAGGACGATACAGTTGGCGGGGATACCAACGGGGATGGGAATGACAGCATGCCTGGCCTGGCGGACTGGAAATCGGTGTGGTTGTGCGACTATCCTTCCAAACCGAACGATATCCATCACATAGTGGGGCGGCATGCTGTGGCCCCATTGGCAGTTTATTATGATGGCCCGGCGGCAACGACTATATCACCCACGATTCGCAATTCCACCTTGGAGAAGAGCGTCAGCGGGATTCTGCTTGCCGTTGGTTATTATGATAGGAAGGCGAACGATGGCATCGTTGAGGGGCCGGGAGAGGGGCACATTTTCTCCAGTTTGACAGATCTCACCATTCGGGATAATGAGTACGGTTTACTCACTTATGCTCACCCCAAATCGATGGGAATTGTTCGGCCAACGTTGACCCGGACGTCTTTTGTCAATATCGATGAGTATCCGCTGTTCTTGGGCGGAACTACCCAGATGGTGTTTGTGGAGGCTGACATTGTTAATGGCCCAGCTTCTTTAACGCCGCCAGAACCTCTGGAGACTCCCATCGAAATGGGGTTAGATGAACGTCCGGACCTGCCGGCCGAAGCGTATGTCATGCCTGAAGGCGTTAACTCGATTGAAGAGATGAACACTTCACCTGCCGGCCCCGGTTTGCAAGCCATCGATTTCGGTGATTTCCTGCCGGCTATCGGCTGGGGCGGAAGCTGGAATAACAGCGTGACCATGCCCGACCTTCCTGGCATTCCGTATGCAGTGGTTGGAAATTA
>CAZMMI010000662.1:0-1684 GCA_964567255.1 uncultured Anaerolinea sp.
ACCTCTCCGCTGCCGCCCAAAGGCACAAATGTGGGCGTCGGCGGTACGGCCGTTTCGGTGGGTGCTGGCGTAGCGGTTGGTTCGGGCGTGGCGCTGGGTTCCGGCGAGGGCGTATCCGTGGGTGCTTCTATCGGGACCACTTCGGCAGTATCTGTGGGTTGCGCTGTTGCGACAAGCGCCACGGTAGCCGTGGGCATTTCGGCAGCACTACCTTTTAACAACCTGGGCAGCAATACTGCCGCCACCACCAGAAGCGTAGCCATCACCGCGACGACGCCCCCGCCTATGGCTACCAGGAACCAGGGGAAAGGTTTGGATGCCGGAGCCGCTCCCGCCGCGGCGTTACGCACCGTGGGGGTCGCCCCCCGCACGGTTGCATCCGTCGAGGCGGTCTGCGGCTTGGGCAGCGGCCCCGAAACACCCGCCAACAGACTGCTGATGAAAGCATCCACGCCATTAAAACGCCCCTCCGGCTTGACCGAAAGAGCCCGCTCCAGTGCCTGCGCCACCCCCTCGGGGATATCGGGAGCCAGGGCCCGCACCGGCAGCAGGGTCTCCTGATTGAGCACCCGCTTGACTGCGTCCGCCGGACGCCCGCCGGTGAGCATGGTATACAGCGTCGCCGCCAGTGAGTATTGATCCGAGAACGGCCCGGTGCGCATCGCGCTGTAAGCGCTGCCGTACTGCTCCGGCGGCGCATACCCGGCTGTGTAGCCCGATGCGCCGATGGCCGTGGCCTGGCTGGAGTCAGCCGCTTTGGCAATGCCAAAGTCCACCAGCACCACCTCGCCGCTGGCTGTCAGGCGAATGTTGGCCGGTTTAATATCGCGGTGAATGACCGGCGGCGTCTGGTTGTGCATATACGTCAGCGCGCTGCCCAACTGCCTGGCCCAGGCCAGCACCTTCTCCAGCGGCTGGCGGCCCTCCTTCAACAACAGGGCTTTCAGGTCGTCGCCGGGGATGTAATCCATCACCAGGTATTGTTCCTGGCCGAGGATGAAATAATCGGTCACGCGGGGCAGGTTGGGATGGTGCAGCGCTGCCAGCAGGCGCGCCTCGCGCAGGAACTGGTTGGTGCTCTCCGGGCTGGGGTCGCGGTTCGCTTTCACCGCCACATCATGCTCCAACGAAATATCCCGCGCCAGGAAAACAGCCCCCATCCCGCCCTCGCCCAGCTTGCGGACAATGCGGTAGCGATCTTTCAACAGGGTGTCGGGCGACAAATCCATACCCACCTCGTAAAGTAGACGTATTTACCCATCATTATACGCTGAACCGCATCCCGTAGGAACACGCGAATGGCCCCAAGAGAAAATTCCCACCTTTGACTGAGTAGGCACAAAACCTCTCCGTAAGGGCGCACGGCGTGCGCCCCGAGGTCACCCGCGCCAAGCTTGGGCCGGAAAACCTACCCCCGACCAGTCTTCGTAGCGCGGGTTTCTTACCCGCGTTCTTCTTTCCAACACAAGCCCCGAGCCAACCCGACCTTGTAGCGCGGGTTTCTTACCCGCGTCTTCTCACCAACATCAGTCGGAAAATCCACTTACACACCTGAATGGTATCTTCTCTCTGGTAGGGGTGAGGCGGAATCACGCTTGGAATTCGAGGTCGAGCCTTGTAGCCTCGCCCCGCAGGCAGAAATGGGCGAGGCTATGGGTTGATTGGCAGATATAGTTGCCGAATC
>CAZMMI010000663.1:0-1668 GCA_964567255.1 uncultured Anaerolinea sp.
CTGTCCGGCGATTCGAAAAACTTCGCGGAACTGGAGCGCGTGCCGGGGTGGGTGGGAGAGATGCTGAAGCTGGACGACAGCATTGCCCAGATGGCCGAGCGCTACCGCTATATGGATCACTGCGTCGTGCTGGGGCGGGGGTACAACTATGCGACCGCTTTTGAGTGGGCGCTCAAGTTGAAAGAGCTAACCTACGTTAAAGCCGAGCCCTATTCGTCGGCGGATTTCAAGCACGGGCCGATCGCGATGGTCGAACGAGGCTTTCCGGTGATGGCTGCGGTCCCGGACGGCGAAGTGTACGAGTCGATGATGGGTATGCTGCGGACCCTGCGCAACGAATATCAGGCTGAACTTGCCCTCATCTCAAATTCTAAGGAGGCGCTGTCGTTGGCTCAATCGACGATGCCGCTCCCGCAAGGAATCCCCGAGTGGCTTAGCCCGATTGTGGCGATTGTGGCAGGGCAGTTGTTCGCGCACCATTTGACTGCCGCCAAGGGGTATGACACCGAGCACCCGCGCAATATCCGCAAGGTGACTGAAACGCACTAAAAAGCGCAAAAAAATTTCGGGTGAAGGATTTCCCCTAACTGCCGGGAATGGTACAATACGGTAGGCCATAGGTTCGTTAGGCGGCCTGACTTCCATAACCAAAGGACCCATAATTACCATGCAAACATCTCGTTATCTCGACTACGATTGTGTTACGCTGCAAAACGAGCACCTCAACCTCCTGGTTACCCAATCGGTTGGGCCGCGCATCCTCTCTTTGACCGTGCCCGGCGGAGAGAACCTGCTGGCTACGTTGCCCCAGGCGGCGACGATGCGACCGGACGGAAAAATGTATCGCTTTTACGGCGGGCACCGCTTGTGGCATTCGCCCGAGCATATGCCGCGGACTTATGAACTCGATAACGACCCCGTGGAAATCGTTTCCGTACCGGGTGGATTGAAGGTCACCCAGGCGACCGAGCCGCTGACCGGCATTCAAAAGTCCATGCAGATCGTGCTGGCGCCGGACCGCGCGCGTCTGACCATCGACCACCAACTCACCAACCGGGGTCTGTGGGCCGTGGAGTGCGCTCCCTGGGCTATCACCCAGTTACGCCCCGGCGGCACGGCGATCCTGCCGTTCAACCAGGAAGATACCGGTCTGCTGCCCAACCGCTCTCTGGCCATGTGGCCCTACAACGATATGAGCAGCCCGAACCTGCATTGGGGGCGGAGCGGCCTGCGGCTGAAAGCGGAAATGCCTTCGGCTTTCAAGGTGGGCTTTGCCAACCCGCGCGGCTGGCTGGCTTACTGGCTGGACGATTGCTTGTTTGTCAAACACGCGAAATTCGAGGCGGATCGAGCTTATTATGATTTTGGCAGTTCCAGCGAGTGCTATTGCAACGCGCAGTTCATTGAGTTGGAAACCCTGGGCCCCATTGTCAACATTCAGCCGGGGCAGACCGTCTCTCACACGGAGACCTGGGAAGTGTTCCGCGATGTGGCCGAGCCGAAGAGTGAGCAGGAGATCCAGGCTCTGGTGGAGCGGTTGGGGTTGGAATAAACGATAACTTTTTTGAGAAGATGCCGGGTTTCATACCCGGTATCTTCTCAAATACAAGATTGCGGGAAGGGATTCCCGCGCTACACCCCCCTCATTTGTCCCGCATGACCGTCGGG
>CAZMMI010000664.1:0-1657 GCA_964567255.1 uncultured Anaerolinea sp.
GAGGGCAAGGGCGGCACGGCCTTCTTTATGGCGGTGGGCCCGCAAGCCTCCTGGGACCAGGCCGCCATCGACCAGTTCGTTGGATCGCTTCGCTAAACTGGTTTCTCCCTCTACGTAGGTCGGGTTGAGCGCCTTGAACCGGACAATTAGCCCTTCATCCCAACAAGCGATACCCGACATTCCAATCTAAAGCGGAGGCATAAACCTGATGGATAAATTCCTCATCGAAGGCGGAATCCCCCTGCAGGGCGAACTGACGCCTGCCGGGAACAAGAACGCGGCCCTGCCCATGCTGGCGGCCTGCCTGCTCACCGACCAGCCGGTGATTCTGCGCAACGTTCCAGCCATTGCCGACGTGCTCAACATGCGCCGCCTGCTAGAGAGTCTCGGCGTGCAGTTCACCTCCCTGGACGAACACACCTGGCAGGTGCACGCCAAGCAGGTGCGCGCCGCCGACCTGGACCCCGACCTGTGCCGCAAAATTCGCACCTCCATCCTCCTGGCCGGGCCCATGACCGCCCGCTCCGGCGAGCTGCGCCTGCCGCCCCCCGGCGGTGACGTGATTGGCCGCCGCCGCGTCGACACCCACATGCTGGCCTTGCGCAAGATGGGCGCAGAGGTCAACTATGACCGCATCTTCGAGTTCAAAGCCGGGCGCCTCCACGGCGCGGACATATTGCTCGACGAAGCCAGCGTGACCGGCACAGAGAATGCCATCATGGCTGCCGCGATGGTGAAAGGCGAAGTGATCCTGCGCAATGCCGCCTCCGAGCCGCACGTTCAAGAATTGTGTCACTTTTTGAACAGCCTCGGCGCTAAAATCGAGAACATCGGCTCGAACACCCTGCACATCACCGGCGTCGATTCACTCCACGGTGGAGATTTCACCATCGGCCCCGATTACCTGGAAGTGGTCAGCTACATCGGCGCCGCCGTCGTGACGCGCGGCTCCATCCACATCCGCAACGCCGGGTCGCAGTACCTGGATATGGTGCGGCTGGTCTTCGGCCGCATGGGCGTGGATTGGGAAGTGCTCGGCGACGACATCTTCGTCCCCGCCGAGCAGCGCCTGGAAGTAGAGCCCGACCTGGGCGGCGCTATTCCCGAGATCAAAACCATGATCTGGCCCGCCTTCCCAACCGACCTGGTCAGCATTGCCATCGTGGTCGCCACCCAATCACGCGGCTCGATCCTCTTCCATGACTGGATGTATCCCAGCCGCATGTTCTTCACCGACAAGCTGGTGGGCATGGGCGCGCAGATCGTCTTATGCGACCCGCACCGCTGTGTGGTGCAAGGCCCCACCATGCTCTATAGCGAAAAGATGGAATCGCCGGACATCCGCGCCGGAATGGCCCTGGTGTTGGCGGCCCTTTCGGCGCAGGGAAGGTCCACCATCCGCAACGTTGGGCAAATTGACCGCGGCTACGAGCGCGTGGAGCAAAAGCTCACCGCCCTCGGCGCCCGCATCGAACGCCAGACCGAAAAGTAATTGGTTTGAAACTACTCAAAGGGTAGGCCAAATGGGTTTCTCCTGCCTGTAGCTGAGCAGTTTGACAATATCAGACGAATAATACCCCAGTCTTCTATCCGGTGTTATTCCCCCACCCTGCCCTCCCCCGGCGTCTACGACTCTCGATCACTCAGGCGTTTTGCC
>CAZMMI010000665.1:0-1652 GCA_964567255.1 uncultured Anaerolinea sp.
GTTCCTATGCCGGCGAGAAAGATTACCAGGGCGGGATGATCCGCGGCGATGAGCAAGTCATCGCTTCCATCTACAGCGAATACACCGCCGCTATTTCTCGCTAATCGGTCTTAACGCCCTGCGCCCAGGAATTCGCAGAACAAGCCGCCAAAGTCGGCCATGCCTGCCTCCAATGCCTCATAGGTCGTCTGCGGCTGCCCTTCCGGAGTCTGGTAAGCAAACACCCCGGAAAAGTACCACTTCTCTCCGCGTTCAATGAGTGCCACATCCCCCACGATCAGGACGTCATCCGTCAGTGTGCCGCGCTTATTATAGAGACGCTCGCCCTGCGCCTGGCATCCGCGGGCCACGCCCAGGCGCAAATCGTCGTTTGGCGTGTACTCAGCCATGAGCCCCAGGAGAATGTCTCGCGCCGGGGCAGAAATCCACTCACCCGCCCAGACTCCCTCCAAAAGCATCGCCAAATCATTCAGAGTGGAGCGGCGCGGAGTCAGTCGGGTGTGTTCCAACCCCCAACTTTTCAGCGCGTCCTCAGGATTACCCCGTTCTTCCACCCACTTTTGCAGCGAATCCGCCGCGGGCTCCTCGGACTTCACCAGCATGGCCCGCAGAAGCTGCTCATAGCTGCGCCCATCCGTGCCGCGCTCGCGTAGGGCCTTGGGCAAATCCTCGATCGGTCCTTCCTGCTCCAGCGTCACGAAGAACAAAGCCGCAATCGCCACCTTGATCGTCGAAGCCGGGTGAAGCACATCATCTTCCCCACTGGCCAGAATCGTCTCGCCGCCCACCTCGCGAATCAAGAAATACCACCGTCCACCGCTGCGCTCCACGACCTCCTCTGCCGCCACCCGCCATTCAGCCCGCCAGTCCGGCATTGGAGAAGGAACAACCGTCCCTGTGGGAGTTGGCGCCGTGGTCGCGCCGGGAATGGATGTAGGAGGCTCCGTTGGTCCAGTTGTGGGAGCCACCAGGGTGGGAGCTTGCGTTGCGCCAACAACCGTCGAAGCTGGCAAAGGCGCTGCCGGGGCGCAGCCAGACAAGCCACCTATCAAAGAGATTACAAGGAAAGCAAAGATGAACCGGGATGTCTTCATGGTGATTGTGGGATCGATTATAATCATTCTCGAGTTAGACTTGTGAAAGAATTAATTGTGCGTTCTCCTCAGCGGAATATTCGTTTGATCTTTACCTGCCTGTGCCTGGCAGTTTTCCTGCTCACGGGCTGTTTGCCCGCCGACCTGGCTTCTGGTGAAGCCCCTGCGCCCTTCACCCCCCAGCCTACCCCCACCGCAGGCCCCACGCCCACGGTCGAGCCCACTCGCCCCGTCTACAGCCCAGGCGAACTGGTCGATTACATCGCCCAAACCGGTGATACGCTCCCCGTCCTGGCGGCCCATTTTAACACCAGCGTGCGCGAAATTCGCCTGGCCAACACCTTCATCCCCCTCGATGCCACCACCATGCCGCCCGGCATGCCCATGAAGATTCCGATCTACTACCAACCCTTGTGGGGCAGCGCTTACCAGATCATCCACGACAGTCTGTATATCAACGGCCCGGCGCAGCGCGATTTCAACTCCACCGCCTTCGTCAACGAGCAGCCCGGTTGGCTCAAAAACTTTAGCGAATACGCTTCCGGGCAAGACCGTACC
>CAZMMI010000666.1:0-1650 GCA_964567255.1 uncultured Anaerolinea sp.
ACGTCCTTGCCCGCGTATTTGGGCGCGGTGCCGTGGGTGGCCTCGAACACGGCGTGCCCGGTGTCGTAGTTGATGTTGCCGCCGGGGGCAATGCCGATGCCGCCCACCTGGGCCGCCAGCGCGTCGGAGAGATAGTCACCGTTGAGGTTCATGGTGGCGAGCACGTCGAAGTCACGGGCGCGGGTGATGGTCTGCTGGAAGACGATGTCGGCAATCACATCTTTGATGAGCAGTTTGCCCGCTTTGAGGGCCGCGTCCTGCTCGGCATTGGCGGCTTCTTCGCCCTGGGCGGCCTTGGTGCGCTCCCACTGCGCCCAGGTATACACCTGCCCGGCGAATTCGCTCTCGGCCAGCTCGTAGCCCCAGTTGCGGAAGGCGCCCTCGGTGTACTTCATGATATTGCCCTTGTGCACCAGGGTCAGGTTTTTGCGCTGGTTATCCAGGGCATAGCGGATGGCGGCGCGCACCAGGCGGAAGGTGCCTTCTTTGGAGACGGGCTTGATGCCAATCCCAGAGGAATTGGGGAAGCGGATTTTGGCGTATTCCTTGGGGAAGGCTTCCTGGAGGAGCTTCTTGAAGGTTTGGACGCCCTCGCTGCCGTTCTCGAACTCGATGCCGGTGTAGATGTCTTCGGTGTTCTCACGGAAGATGACCATGTCCACGTACTCGGGGTGCTTGACCGGGGAGGGCACGCCCTGGACGTAGCGCACCGGGCGCAGGCAAACATACAGGTCCAGTTCTTTGCGCAGGGCCACGTTGAGCGAGCGGAAGCCGCCGCCGATGGGCGTGGTGAGGGGGCCTTTGATGCCCACCAGGTACTTGCGGAAAGCGGCCAGGGTCTCTTCGGGCAGCCAACTGCCGGTTTGGGTAAAGGCTTTCTCACCAGCCAGCACCTCCAGCCAGGCGATCTTGCGGGCGCCTTTATAGGCTTTCTCTACGGCTGCGTCCAGCACCGGCTGTGAGGCGCGCCAGATGTCGGGGCCGGTGCCGTCGCCTTCGATGAAGGGCAGGATGGGGTTGGCGGGCACTTGCAGCCTGCCGTTGTGCATGACGATTTTTTCACCGATGATGTTGCTCATGGTCGAACTCCTTTGGACTTTGTTTTAGTTGAACTGACCGGCAGACGAGGAATTGGTCACCGCACCTTTTGCCTCAGCCAGACAGCGCAGTTTTAGCGGAACTTGATGCGCCGGAACTTCTCTTCGTACTTTGGGTTCTCCGGCGTGCTGTCGGGGGTGCGGCGGCTGCGCATGCGCTCGTCGAGGGCGGCCATGTCGCCGATCTGGGTTTCGTGATGGTGCAGGGCCTGGATTTTCTTCTCCCAGGTGGGGGTCACGTCGATGGTCGTGTTTGGCTGCCCGGTGACGGCCAGCCAAACCTCGTTGACCGAGTGAGGGTCAAGGTGCTCGTCGTTGAGCAACTCGGGGAAGTAGAGAGGGTTGCCCGAGGCGGGGAAGACCGCGTCGACCACAATCTGCCCGGCGGCGCGGTGGTCGGGATGGTTGATGTTGTTCTCGCCGAACAACTGGGTGGGGTCGCTGGAGAGGACGATGGTGGGGCGGAACAGACGAATGACGCGGGCCACGGCGCGGCGGGCGGCCAGGTCGGGAACGAGATAGCCGTCCTCGTAGTCGAGGAACAGGATGCGGC
>CAZMMI010000667.1:0-1639 GCA_964567255.1 uncultured Anaerolinea sp.
GTGGAGGGCACGACTTCCGGCGAAGATAAAGCGGCCAGCGCCGCCCTCATGCGCCGGTGGAAGGAAGCCGGGGCTACCTGGTGGATTGAAGCGTTGTGGGAAGCGCCCGCGCAGGAAGAAGTGCTGCGCAGGATTAAGCAGGGGCCGCCAGGCGGATAAAGCCCGGAAAAGGGGGTACTTAATTTCGGCGGCGGGCTATCACTACATAGCTGTAGTTGGGCGGCGACTCAAAATCCTCGTCTAACAACATCGGGAGTTCGAGATGTGCGGATGGATCTTCTTTCTCAGCTTCCTGTTCCTGATTGTCGACCTCAGACTCTGCGGGTTCCTCGTCTTCTTCATCTTCTTCTTGCACATACACCTGATAGGAGTCTAGTACTTCGAAATAGCCGTGCTCCTCTAATAGGTGAGTAACTTCTTCTGGGCTGTAATGCCAGGCCCACATCCATTGTCCAACCGCAAAATCGAAGGGCAGGCCGCGCCAATCAGGCCCCGAGTCATAGCCATAGAGGAACAGCCATCCCCCGGGTTTGAGCGCATCGTGGAGGCGTTTCACGCTGTTCAAAAAGTCAATCACATCCAGGTACAAAACCGAGTTAAAGGAGCAGATGCCGTCAAAAGCCTCCTGTAAGTCCAGCTTGTACGTCGGCTGCTGAATGAAGTGAACGCTCGGAAACTGCCGTACAGCTCGTTCAAGCATTTTGGGCGAAAAATCGCTGCCGGTTACCTGGAATCCATGCTCTAGTAGTTTGTCGATCACGGGTTGGCCGTGACCGCAGCCTGCATCCAGAATCAGACCACCGGATGGCAACCGAGACATCCAATCTTCAAAGGCTTTGGCCAGCAATGGTAATTCAAAATACTTTTCGGTGTAATCATCGGCGATCCGGTTATAGGCATTGCGATTGAGTTGCTCGATGAAGGGCCATTCGCTTGATTCAGGCGCGAAATCGGCGGGGTTGGGGTGTTTTCCTGTCCGCGCATGCTCTACCTCGCGGATGAAATCGCGCATAAACTGAGCGCCCTCGTTAAGCTCGATTTGGGGCAGGGTGATGGTGATTGTTCGCTCGCCGGGACTGGAATGCCCGAATACGGTGCCTGTGTCCACGGTGATTTCAAGTTTACAGTTTGAAGAAGAGACCTTGTTCCCATCAAAATTTTCATATTCATAAGGCTCTACGCTGAACAGGACGCTCGTCTCGGGCATCATGTCGCCAAAGACGATGACACCTTTGCCTTCTTCCACAATTCTGTTCAACCAGGCTTCGTTTTCTTCGAAACTGTTGTCGGAAAAGTTGTAAACAAAGTTGCGCGTGTAGAATATTTGGGCACCTTCGACAGTATAAATAATTTCTAGCCAGAGATTTGCTTCAGCTTTGAAATTTGTGCCGCTGCCAATATTAAAAACCTGGCCTTCTTGAGCTGCTTGTCCCCACACGCGCACTTCCAATTCTTCGGTCATACCGGGGTGATATTCTGTTGCTGAATGTTGAATCTCGATCTTTGCCATTCTGCCCCCAATCCTAGTAAAAAAAGATATTGTTCTCCAGATTATAACCTTGATTGTGGCTCTCTGGGAGTTGCCGTGGCGAGACCCGCATTTTGGGGTGTGAAGGCGGCTTCGCCGCCTTCACACCCC
>CAZMMI010000668.1:0-1637 GCA_964567255.1 uncultured Anaerolinea sp.
GCCTGGTTGAAGTAGTTATAAACTGCTTCGGAAATGGTGCCCGCCAGTTCGTTAGCCGGGTCCCAGAGTAACTGCACCGGGTGATACATATACAACGTCAAAATGTAATTTCCACCGGGTGTGTACACGACGCCTGCATCCGAAATCGTGTGCATCAGCCCGTCGCGCGCTTCGATCACCCAGCCATGCTTGTGAGCAATCCGGGTGCCTTCGGGCAGACCGCGCTCCAACAACACACCCAGCTTGTTCTTGGCCAGCAAGTTGACCATCGCCTGGCATTCTGATTGGGAGATGAGCCCCGGAAAAACCGCTGCAAACGTTCCGCCTGCGCTCTCCGAACAGCGGTAGATATCTTCCAGCAAAGAGCCCATGTCGGTGGCGGTGGTCTGGTTGTACGAATCCGGGTCGGTATCTACATCCGTGCGCTGGTTCGCGGGCGTATCGAAACGCTGCAACAACGGCGCTCCCACGTAGAAGTATCCCGCCAGGAAGGTGTTGTTCAATCCCAGGGTCTGCAAATCGCGGGTCACTTCCAGCGGGCCTGTGGTAGGGTCAATCACTGCTTCCATCAACGTGTCCGCCGGGTCGTTCTCTGAAAAGTCAATCATCCGCGACAGCATCTCGTCCACCTCAGGCGGGCGGTCGTCTCCCACCCTGGCAAACGTCGACACCATAATCGGAATCTTGATCGTGCTGGCAGCCGTGAAAGCAATATCCGCCGTAGTGATCTGCCCCTGGTTGTAGGCAAAATGCACTTCCTGGCCTGTTTGCAAGTCGTTCAGATAAAGCTCCACCGCGCCTTCAAACTCCGCCAGGGTGACAATTTGTTCCAACAAGATCCGCAGATGGTCCATCGACGGGCGCGGCGCTTCCACCTTATTAAAGGACAAATTCACCTGCCGGGCGCTGGGCGATCGGAATGCATCGCCGATTAAAATCACCGCCCGTTCGATGTCCAATTGCGTGCCTGCTTGCCCTTGCTGGAAGTTGACACTGCCCGCCACCGGAATCGCCGCAGTCGGTAATTGGTCATAACGGGAGACAATTTCATCTTCAAGGTACTGGCGCAGGCGATCTTCCGAAATGGTTGAGATTAACGGAACCGATGTCGGTTCGGGAATCTGGTTCCACAGGTAATCCCAAAAGCCTTCCCAAAACGGCTGGCGCACCCGCTCCTGGTCGGCGGCGGTCATCATGGCTTCTATATTCAACTCAAAACCGACCACACCAGGCTTAATCTGGAAAACCGCGTCACGATAACGAGCCTCGACAGGCACCGTCGTGTACGCTGTCAGCAAGCGTTGAGCGGCTTGCGATGTATCCAACCCTCCCACCGGTATTCCGGCAATGACCATTCCCGGCGGGAAGTTGGAGCGAATCCGGCTGTACCACGCCAGTTGAGTCACCGTCAGAACCATTGCCACCAAAATCAACGCCACCGAGATCCAACGGAGCAGCACCAAAGGACTGCGACTTTTCATACCAATACTCATGCGCCGATTCTACCACACCCGTACATACCACATTCTTGTGTCATTGGGAATCCGCGTGGTGAAATCCACACCAATTCTTGCAGATATGTAGGTTCATTGGGAATCGGCGTGGCGAGACCCGCATTTTGGGGTGTGAAGGCGGCG
>CAZMMI010000669.1:0-1635 GCA_964567255.1 uncultured Anaerolinea sp.
AACCTGACCCTCATCAGCGAGTAAAATATCAAAAAAACAGAAAACGGTTCGGCGCGAGCGCCGAACCGTTTTCTGTTTTTTTGACCATGCAGGGTCATTGGGAATTGGCGTGGTGAAGTCCGCATTTAGGGGGGTGTGAGTGGCGAAGCCACTCACACCCCCCTAAATGCGGTCACTACCACGGCAACTCCTAGAGAGCCATCATGCAGCGAATTCGTTTGAATGCCCTTCGGGTATAATATCCCTTCGTATGACCCTCACCAGTTGGATCACTCTGGCAATCGTCCTGGTCACCTACCTGGGCATTGCCGCCGGGCGCTGGCCGCTGCTCAAAGCCAACCGCGCCACCCTCACCCTCATCGGCGTGGGGCTGCTGCTCGTCGCCGGAGCGCTGCGCTTCGAAGACCTGGGTTCTTACCTCGACCTGGATACCCTCATCTTGCTCTTCGCCATGATGGTCATCAACGCCAACTTGCAAATCTCGGGCTTCTTCCGCATTGCCGGCAGCAGCCTGCTCAAGCTCACCCGCAGCCCCAAAACCTTTTTGGCCGTCGAAATCCTCCTGGCGGGTGTCCTCAGCGCCCTGTTCCTCAACGACACCATCTGTCTCATGCTCACCCCCCTGGTATTGAGCATTCTGCTTTCTCTGGGGCGCAACCCCATCCCCTATCTCATCGCCCTGGCTACCGCCTCCAACATCGGCTCCACCGCCACCCTCACCGGCAACCCCCAAAACATGATCATCGGCACGGCCTCGGGCATCCCCTATCTCGAATTTGCCGCCAACCTCACCCCCATCGCCCTGCTGGGATTGGGCGGCATCTGGCTGGTGCTGGTGTGGTTCTACCCCGCCGAGTTTCGCGGCTCGCGTTTCCCCGAAATGGAACCGGCCCGGATTACATTTGTGCGCCCGCTGCTGGCCAAAAGCCTCCTCGTCACCGGGTTGATGCTGGTAGCATTCCTGGCGGGCGTGCCGGTGGCCCTGGCCGCGCTGCTGGCAGCCTGCGCCTTGCTCTTCACCCGCCGCGTCGAGGCCGAAAAAGTGCTCGCCGAAGTAGATTGGAGCCTGCTGGTGTTCTTCGCCGCCTTGTTCATCCTCACCGGCTCGCTCGAAGCCAACGGCATCACCCAGGCGCTCTTCGCCCGATTGGATATTGGCAGCCAGGCCAACGTCTTCAACCTCTCCGCAATCACGGTTGTGCTCAGCAATCTGGTCTCCAATGTCCCGGCGGTGCTGCTCCTGCGTCCGGTGGCTGCCGCCCTGCCCAACCCCACCGCCGGCTGGCTCACGCTGGCCGCCGCCTCCACGCTGGCCGGCAACCTCACCCTGCTCGGCTCGGTCGCCAACCTCATCGTTGCCGAATCGGCGGCCCGACGGCAGGTGCATTTGGATTTCTGGGAATACACCAAGGCCGGAGCCTTGATTACCCTGATTTCGCTGGTGCTGGGTGTGGCCTGGTTGGGCTGGGTGGTGTGGTAAAGGTGGAGGAAGCCTAAATTTAAGGTGTAAGCGTGGTGCGAAGCACCCGGTAGCACCACAGTGAACCGTGGAGAGGGTATCGCGCCCTTTGGGCGCCTAAGAAAAAAGAGTAACAGGGAGATTTCTGTCGCACTTCGTGCGACAGAAATCTCCCT
>CAZMMI010000670.1:0-1628 GCA_964567255.1 uncultured Anaerolinea sp.
GCCGCTCTCACACCCCAAAATGCGGATTTCACCACGCCGATTCCCAATGAACCTGTTTCTTACTGGTAGAGGTGCTTTAACCTCTGGCAAACCTCTACATACGAGACCACGTCGGTGGAGGCGCTGATCTGGTTGACCGAGCCGACCAGGCTGGGCAGCGCGGGCAGGCCGATGTCGGGGAGGGTCCGCATGATCTGCTCGGCGATTTCGCCGGCATGAATGACCTTGAACGGGCGATCGTAGAAGTAGGAAACTTCTTCGGGCACGGGAGGCAGGATGCCCAGTTGATTGAAACGCTGCGCGCAGAGGATGTAGGCGGCGCTGAGGTGCTCTTCGCGGGTGGTGAAATCCGCCGCAGCGAGTGCGCCATGCAGATGCGGCATCAGCGCCGGGGCCAGGCTGAGCGAGCGGAAACGGGTGCCCAGCCATTTGCTGTAAGGCGCGTAGGTCTTTTCGAGCAGGAAAGCCAACACCACCACGGCCTCAACCAGGCGGGCGGCAAGGATGCGCGAGCCGAGCTCATCGCCAACCTCGGCGGTGCGACCGACAAAGGGCTCCTCCTGGCTGATCTTCATCCACTGGCTGGCTAAGATGTAACGCCAGATGGGGTCGGGGTAATAGGCGATTTGAGCGCGGATGGCAGCCAGGCCCAGGTCGTCATGCCAGACTCCCCCGGTGGTGAGGGTGAGCAGCTTGTGCTCAGAGAAGGTCAACCAGTCGGCAGTCGAGGGCGGGGTGCGCGTGTCCCAGCCGATTTCTTTGCGGAAATAGTCCGGCAGGGTCCACAGCTCCACCAGATGATCAATCTCGCCGCCTTCCGGCGTGGCCAGTTGACGGATGCCTTCCTTGTCCGGCGCGCCGAAGTGGGTGGGGTAACCGCAAAAGGAAGGCGGCAGCCCGCGGCGCAAGGCCAGGTCGACGACGGCGCGGGCAGGCTCAAAGCCGTCCTCGGGCAAGAACAGCACCACGCGCGGCCCCCACATGTGGTCGCGCGAGCGGGCATCGTCTAAGCCAATGACATCCGATCCGTAGCCGATGAGCGCGGCGCTGTGGGGCAGGCGCGGAAAAGATTGTTTCAGGATGGGTTGGACGGCTTCGAGGTAAAAAAGGCGGCTCAGTTCCAGCCCTGAAATATCTTGCGGAGCGGGCTTACTCATCCCCGCCGCCCTCATCTCCGCCGGCGGCAGCGGCGGGCTGGTCGATGCGCACCACCTCGCCATGGACGTTGATGACGACGCGAAAGCCCATCATGCCCATGTAGGCGCGGCCAGATTCGGGAATGCCGTTTTCCAGTAGTTGGTCCAACTGCTGATCGATGTTCTTGAGCTGGTTTTCAATCATGGCGCGGCTGAAGATGTCATCCTGGCCGAGCATCTTGGCGGTTTGTTCGCTGAGGATGTCTTCGTGACCACGGACCTGTTCGCGCATGGACGCCAGCACCTGGCGGTCGACTTGTTCTGAGGGAATGTGGCGGCGAAAACCTTGATCGTCTACCACGTAGCAAGGTTCGTCGCCGACGTATGCTGTTTCGGCCAGCCGGTCGAATTCGTCAATGACCAGTCCGGCAAAAAGGGGTTGGCGAGGCATAAAAGCTCCTATTCGGCAATCTGAACACATTAGCCGTGATT
>CAZMMI010000671.1:0-1620 GCA_964567255.1 uncultured Anaerolinea sp.
TCTTGAACCTGAACGAATTTGAGCAGAAAACCTCGATTCATCCCGACCATACCCTGTTTGATTGGGCCACTGGCTGGAATGACATCCTCCAAATCGGGCTGTATCAAAAGGGCCCTGACGTCTCCGAAGTCGGCTCCACCTGGCTGGAAAATCTGATTAAAATGAACGCCCTGCGCTCCTTCCGGCCAACCGACCTGCGGGTGCTAGGCGGCGAGTCCGCCTTCTACTCGACCACAAAGACCAATATCGAAGACGAAGCCCGCCTGGTTTGGAGTATTCCCTGGTTGCTCGATACGCGCTTGCTTTGCTACCGGGGTGATGAATTGGCCAAAGCTCAACTCACCCCTGAAGATGCCTTCTCCAACGCAGATACTTTGTACGAAACCCTCAACCGCCTGCAAGCCGCCGGGCACCCTTACCCCCTGATGCTGGCAACCGGCGCAAATTCGCTGCACATTCTGGCCGGCTTCCTGTGGGGCCGGGGCGGCGATTTCCGCTCCGCGGATCTGCGCAAGATCACCCTGCTCGAGCCAGAAGCTCGCCAGGGACTGCTGGATTACTTCCGCCTGCACAAGTTCATCGATCCGCAGTTCGCGCAAAAAGGCTACTCCGATTTAGATCCCTTGTACCTGGCCGGCCAGGGTATTGTGAACTTTTCCGGGCAGTGGCTGATGGAAACGATCAAAAACCAGATTGCCGAGCCCACCGAAGTCTCACAAAACACCCGCTATGCCGCACCTCCAGGCGTGGCATACATCGGCGGTACTCACCTGGTGGTGTGGAAACATTGCATTCACGAAGAGTTGGCAATGGCGCTCATCCAGCATCTCACCAGCGAATATGCTTACCAGACCCTCGCCCGAGACGCCAGCATCATCCCGGCGCGCAAGGAAGTTTTAAATTCGGCGCCTTTCGTAGACGACCCCGATTATCAGTTGGTCACTCGTTTAATGGAAACAGGGCGTGGCTTCAACTCCGGCAACCATTGGGCCGGCATTGAAATGCGTCTCACCGCCTTCTGCGAAAAGCTCTGGCGCGATCTGTTCGCCAACCCCCAACTGAACCTGGAAGAAGAAATCGAACGGCGTGTGCGCGAGCTTTCCGCCCGGCTAGAACGAACGCTGCTCTCCAACTAAGGCGCCCGATGTAATCCGCTAGCCGCACCTGATCAGGGTCTTGCACTACCTCAGGCTCCTGATCTTTTCTCAGCACTGCCGGAAAAGACGCGGCTAGACCGGGATTCGGCTTGGGTAACAATCGGTGCTAGCGTTCTTTGAGACGTTCCAGAATTGTTTCAACATCGTAGACACACCCGCCCCAGGTGCCTCCGCTGACATTTTGGAGCGCTGCCCATAAGCGGGTATCATCCGGCAAATCTGGATTTGGCTGCAAGTCTGGATGGGGAGGACGCGCGGCCAGGATGCGGGCCACTTCAGAGGCGTCAAAACGCCCACCTGCCTCGCCGATGAGATCGATCTGCCCGGTCAAATTGACGCGGTCGACTTCGATGTGAAGGAGGTCCCCATCTCGCACGCGGCCAACCGGGCCGCCGGCCAGCGCCTCGGGTCCAATGTGACCGATGCATGCGCCGGTACTCACGCCGCTAAACCGGGCATCGGT
>CAZMMI010000672.1:0-1611 GCA_964567255.1 uncultured Anaerolinea sp.
TGGCTTTGTATGATTTTCCACCAGGGTAGGAAATCAGCCGGCCCATCCGGATTGTGTCTGCCTCCTTCTTAACCAGCGGATAGTCGGGATCATAATCGGAAAAGGTGCTTGTCGGATCGTTTACTACGGGATAGCCGTGTTCCAGTTCCGATCTCTTGAAAGACGTCGACAGCGATCCATTTCCGGGCAAGCTGTAGTCCAAACGCCCGCTGTAGTCCATTCCATCCCAATAATTGTTCCTCAGGAATCCATCCGATTCCCGATTCCCAAAATTGACAAAATAGCCAAGCGGGCCAACGCCTCCGTTTATGGTCCCTCTTGTGTTCACTGTATTGAAACTCGAGTAGGACACATCGGCCGAGGCCTTGGGCGTCAGACTATGCTCTCTTTGCCCCTTTTTGGTGATGATGTTGATAACTCCACCAACGGAATTTTCGTATCGGGCTGAGGCTGAGCCTCTGATGATTTCTATACGCTCGATATCACCGGCAGTGAGGCTCGACCAATCCACAAATGTATCGGCGCCCGCGGTTGGAGCGGTGATCGGCCGGCCATTGATAGCAACCTGGAAGCGGCTGTCATCAAATCCTCGCATCATTACGACCTGCTGAGGATCTGCGCCGCCGGTTCCCTGAATGATGTCAATGCCGGTCATGTGTTTGAGCACGTCTTCAACTCTGTCCACAGAGCCGCTGGACTCAAACTTGGACATGTCGATGACGGTTTTCGTGGGCTCCAGAGTTACAGCCCCATCCTGAAAGCCCGAGGTGACTATGACCGTTTCCGGCGAAATAGTCAGCTTGGCTTTTTCCTTCTGAGGACAATCCGTGCCTGGAGGGCACTTCTGTCCCGTATCCTGGGCTTGTGCCGCCAGACAACAAAGCAGGCAGCAAAGCCCAAGATACAAAAATCGCAACCTATACATATTTGCACCTCCAACAGTAAATACAGACTGATACAACAAACGCTCGCATAAAGTGATGGCGACCCGGGAGTCGCGGATCTATTTGGGAAGGTAGGAGTAATCCACGATCCCGTTCAAAGATACTTTCTTGTTTAGAAAACCAAACTTGATCAGCAGATCCTGCTGTTTGTCCAGCGTGGCCATATTTTCGCGCCCCCCTCCGCTTAAATCGCGCAGGGCACAGCGCTGCGCCACATCATCGGAGACGCTGGTGTACTTCGGAATATGGCGTCTGGCCGCTTTCTCGTTGTGTTTTATAAAATCGAACGATTTGATGAGGCCGCGCAGGAATGCACGAACTTCATTGGGATGCGCGGCCAGATACTTATCGCTGAAATAAATGCCGCTGAAAACGTATCCGGGAACGATATCGTTAAAGGTCCGCATCTTGCGGCTGACACCATGCAGTTCAAGCATGGTTGCACTGGGATCTCAAGCGATGAGGACGTCTATTCTTCCGGTTTTAAGTACCGCTTCCTGCTGCATGGCATCGCCCATTTCAAAGCCCAGCAGAAGGTTTGCGTCATCCGCCGTCATCCCGCCAAGCGCCAATGCCTGCATGACCATCATGCGATTGGAAATCTCTCCGCTTACGGCAATTCTCTTGCCGCGCAGATCTTTGAACCCATGAATGGGGGCGTTGTTTC
>CAZMMI010000673.1:0-1609 GCA_964567255.1 uncultured Anaerolinea sp.
GTCAACTTTCGACGTCCTCTTCCCCCGTGAACCCATCCGGAATGTAATGGTAGGTCACGTCCAGACGATTGTGGCCCAACAAGCGTGAGATTTGCAGGCGGGCTGCCCGGTCATCCAGACCCTCTTGCCGCAAACGCAGATAGCGCTGCTGAGCAAAGTTTGCCCGCAAGCGATGCACGCCTGTAATCTGAATGCCCAGCGCTCTGGCTGCCCGCGCTACCGCTTGCCTGAAAGCAGAGCGCCAGGCCGCGCTGGGAGTAAACAGATATTGCGCTGACGGGTTGAGCTGCATTCCGATCTCCTCTGGCAGGGGAACCGTGCGCACTTTTCCGCCCTTGCCAGTGACGGTCAAGCAGCCGCTCACCAGGTTTACGTTTCGCCCGCGCAGGCCGGCAATCTCGTCTTCCCGCAGCCCGCAGCGCAGCGCCAGCTCAGCCGGCAGCGCAAACCGCGAGCCGTGTTCAGCCAGGTAAGCGACCAGGCGTTCGGCGTCCGTGAGCTGATACCCAAACCGGGGCATGCGAACTCCGGGGCCATCCGAAATCTCTTTCACGTATTCTCGCAGACCTTCTGTAATTGGATCGGACCGGAGTGTCCAGCCTAGTTTGCGGCTGCCGGCATACACTTTCTGGATTGCAGCCAACAACTTCGCCAGCGAACCGGGCGCCTGCGCCTGATAGTGCGCGTCCAGCGTTTTCCGGATGATTTCGGGCGCCAGCAGGTCGGCCAGCGAGCCCTTGCCCGAGAGCTGCTCCGCCCGGTGAAAGAAACAGGTGGCCGATTGAAAATAGGTGGTACCGGTACCGATGCCCAGGATGACCGGCAGCGCTCTTGTTGGATCGCCCCCTGGGCGCAGCGACTTTTTGACCGAGGACACGCCCGTGGCTTGCTGGTAAGCAGAGATTTCCTCTGCGCTCCAGGTTACGGCTTTCAGCGCGTGGGCAACCTGATTACTGATTGAAGGTAACGACATACAGTCCTCCGTGGGCCGGAAATCCCGTTTCCGTCCGTTTCTAGTATATTAGGATGGGATTGGTTAAGTCATTCGCCAGTTACCCGGCGTACCGCAGGATGGATTTTTATCGTTGGCGCCGGCTTCCTGCCAGCCTTCCAGCCCATAGTTGGGATAGCACCAACGGACGTTTCTCTACTGATCACCGCCAGGAAGGGCGGCACGTACGACCAGCGAGAATTCGGGTTTACAGGCAAGATACCTGCTCACCCTCCCCGGATCAACCAGCTACGTTTGAAAATTGGTATCTACATTCAGACCGGGGCCAACTTAGTAATCTGGCGCAAGTTGCCCGCGCCATAATTAATCTAATCGTAGCACACACAGAGGTGCCATCAAGGCCCACCCCCGTCCACCCATTCCAATGTGTATCCAGTTATGAAAATGCCCCCATCAATCGGGGGCAGAACGGGGTGAAGCACCATGTTACCGGATGACGCTCAAGTTACAACCGGTTTTCGCGTTGAGATGTTACAAGCGTGGCTGGAATACCTTGTGTGGGGAAGAAAATTGCCACGATTTATAGATGTCTCGTGCTCATTTTGACTCGCGAATCTCCCAGTGGGGTTCAATGCCTGCTTGATACCACAGCTCCAC
>CAZMMI010000674.1:0-1599 GCA_964567255.1 uncultured Anaerolinea sp.
CGCTAGAAAAAGAAAACTTGTCTTTTCAGAGGGTCAGGCTTTCGCTTTCCCGCTCACCGATCCCAGCGCCAGGGCCAACACCCACAACATGAACGCCAGCCCCACCCACACGGTTTGCAGGGGAAACATCATCTTGACAACAATTTGCAGCAAGAAGAACCACAAGGCCGTTAGCAGCAGCGCAGCCAGCAGCCCGAAAATCATCTTCCGCCCATATTGGCTGCGCAGGTTAGGCTTGAATTGGAAGCTGCGCTTGCCCTGCCGGACTTTGCACGCGAAGTTGTAGAACCAAACACCAAACCCCAGAATGAGCAGCCCGCTGAGTGTGGTGATGAGATTGGCTAACAGGCGCGCATTGCGGATGACCTTGGGTGTGCCAACGCCCAGCCAATCGGCCCAGCGCGCGCGGATTTCATCATGCACCCCCGCGCCGTTATCACTGTTGGTCAGCACCACCAGCGCAGCTTGCTGTTGCGGAGCCACCACTAGCAGCGACCGCCAGCCCTGGTTCCCCCCGGTATGACTGACGGCATGGCTGCCATCGGGCAATGTTTCGATAAACCAGCCCAATCCATAGCCTTCCATGCCGCTCATGAAGCTTCCAACGGAATTGGCGGGGATAGCCATTACCACCTCTTGCATTTGCGCCAGGCTGTCTTCGCTCAACAGTGCCTGATCGGGGAGATGCGCAATGCCAAAACGGGCCAGTTCGCCGGCGGTGGTGTAAAGCCCCGCAGCAGCTTGCTCGGTGAACAGGTAATTGGGCAGCAGACGGCCATTCATGTCGTAAGCTTTAGCTGTTTGGCTGTGCAGGTCTTCCCGCCAGACGAAGCTGGTGTGCTCCAGCCCCAGCGGATCAATGACTTCTTTTTGCATCACTTCCGCAAAGGTTTCGCCCGTAACTTCTTCAACGATCAATTGCAAGAGCGTATAGCCGCCGCCGGAATAGCTGAAAGCCTGCCCTGGTTCGGCCACCACTGCAACCGAGTAATTGGGACCCAGGGGTTGGCCGGAAAGCGCTTCTTCCAGGCTGGGCAGAGCCGCATCCGGTTCAAAACCGGGGTAGCCGTGTACCGAAAGCCCAGCGCTGTGGCTGAGCAGGCGGCGGAGGGTGACGCCGCTTTCATCATATATCGATTCGGGTAACTGCCAGCGCGTCAAATATTGGCCGGCGGGAGCATCCAGGTCGAGCTTGCCCTGTTCCACCAGGCGCATAATGCCTGTGGCGGTCACGGTTTTGGAGATAGAAGCAATCTGGTAGACCGTGTCGGGTGTAGCCGGGATGGCGTTTTCCCGATCGGCCAGCCCGTAACCTTTTTTCCAGACCAATTCGCCATTCTCCACCAGGGCAACCGTCGCGCCGGGAGTGTTGTAAGCAGCCAGCAAATCGGGCATTTCCTGGTCCAGCGCGGCGGTCAGTGAGGCCAGATCGCCCGCGGTGATTGGTGATCTGCGAATATCCGGCGCGCAAGCCGCCAGCGCCAAGGCAGTAATGAGCAGTAATGTGACGAGTGAAAACCGTTTCATGAAATGAGCACAATGTCCTTTGATGTTGATTTTTTCAGGGGCTGCACACAGTATTATAGTGCACTTATAGAG
>CAZMMI010000675.1:0-1596 GCA_964567255.1 uncultured Anaerolinea sp.
CCCGCACAATCCTCAAATGATCCTGACAGAGTCAGGAGTCGGCTACCGTTTCATGGCATAAAAGCCACTTGACTCTGCGTCAGGTTCTTGCTACACTTTATTAACTGAATGAATATTCAGTCAATAAGGACACCCTATGCCAAGAAATCCTGCTACCAATGAACGCCTCCGCGCTGAAAGCCGCGCTCAGTTGCTTCTCTCCGCAGCCCGTTTGTTTGCCGATCAAGGTTACTTCAATACCAAGATCAGTGATATTGCCCGCGCTGCGGGAATGAGCCAGGGCAGCCTATACTGGTACTTTACGTCTAAAGAGGAGGTGCTTCAAGCCATTCTGCAGGATGGATTCTCCAGCTACGGGAACATGCTCGCATCTGCTGCCAGCCTACCCGGGAGCGCTCGCACACGACTGGATGCGCTCATAGACCGATCCATTGAATTGTTCAGTTCGCAGGAATATTTCTTCGCGATATTGCTATCCTTGATGAGCCACGGTGGAACCGAATTATTGAACAAATTAAGCTTTGACATGGCCCGCATTGGTCTTAGTTACCACAATCACATCCTGCCGGTCTTGGCCCAGGCCCAAGAGGAAGGCCTCATCGCCAGTGCAGATCCCAATTGGCAGGCCGTGTGCTTCTTCTCCTTCTTCAATGGCTTGTTACTCACCTATCGCAACCTGTTCCCCCACCTGCCGCCAGAATCCATCCATGCCGCGGTCTACGGAATACTAGGAGCCCCAAGGCCTATGGAGACAAGCGTATGAACCATCAAATAAAGATTCTGGCATTGAACGGCAGTCCGCACCGCCAGGGCAATACGGTTGCTCTCATGCGCTGGGTGGCCGAAGGCACACAAAAAGCCGACGCTGTGGTCGAGTGGCTGCATGTGGTCGATTATCACATCGAATACTGTCTGGGATGCAACAGTTGTCTCAAGCAGGGAGTTTGCCCTCAGAAAGACGATTTTCCTCAGATTCGCGAGCGGCTGCTATCCGCCGATGGTATCATTGCCGGGTCGCCGGTATATGAAGGCGGACCTTCGGCCCAGATGAAAACCCTCCTCGACCGGTTAACCCTTCTTTCACTGTTCACCCTGACCTTTGAAGGAAAATGGTGCGTGGGAGTCGCCACCAGCGGCATCGCGCCTACCGGCGGAGTGGCAGCCGACCTGTCCAACTCCTTCGGGTTTAGTGGCGGGCACATTGGCGCGACAACCTCCACCATAAAACATGGTTACCGGCCACTGGATGAATTTCATCCAGCACGCCTCCCCAATCGGGCTCAAGCCCTGGGGCAAAAGTTGGTCGCCCGAATTCAAACATCCAGTAGACCCGGCCTGCACCTGATCAAGTGGCAGTGGATTCGCTTCCTGCACAACGCCTTTATCCAGCCTATGGTCACCGGTCATCCCGAACAATTTGGTGGTGTACTCCAAATTTGGCGGGAAAAGGGCTGGCTCAACCGTTAATTCTCGTTGTATAATTCCATGTGAACGCTAAAATCCCTCCATGGAGGCATGCAATGAAGGTTCTTCTGACCGGAGGCACCGGGGCAGTCGGAAAAGCCGTGACCAAACGTCTGGTAGCAAAAGGCTATT
>CAZMMI010000676.1:0-1592 GCA_964567255.1 uncultured Anaerolinea sp.
CTCAAATGCAGATTTCTTCCACCTCTGGCTGAGTAGGTACCAATGATTGTGCAATTACAATTGTAACGTAACTACTCAAGCCCTGGTAGAAATGTCCCGAATTTATGGTGTTTGGCGGGGCTTCGCCGCCTTCACACCCCAAAATGCGCGTCTCACCACGCCGATTCCCAATAAACCAGAAGATCAGGCGGCAAACAACGGCTATCGTAAAGAGAGGATGTTAATAATATGCTCATCGTGAAGACGACTTCTCTCCAGGCATGGTAAAATGAAAATCGATCAACATCTCCAATTCCATCCTTCAGAACTAGCCTGGCCCGGAACTTGCAATTTTCCTGATCATCTCCTATAGTACCCCGTTTTGACCCGGTTATGGACCCTAGAATTCCAGTCATAAACACGAAAATTGTGGTCCCGCGCCGGCGCGCAGATTTGCTTACCCGTCAGCGTCTGATTGACCTGCTGAATGAGTTGCTAGATCTCAAGCTCGTCATCGTCGCCGCCCCGGCGGGGTATGGCAAAACATCGCTGCTCGTCGATTATTTTGCCGCATCTGGGCTGCCCCCTTGCTGGCTGTCGCTTGATCCTCTCGACCAGGATATTCCGCGCTTCCTCGCGCATTTCATCGCCTGCATCCGAGCGCGCTTCCCCCGTTTTGGCAAGGTCAGCCTGGGGGTATTGCAAAATACCGACCAGGATCAACTCAATCTGGATGCGCTGGTGGCAGTCATCGCCAACGATGCCTACCAAAACATCAGCGAACATTTTGCGGTGGTCATTGACGACTACCATCTGGTAGAGGAATCCCGTTCCATCCCCTACTTCCTCAACCAGTTTGTCCAGCGGGTGGATGAAAACTGCCACATGGTCATCGCCTCGCGCACCCTGCTCAACTTGCCGGACATGCCTTTGCTGGTTGCTCGCTCGCTGGTGGGCGGCTTGTCATTTGAAGAGTTGGCCTTCCAACCTCGCGAAATCCAGGATCTTTGGCTGAAGAACTACCGGCAAGCGCTCTCCGAAGAAGATGCGGGCAGCCTGGCAGAAAAAACGGAAGGTTGGATCACAGGTCTGCTGCTCACCCGCCAGGTGCCCGGCGATCTGGCGCTCGACCGCCTGAAAGCCGGCCCGTCCTCTGACACAGGCTTGTATGAGTATCTCGCCCAACAAGTGCTCAGCAGCCAACCTCAACCCACCCAGAATTTCTTGCTGTGGACTTCTTTCCTCGAAGAGTTCGATGCGCCGTTGTGCGAAGAGGTTCTGCCTGCCGCGCTGGGGGTTCAGGCCAATTGGGCCGAACTGGTTGAGCAAGTCTTACGCGCCAATCTTTTCATTCAAGCTGTTGGCGACGATCATATCTGGCTGCGCTACCATCATCTTTTCCGCGATTTTCTACAGCAACGTCTGGTCAGCACCCACCCGGAGCAGGCCGAGAAAATCCAGTTGCGCCTGGCCGAACACTATATCCAGCTTGGCGAATGGGAGCGGGTCTTTGACATCTACAAACGCTTTGGCGACCCCCTGACCCTGGCCGATTTGATTGAACAAGCCGGCGAAACCCTGGTCACACGCGGACGCTGGTCCACCCTCTCCGA
>CAZMMI010000677.1:0-1589 GCA_964567255.1 uncultured Anaerolinea sp.
CCAGAATACCGCCGCCCATCAGGGTGTCCAGCGTGTATTCCACCTCGCACTCGTCGGCCTTAAGACCCAGGAAGCCACCGCTCGTCTTGAGCGTGAACACGTGGGAATCTTTGTCATTGTCCATCTGCGTAAGGATTTCCAAACGCTTCAGGGGCACGACTTTGACAACGGCTGCCCGGCCAGTCTTGCCATCGTCCACCCATTCAAAGGTGGCGCCTTCGGCGACTTCGGTGACGTTGGCAACGCTGTCAAAACCCGGGAACCATTCCGGCCAGTGGGTGGGGTCGGTCATCACCTGCCACACCTTTTCTACCGGCGCATCAATTTCCATCTTTCGTTCAAATTTAGGCATGTTTATTACCTCCTCTCATTAGTTTAGTACAGCACTATACCTGTTGTCAAATGCAGGCCGAGGCAAATTGTTTGCCGCTCCAAACTCTACCTTCATCGTTAAGCCCCGCATTTGGCAACCAACCGAAAAATGGTTATACTAACCCTTCATCGGAGAATGGATCATCATGGCAGAAAACACACACCGGATGAATGGAAAGATTTGCATGGTCACTGGCGCCGCTTCGGGCATCGGGGCCGTCACCGCCCGCGCGCTTGCACAGCAAGGCGCAACGGTTATCACTGTCGATATTAATGCCGAAAAAGGTGCTGCGACAACCCGCGAAATCCAGGACCAAACCGGTAATCCTTCGGTCGAATTCATCCAGGCAGATCTTTCCTCTCAGAATGACATCCACCTCCTGGCGCGACGGTTTTTGGAGCGTTATCAACGTCTGGATGTTCTGGTGAACAATGCCGGGGCCATGTTTGCCGAACGCCAAGAAAGCGTCGATGGCATCGAAATGACCTTTGCCCTCAATTACCTGGGGTACTTCTTGCTCACCAATCTCCTGCTGGATGCGCTCAAATCCAGTGCGCCCGCCCGTATCGTCAATGTCTCCTCGCGCTCCCATGCTCGGGCAAAGATCGATTTCGAGGACATGAACTTCCGCTCAGGCTACACCGGCCTGCGCGCCTACGAGCGCTCCAAGCTTGCCATCGTCCTTTTCACTAACGAGCTGGCCCGCCGGCTGCAAGGCACCGGCGTCACAGCCAATTCGCTCCATCCCGGCGTGGTTGCGACAGGCTTTGCCTTGAATGGCGGAGGGGTCATGGGCCTGATTACGCGCCTGTTCCGGTTTAGCTTCTTGACCCCAGAACAGGGTGCAAAAAACAGCATTTACCTGGCTACTTCCCCCAAAGTAGAGGATGTCACCGGGAAATACTTTGTCAGGTGTAGACCTGTTCGATCTTCCCCAGCCTCACATGACGAAGCCACCGCTAACCGCTTGTGGCGATGGAGCGAAGAGCGGACGAATATCCGCGTGGTTGCCTGACATCACAGGACTCCCCAGGCGATTTTGCTTGAGTATTGCAGTAAAAAATGTTATGATTTGTCTACAACCCATTCGAATTTGACGAAAAGGAGGACTCCATGGGCAAGGACAAAGACAAGAAAGATAAAGATAAGAAAGACAAGAAGGATAAAAAGAAAGACAAGAAGAAGGAAAAGTAGCTTGTTAGCAGATGAAATTTCA
>CAZMMI010000678.1:0-1565 GCA_964567255.1 uncultured Anaerolinea sp.
ATTTTATATTAGAATCAATTCAGACGGTATCACTCTGATTGGAAAATATCGCTCTTTCCATGTGTGGTGATGCCCATAGGAGGTAACATGAAAATCCGAAAAGACCCTGGTTTAACCTTTGACGACGTTCTGCTCGTTCCGCGCCGCTCTAACATCCGCAGCCGCAGAGATGTTTCCACAGCGGCTCGCTTGACTTCGACCATCACCCTGCAAATGCCAATTGTGTCGGCCAACATGGACACCGTGACCGAGACGCGTATGGCCATAGCCATGTCGCGGGCGGGCGGGATAGGTATTTTGCACCGTTTCATGTCCATTGAGCGCCAGGTGGAAATGGTCATGCGGGTCAAGCGCGCCGAAAGCATGGTGGTAGAAGAACCGCTTTCCATCCAGCCGGATGCGTCCGTGCGTGAAGCGCGCGTGATGATGGCCGAAGCCGAGGTCGGCGGGCTGATCGTAGTGGGCCCTGAAAGCCGCTTGCTGGGCATGGTCACCACCCGTGATGTGCTGCTGGCGCCAGACCCCGAGGCATCCGTGAGTTCGGTGATGACCTCTGCTGAAAATCTGATCACTGCCCAGGAAGGCGAGACGCTAGAATCAGCCCGCGCCCTGCTGCACGAACATCGCATTGAAAAACTGCCCCTGGTAGATGCCGCCGGGCGCGTGACCGGTTTGATCACCGCCCAGGATATCGTCAAGATTGAAGATCATCCCAACGCCACCAAAGACGGGCGCGGGCGCTTGATGGTGGGTGTGGCCGTGGGCGTGCGCGCCGACGACCTGGACCGCGCCGTGGCCTGCGTTGAAGCCGGCGCGGACGTGCTGGTGCTGGATATTGCCCACGGGCATTCTGAGCACACGATGGACATGATCACCCGGCTGAAGAAGCGCTTGAGCGTTCCGGTGATTGCCGGGAACGTGGCCACCCCCGCCGGGGTGCTGGATTTGGCCGCGGCGGGCGCCGATGCCGTCAAGGTGGGGGTGGGGGCCGGCTCCATTTGCATCACCCGCATCGTGACCGGTTTCGGCGTGCCCCAACTGACCGCCATTGCCGAATGCGCCGAGGAAGGCCAGCGCCTGAACGTGCCCATCATCGCCGACGGTGGGGTGCGCACCTCGGGTGACCTGGTCAAGGCCCTGGCAGCCGGAGCCAGCACCGTGATGCTGGGCAGCATGTTAGCCGGCACCGATGAAAGCCCCGGCGCGCCGGTGGTCAAGGAAGGTCGCCGCTACAAGGTGGTGCGTGGCATGGCCTCGCTGAGTGCCAACGTGCAGCGCCGCGTCGTGGATAAGGGCGAAGTCTCGGAAGAGGACTATGCGGAGGTGGTGCCGGAAGGCGTTGAAGCCATGGTCCCGTACCGTGGATCGGTGAACGATATCCTCTACCAGTTGGTGGGCGGGCTGCGCTCGGGCATGAGTTACGCCGGGGCGGCCAGCATTCCCGACCTGTGGGACAAAGCCGAGTTCATCCAAATGTCCCAAGCCGGAATGACCGAATCCGGCTCGCACGATGTAGGAAAAATGTAACTTCAGAATGTCTCCCAATTTAAGATTGATGCGGGTGC
>CAZMMI010000679.1:0-1557 GCA_964567255.1 uncultured Anaerolinea sp.
GGCATCTCAACTTTGGCGACCGCCGCCGGTACTGGGACTTCCGCTCCCTGGGCCGGGGCAAGATTGACTTTGAGGAGATCATCCGCGCGCTGAACGCCATCAACTACACCGGGCCGCTCTCGGTGGAGTGGGAAGACGGCGGCATGGACCGCGAATTCGGTGCTACCGAGGCAGCCGCCTTCGTTAAACGCCTCGACTTCCCATCCTCCGCCGTGGCCTTCGATGCGGCCTTTGAGCGGAAATAACCCGCCTGTAAGGAGAACCTATGCCTGATCCAAATCGAAAAGTGCGTCTGGGCGTCATCGGCGTGGGACAGATCGGCAAATCGCACCTGAACAATTATCAAAAGATCCCCGCTGCCGAAGTGGTGGCCGTTGCCGACGTGAACGCCGCCGAGGCTCAATCCGTGTCGGAGCGCTTCGGGATTGCCGAGGTGTATACCGATTTCCACAAGCTGCTCGAGCGCGATGACATCGAGGCGGTGGATGTGTGCCTGCACAACAACCTGCATCGCGCCGCCGTTGTGGCGGCCCTCCAGGCGGGCAAGCACGTTTACTGCGAAAAGCCCCTGGCCGGGTCCTACATCGACGCCGAGGCAATGGTACAGGCCGCCAAAGACACAGGCCAGATGCTGGCCATGCAGCTCAGCACCCTATATTCCAAAGAAATCCGCGCCGCCAAAGAACTCATCGACACGGGCCGCCTGGGAAAAATCTACCATGCTCGCTCCACCGGCTTCCGCCGCCGCGGGCGCCCCTTCGTGGATGGCTACGGCAGCCCGACCTTCGTGCAGAAAGAGGTTGCCGCGGGCGGTGCGCTGTATGATATGGGCGTGTATCACATTGCCAGCATGCTCTACTTGCTGGGCAACCCCCCGGTCAAGACCATCTCGGGCAAAGTCTATCAAGAGACCGATATGGACGCTGTCCGCCGCCGCGTTAGCGGGTACAACGTAGAAGAGTTGGGCCTGGGCTTCGTGCGCTTTGCCAACAACATCTCTCTCGATATCATCGAGTCCTGGGCCATCCACCTGGACAAGTTTGAAAGCTCGGTGGTGGTGGGCTCGCAGGGCGGTCTGCGCCTGGAGCCGTTCAGTTACTTCTTCAACGACGGCGACCTGGAGTTCAATGCCACCGGCAACCTGGAAGGTTTTGTCTGGCGAAAAAACAACGTGGGGCTCAACGGCGACGCCTACAACAGCTCGCAGGAGCATTGGGTGGCGGCGCTGCAAGGGCGGGTGCCGCTGCTGCCTACCGCCGCGCTGGGCCTGGCCACCATGCTCATCTCCGAGGGCATCTACCAGTCCGAGGTCTTGGGCCGCGAGGTGACCGCCGAAGAGGTTCGCGATCTATCCAAATCGACCATGATTCAAATTTGATCTCTCTTCTCAAAAACCCAAAGGGTCTTTAAGACCCTTTGGGTTTTATCGAGGCAAACCGAATGGGTAACTACTCAGCCAGGTGTGGAAGAAGTCCGAATTTGAGATGTTTGTGGGATGCAAAGCATCCCACAAACATCTCAAATTCGGTATCTTTCTTCAACCCTTGAGTAGTACCT
>CAZMMI010000680.1:0-1554 GCA_964567255.1 uncultured Anaerolinea sp.
ACCGCGCAGACCGTGATCGCGGCTGGACCGCAAGCGGCAGCCGTGGCGGGTTACCTGGCCCGCAGCCTGTTCCCGGCCACCGGCTGGAACCTGCCGGTGCGCGCCACCCGTGCCAAAGGCCACCCATTCATTTTTCTGGCCTTAGACACCCGTCTGGAACGGTTGGGCGCCGAGGGGTATAAACTGGAAGTGACGCCGGTGAGCGTGACGGTGCGCGCCTATGCGCCGGCGGGCTTGTTTTACGCCTGCCAGACGCTGCTGCAACTGCTGCCGGCGGACATTTTCCGCGAGGCGCCCGTGGAGGGCGTAGATTGGGCCGTGCCCTGCGTGAAAATTGTCGATCAGCCGCGCTTTGCCTGGCGCGGGGCCCATTTAGATAGCTGCCGACACTTCATGCCGAAAGAGTTCATCAAGAAGCTCCTGGATGTGCTTGCCCTGCACAAGATGAATTCGTTTCACTGGCATCTGACCGACGACCAGGGCTGGCGCGTGGAAATCAAGAAGTATCCGCGCCTGACCGAGGTAGGGGCCTGGCGCAAGCAGACCCTGGTGGGGCATGACTTTGCCCAACCGGACGAGGAAACAACCTACGATGGGTTGCGTCACGGCGGCTTCTACACCCAGGACGACATCCGCGAGATTGTGGCTTATGCCCGGGAGCGCTTCATCAACGTGGTGCCGGAGATCGAGATGCCGGGGCACGCGCAGGCAGCCATCGCCGCCTACCCCGAGTTGGGCAACCTCAGTGAGCCGGTGGAGGTGTGCCAGCGCTTTGGGGTCATTACGCATGTGTTCAATGTGAACGAGAGTACCATTTTGTTCCTGCAAGACGTGTTGAGCGAGGTGCTGGACCTGTTCCCAAGCAAGTTCATCCATGTGGGCGGGGACGAATGCCCCAAGCAGGAATGGCAGGAGAGCCCCGCGGCGCAGGCCCGCAAGCAAGAACTGGGCCTCAAAGACGAGCACGAGTTGCAAAGCTACTTCATCCGCCGCATGGACGATTTTCTCACCGCGCGCGGGCGGCGGTTGATTGGTTGGGATGAAATCCTGGAGGGTGGGCTGGCCCCCAACGCCACGGTTATGTCCTGGCGCGGCGAGATGGGCGGCATCCAGGCGGCCAACGCCGGGCACGACGTGGTGATGGCTCCCACGACCTATACCTACCTGGATTACTACCCGACCGAACAAACGGAGGGCGAGCCGCTGGGCATTGGCGGATATTTACCGCTGGAGCGCGTGTACAACTACGAACCGCTGGCCAAGGGTTTTTCCCGCGAGGCGCGTAAGCACGTTCTGGGTTTGCAGGGGCAGTTGTGGACCGAGTACATCCCCACGCCCAAACAGGCCGAGTATATGTACTTCCCGCGCCTCACGGCTCTGGCCGAAGTCGGCTGGACGGCGGCCAAGCACAAAGATTACACGGCCTTCCTGGCGCGCCTGGAGGCTTTCTTTGAGCGGCTGGATGTGCTGGATGTGAATTACAGGCCTGTCAAAAAATGAGTAGCTGCTCAGGCAGCGGGAGAGAAGTGCCGAATTTGAGGCATAAGTGAGGGC
>CAZMMI010000681.1:0-1546 GCA_964567255.1 uncultured Anaerolinea sp.
GTGACTACTGTGGTCAGCAGCGCCTCCGGCACAGCGCCCGACGCGACATCCCACAGCGACTGCCACAACGTGGCCCCGGCGCTGAAGATAACCCCGTCCAGCTTGGGCGTGAGGAAGGTCAATGCGGTGAGCAGGGGCACAAGCACACCGAAATAATACACCATCACCAGCCCGCCCCAACCTAACAACAGCTTGAGCGATCCGAGATTCTTACGCACCAGCCAGCGGTAAGACGTGTTCATCCACAACGCCCCACCCACGTGCGCAGCGATGACCACCGGGCTGAAATGCGGAATGGGGTGGTGGGCGCCGGCCATTAAGCCGATGATCACCGCGCCCAATGGGCCGGTGAGGGCTGCGCCCAGGGTAACGAACAACTCGCGTGGATCCGTTACGATCTGCGTGCCCGGCACGAACAGGTACAAATTTCCAGCCATGACCAGCAAGGCCGCGGCGCCAAAGCACAGCGCAACCAGGGTCCGTTTCACCAAATTTCGACCATCGAAGTTCATATACCTCAACCTTATCTCCAATTCGGCCAAACCATCAAGGATTCATGGAAGTTGCCCGGTCGATTCCGGTTCATGCAAGCGCTCGATCATACCGCACTCCGGCGATAAATGGAGTAAATGTTGATCTATTAAGATTATTGTCCGCGATTCAGGGAGTAATATCATACCCATCTGGGGTGACAATTGCACGCCTGGAATGAGTTAAGACACCGCCTGCCATTCCGGAGTAAAATCAAGCGCATGCCTCAAGTCGATCTGCACACTCACTCCTGGTATTCCGACGGCGGCAGTTCTCCGGCTGAGCTCATTGAAGGAGCGCTGGAGCGCGGCCTGCACACGCTGGCCATTACCGACCACGACAACGCTCGCGGCGCGCGTGAAGCGCTGTCCGTGGCACGCTCGCGGGGGCTGCGCCTGATCAGCGGTATTGAATGGACCTGCCGCTGGGATGCTGCGCAAGCGCCCAACAACCAGGGCGAGGTGGACTTGCTGGGCTACTGCCTGGATTTGGACCATGCCCAACTGCTAGAAGCCGAGGCCGCCGCCCTGGAAGACGCCCGCCACCGCGCCATCCAACGCTGCGCATTGATCACCGCGGCAGGATACCCGCTGACCCTCGTGGATGTGTTGGCGGTCAACCCGCGCTTTCCCAGCGGTATCGGCATCATCGGGGCTTTTCGGGCGCGCGGCTACGCCGAAGAATGGGCCCAGGCCCTGCAACTGCTCGACCCCCTGCGCGACGGGCTGCCCTATCCCGAGTTGACCATCGAGCGCGCCATTCAGGTCATCCATGCTGCGGGCGGGGCGGCTGTGCTGGCGCATCCCACCCTGGTACACTGGCGCGGCGGGGAGCTGGACGAGGAAGGACTGCGCTTGCTGGTGGATGGCGGCCTGGATGGCATTGAGATCTACCATCACCGCCTGGACGAGGCCGCCCGGACACGGTTTCTGGCACTGGCCCAGCGCTTCAACCTGGTGGTCACCGGCGGCTCCGATGAACATTCCGGCCCGAACAACTTCCGCCGCCTGGGAAC
>CAZMMI010000682.1:0-1537 GCA_964567255.1 uncultured Anaerolinea sp.
CCAAATTGAGGGTTGTACAGGTACCCAGCTCCTACGGCAATACCTTCCGGTAGATTATGAAGTGTAATACCGACAGCCAGCAGGAAACCGGTGTTGACCAGTTTACGATCGATGGGCTGACCCTGACGACGCATCCAACCATACCCACGCCCGCGCCGAAAGCCTTTGCCGCGGCAGTTGGGATCAAGGGGGCCAGTCACGCCGCGAACTTCTTTCTCGCCAAATCGAATGTGGGGGGCGAAATGGTCGAGCAGCAGCATGAAGGTCGCGCCAACGCAAAATCCAGCCGTAGCAACCCACGGCCCAGCCATATCCCAGGCTTCGTTGACCAGCTCGAGGAAGGCCAGACAGATCATCACCCCGGCGGTGATACCCATGAGCAGGCCGTAGGAACGACGGCCTGGTTTGCGAATAACCGCGATAAGACCGCCAAGGCCAGTGCCCAGGCTGGCCATCAGGCTGAGCAGGAGGATATTGATGAGAGGATGTAGGTTTACAAACATGTTTAGCGAAGATGCATTGAGTTGCCTACTGCTGGAGTCTAGTGAAGTAATTCTGTCCGGTCAATAAGGCGGCCTTCGACGAAAGCAATTGCGGCAGCCTCGATGTCTTCCATGTCGGTTACGACCGGCTGGATTTTCAATCGGCGCATGCTGTCATAAGCACCCATGCCCATTCCGCCGCAAATGAGAGCAGAGCAGTCGGAGATGGCTTCGGCCATGCTAGTGTGCTTGTTGTGAGATGCGGCATCCTGGCCGTGTCCTTGACCATGCTCATGGTCGTGGGGTTCTCCAGCCTGATGATGGCCCTGGAACTGGCCGTGGCCCAACTTGCTGCGCATCTCGCGATGAATCACCTGCCCGTTTTCGATCGTCAATACTACGTAATAGGGAGCCCGGCCAAAATGGCGACTGATGGACTTCCCGTCATCGGTGATTACTGCTACTTTCATTGTTCTCTCCTTGTTGGAATATTCGAGCGATAAATGCCTGCCAACCGGTTCTTCGCGTAGGTCGGCGGGATATAACACGAGTAAAAATTGAACGGGGCAGGCGCCCCGATTTTCCCAATAATGGGGGCGGTGTGCTTCAAAAACCAGGCTATCGCCAGGTTCTAGGGAAAATTCCTGGCCTTGAATGCGAAAATAGATCTGCCCGCTCAAGCAATAGACGAATTCATGTCCTGTATGCACAGTCATCCGGTCACCGGAGCCCATGCCTGGGTCAAGGTTGACCAAGAAGGGTTGGACATTATGCCCGGCGAGATTTTTCCCAAGGTTATACATTTGGGCGCTGCCAAGGGCGGCTAGCGGTCGTTCATTGGAGCGGGTAAAGACGATAGGTTGCTCGGTGGGGGTTGTCTCGAAGAAAGAGGATATCGATACATCAAGAGCCTGGGCAAGAGTTTGCAGGGTGCTCACCGAGGCCGATGATTTTCCGTTTTCGATCAAGCTCAGGGTATTGATGTTCAAGCCACTCCGGTCTGCCAGGGCTCGCAAGGAATAGCCCTGGCTGGTGCGCAGTTCACGCAAACGGCG
>CAZMMI010000683.1:0-1527 GCA_964567255.1 uncultured Anaerolinea sp.
CCAGGCTGCCCGTGGTCAGCGTCTCCGGGCTGGGCGAAGCCGCCTCCGCCGCGTTGAGTGGCATTAAAAAGCCTGCGCCGGCCAATACAATAGCCAGCGCAACAAAAATACGCAATGACACAAAAGGTAGACGTTTCATGATATTACTCCCAAACCGCGTATGGAATAAGGTGAGCAGGATCAGGCTGTGCAAATCCTGTCATAATATGAAGGGAAATGGTTACTACTGAGCCAGAGGTGGGAAAGCCCCTGAGCAGTTACGGGAAATTTAGTTATTGGGTTTGTTTTTTCAGGGAAAAAAGTTGAAGTGGTCGTTATCACCCCCTCGATGTGTGTATATTTCAGCTTTTTCATTATACAAATACACCAAGCCTGGAAGCCTTGCAATCTCATTGCAATATGTCAGACAAAAAAGACCGGCATCGGAGCAAATCCGCTGCCGGTCTTAATCTTGTCCGGTCAAAGTATCCTTACTCGTTCACCCGTGCCTTCATCCAATCATTACTGTTGAAGAAATCGGCCACCGCGTTGCCCGGGTGCACAATGGCGTCGCAGGCGGCGCGGTCCTCATCGCTCAGGCTCATCTCAAACACCGGCAAGTAATCTTCCAGGTGCTGCAAGGTGCGCGGACCCACGATCGGCGCGGTGATGCCGGGCTGATCCTTGCACCAGGTCAGGGAAAACTGCGCGGGCGTCATTCCTCGCTGCCTGGCCAGCTCAATCACTTTCACGCCGGTCTCCAGCGCGCGCAGAGTCACGCGGTCCTTGATGGCAGGCCAGTTGGCCCGTGCCGCGCGCGAATCCGGCGGGTAGGAGCCGTCCAGCGGGTAGCGCCCCGCCAGCACGCCCATGCCCAGCGGCGACCAGGGCAGAATTCCCAGCCCGTGCTTCTGGCACAGCGGCACCAGTTCATTCTCAATACGCCGGTCGAGCAAGTTATAGGGCGGCTGCTCGCTAATGTAGCGCACCAGGCCAAACTTCTCGCTAATCGCCAGGGCCTCCATCACCTTCCAGGCTGGGTGCGTCGAGCAGCCAATGTAGCGCACCTTGCCCGCCCGCACCAGGTCGTCGAAGGCGCGCAGGGTCTCATCCTGCGGGATGATCGCCGAAGGGCGGTGGAGTTGGTAGAGATCAATGGTTTCGGTCTGCAAGCGGCGCAGCGAATCCTCGCACGACTTGAGGATGTGCAGCCGCGAAGCGCCCTGGTCGTTTGGCCCCGGCCCCATCGTCCCATGCACCTTGGTCGCCAGAACCACCTGCTCGCGTTTGCCGTTTTCCCTCAGCGCCTTGCCCACAATGCGCTCGCTCTCGCCGGCGTTGTAGACGTTGGCGGTATCAATGAAATTGAAGCCGCCATCCAGCGCGCGGTTGATGATCTGGATAGACTCATCCTCAGAGGTCGGCCCGCCAAAGTTCATTGCCCCCAGGCACAACGGCGAAACCATCACCCCCGTCCGTCCTAACGATCGGTATTCCATGCTCGGCTCCTTTCAGAAAGTGTAGGATTGTTTTCATTATACGGTTTTT
>CAZMMI010000684.1:0-1527 GCA_964567255.1 uncultured Anaerolinea sp.
TTCCCGTTCGCGGTACTGGAGTTGTATTTGGCGCCACAACATAGCGCAGTATTCCGGAACCGACCATCAATTTTTTGGAAAAAAAGATGCTTTGAATCCAGGGAGTATTGCTGGAGTAGTTCCAGCTGAAATCGGGGGTATTGGTAATAATTGCGAATTCGCCGGCACCTCCGACAGCAGAGAACTCTGCTGAACCGGGTGCGATCGTTACGTCTCCGGCCAAGCCCCTCTGGACTATAATCGTAAAATCAGATCCAACTGCAATTTTGCCCCCACGATCAGCTGAAATATTGCTTGCTGCAACCGAAAAGGTCACGTACCCGTTTCCCGCCCCGAACTTCCCGGAGGTGATCTGTATCCATTCGACGGATGGCTCTACGATCCAGGAACATCCGTCGGGAGCAATGACATCCATACTACCCGTCCCCCCAGATGAATCGAAGTGGAATCCGGCCGGACTCAAAGAACCCGGGCAGACAGATGGGGGCGAATATGCTATGCTCGCCTGCAATTTGTCATCCTGTATGCGGTCTACACTTATCGTCAGGCGAGAATAGGGATCAACCCATGTACTGCCTGCAGGCAATGGGGCAGAATAGAAAAAGCTCCCCGTGGAATCGAAGCGCAAAAGATTGGTTGATGCACTATCTTGCCACAAATCATCTTCATAATGGACTAAGGCACCAGTGAATGCGCCTGGAGACAACATCGAGTCGTAGGTGCCAATCGGCTGTCGGTTTTCAAGCCACAACCAGGCATCATCTTCCGCATCGCGCCGCACCCGGATTGCTTTCAACCCCGCTGTTCCTTCGTAGGGATCAATTATGAATGTTCCATTTGTCTCTACACTCAGCATGTCTGAGCCGTCTTGCAGCCACCCCAAGATATATTTGTGAGGCGCCGCCCATTGTCCCAATCCACTGCCCATGTTTGAATATGGATCTCCATATTCATGTAGTTGATCCCATGGCGCAGGCAACTGACCCAGTGGCCCCAGAGGTTCATTTCCGAAATTGGCCGCTCGGGCATGATTCAACCCCAAATTGTGACCCATTTCGTGGATTGCAATCTCTGCACGTATGCTTTCAGGTGATAAACTGATGTCGGCCAGCCATGATGTGGACGCAACAATGAAGCCACTCGGATATAAAGGAATCGGGGAACATCCGACGGTGCCCATTCCTCCGTAGCCTAATTCTGTTGCCGCCTGGGGCACTACGAGCACGATTCGCTGGTAGTTGCTGAAATCAAGCAGGTCCGAAGCAGCGCGAATCGCGGCGTCACGAACGGCGAAAGGCTGGTTGATATAGTCGGCGTCGAGAATTACAGGGCCTACCACAGCTCCGGTTGCCCATGCTTTCCCATAGGAAGCCTCCCGCAAAAACGTATCGAGCGAAAATCCCGCTCCAAAATGAGCTTCCCAAATCATCTCAGCGGTTACGGCGCTGTTCAGCGGTTTGGTTGGCATGGACACAAGGATAACGGCAACCTTCTGTTCCCCTGTGGTGCTGCATGATTGGCTGGTTG
>CAZMMI010000685.1:0-1522 GCA_964567255.1 uncultured Anaerolinea sp.
ACCCCTTCCCCTTCCTCTGGCAGCAGAAGGAGTACGTCATGAGCGGGGCCGCCACCTACATCTTCCTGGTGCTAGCCGCCGACCAACTCTGCAGCGCGCCTGAGCAAAAATAGCGTAAAATAAGCCTGCGTTCGGAACGAGTCCCCTGGTTCGGATCACCAGGGCATTTGAACCCCAACCCGAACGGTCGCTCGGTGGGTAAAAGATGGACAAAAATCAACACCGCACCCTGTGGGTGCTGCTGGCGCTGGGACTGCTATACTTTCTGGCCTTCGTGCCAGTCAACCTACGCAGTGCGGAAAGCGAAACCATGCTGGCGGCTAACTCGCTGGACGAGCCGGTCACCTACCCTTACGTGGTTCGTATGCTCACGCCCGCCTCCGGCCCCAAGGACCTGTTCGAGCGCTGGGTCATTTACGGTGACTACCACTACGGCTACCCCTTCTACTTTTTTTCCGCGGTCACCGTGCTGCCGGTGCGCCTGATTCACGGGGCGCGCTTCACCGACTTCACCCAACTCAACCTCCTCCTTCTACGCCAGATCGTAAGCGTCTTGCCGATGATCATTGCGGCGGGCTTTCTGGTGTATCTCAACACCCGCTTCCGCTCGCTGTGGACTTCAGTGTGGCTGTTCATCTTTCTGCTTTTCATCCCCGGCGTGGTGCGTCAGAACATCCAATGGTGGCACCCCGATGCGCTCTCGATCCTGGCAGTCGTGCTGACCCTGTTCTTCCTGGCGCGGGACGATTTGCGCTTTGGTAAAAACTTCTGGCTGGCGGCGGCGGCCTGCGGGGTGGCTTCGGGAATCAAGCTGGCCGGGGTGTGGTTCTTCCTGGTAATTGCGGTGTATCTGTTGGTCGGGCTGCGCCAGGGCAAGCTAACCTGGCCCAGGGCTTTCGGCAAGGGTGCGCTGTTTATCGTCATCATGCTGGCTGCCCTGGTGATTTCCAATCCCTTCCTATATAACTCCGGCGCGCGCCAGGAAATGATCGCCATCCAGCAGTACAAGACCGTCGAGCTGGATCAAGGCTACGCGCACGACGACCCGACCTACTACCAAAAAGGCCCCCGCTGGTGGGCCTGGACGCTGACCAACTGGTACGCCCACCCGCTCGTCTTGGGCTTGCTGCTGCTCTCGTTGGTGGCAGGCATCGTGTGGGGGCCCAACCGCTTATATAACGGCCTGGTCCTGGCCTGGATTGTGCCCTTCTCCATCTATCTGCTGTACTTCGTGGCGGTCAAACCGGACCACTACTGGCTGCCGGTGCTGCTGCCGCTCTTCGCCGGCGCGTTGAATTTCCCGCTGGCCCTGCTGCGAGGGCGCGTGCCCCGAGTAAAGCTCAGCCCCGCCTTTTCCCGCGCCGTCACCCTCCTGTCGATGGCGTTCCTGGCTACCTACGTCACCATCAGCATCGTCCAGCCTTATTCCGGGGCGGCAGTGAGCTACCAGGAAGGGATGGGCACCGTTGAAAGCCTACCTGGCAATTAAATATCACCCAAATGGAGCCAACCGGGCGCGCAT
>CAZMMI010000686.1:0-1509 GCA_964567255.1 uncultured Anaerolinea sp.
CTCACACACCCCTAAATGCGGCACCTACCACGGGAACTCCTAGAGAGCCCGTAAAAAGAGTATAATCAACCATTATGAGTGATTTACTCGTAAATTTCCTGGCGGAGTAACGAATGAGCGACGATCAACCATCCTATCCCCACCTTACCGCTGTCATCGGAGCCGGCCCAGCCGGATTGTTCGCTGCGCGCGAACTGGCCGAACATGGCAACCGGGTTTTCTTGTTCAACCGCGATATTAAACCGGGCGGATTGGCGGAATACGGGATCTATCCCAGCAAACTTAAGATGAAAGAAGGCCTGCGCGCGCAGTTCCGCCAGGTGCTGGATTTGCCCGGGGTCAGCTATATTGGTAATATCCTGGTCGGCGAGCATGGCGACCTGAGCCTGACCGACCTGCGCGAGATGGGTTTTCAGGCTATCCTGGCGGCGGTGGGGGCGCAGGGTACCAAGTGGCTGGGTTTGCCCGGCGAAGATCTGGAAGGCGTGTACCATGCCAAGGATGTGGTCTACCACTACAATGGTTTGCCCCCTTACAGTAAACATTCGGTCATCACCGGGCGACGCGCAGCGGTCATTGGTATGGGCAATGTGATGATGGACATCTCCCGCTGGCTGCTGGAGGCGCGCGGCGTGGATGAGGTGGTGGCAGTGGGCCGTCGCGGTCCAGCCGAGGTCAAGTTTGATCGCAAGGAACTGGAAACCATTGCCTCTTACCTGGACCTTGCGGCCCTGCATCCAGAACTGGAGCGCATCACGCCTTTGATCCACCCCTTGGGGCAAGACCCTGCGGCGTTGAAAGAACAAGTTAACGCCGCGCTGGTCAAAGCTGCTCCGGCAACCGGCCAAGGTAAGCTGAGGCTGGAGTTTCTGTCTTCTCCCACCCGCATGGTGGGTGATGAGCAAGGGCGGGTGTGTGCCTTGGAGCTAGAAGACACCATGTTAGTGGTGAAAAACGGGGACGAAACCACCGCCGTGGGGCTGGGGACGTACCGCCGGTTGGAAGTGGACACGGTTATTTTTGCGATTGGCGACCAGGTGGATAGCGACTTCGGCCTGCCGGTGAAGGGCACCGAGTTCGTGAAGACCGACCATCCCCGTTACCCAATCGACGGAAACAGTTTTGAGGTCTGCGATCCCAAGGGCAGGCAGATCGTCCCGGACGTGTTTGTGGCAGGTTGGGCGCGCAAAACCTCCAGCGGGCTGGTGGGGGTGGCTCGTCGCGATGGTATCAACGCGGCCCGCGCCATGCAGCAGTATTTGGCGACCCTGCCGCCTTGCCAATTTTGCGAGGAGGCCGCTCTGGAATGGCTGGCCCACCTGGGCAAGCCGCTGGTTACCCGCGCCGATCTGGCCCGGTTGGAGCAGGTCGAACACGACCGCGCAGTTTCTAAGGGCGAGGTGTTTTTTAAGTTTGACAATAACGAAGAAATGCTCCAGGCGATGGGCTTGATTCAAAGCCTGCCTGGATAGGTAAGAAGGTTTCCGAATTTAAGACAATTGCGGGTGC
>CAZMMI010000687.1:0-1507 GCA_964567255.1 uncultured Anaerolinea sp.
TCGGCGTTCAGGGGACGCCCCAGCAATGCCTGGATGCCTGCCACCAGCCCAAACCCGATCGGCGTACCGATCAGTTGGCCGATCACGCCGCGCATAATGCCGTAAGAGAAGATTTTTTTCATAGTCGATCCTCCGGTTAATCCACCGTCTGGATGAAAGCGATGATGTCCTGAATTTGCTCGTCCGTCAACAAATCAGCGTAGGTGGCGGGCATCACGTTTGGCGGAAAGCCCTTGTGAATCAGCTTGTTCGGGTCCAGGATCGATTCCAGCAGGTAAGCATCATCCACGGTCACGGTGTTGCCGTCTTCCAACGCCACCTGGCTGCCATACAGGCCTTTCCAGCTCGGCCCCACCAGCTTGGTCCCATCCAGGGTGTGGCAGGACGTGCAGTTGATCTCGGCCCACTTCTGGCCCCGCACAGCCGGGTCGGCTTCCACGGCGTTGACCTGCTCGGAAAGCCACGTCTCAAATTCGGTCTGGCTGATGACCTGCACCGGGCTGTTCATGTAGGCATGTGCCCCTCCGCACAATTCCGCGCACATCACCTCGTAATTCCCAATTTTATTGGGCGTCACCCGCAGCTGCTTAACCAGGTTCTCGCCGGGCAGCACGTCCTGCTTGACCCGAAATTCCGGCACCCAAAAAGAGTGGATCACATCCCGCGAGGTCAGGCTGAGCAACACCTGCTTATTCACCGGCAGATATAGGGTCGTCGAAGTCACCCCGTAGTCCGGGTACTCGAACAGCCACGCCCATTGGTACCCCACCACGCGCACATTGAGGGGCTGGGCGGCTTCCTCGCGGATTTCGGCCAGGTTCTGCGCCCCCCAATAAGAAAAGCCCAACACGGTGATCAACGGAATGACCGTCCAGATCACCTCGAGTCGAGTGTTTCCCGTGAAGTAAGCACCTTCTTGCTTTTGGCCGGGCTTGCTGCGGAACACCACCGCGCTGTACACCACAAAGACCGTGATGAGCGAGAAGAGGAAGGCGATGATGACGAAATGCGCGTTGAACAGCGTGTCGATGGTCACCGCCTGGGTGCTGGCCTGATCGGGCAGCAGGCCCACGGCGAAGAACAACAGGCTGATCAACGCGGTTGAGACGATCACCAACGCCCCCGCGATCAAAAAATGTTTCATGTTTCCGCTCCTGGATTTGGGTTGGGCAGGGTTTTGCGCGGGCCGCGCAGGCGCGCCCAGCCAATCTTCGGCCTGGGCGGGCGTCAGCGTGCGGCGGTCGTAAACGACCACTTCGCCGCTGGCTTGCAGAGAGACCAGCATAACCTGCATCGGGCGGTCGCCCGCGATGAAATGACTGAGAAATGCTTCGCGATGGATGGTGCGGTCGTCGTAGTCGACAATGACCAGTTCGGGCTGCCAGCTTTCCAATCGGGCCAGGGTTTCTTCCATGCTGCCGGCCAGGTTGAAGGCAACCGATTCCGCGCCCCACTTCTCGCCATACACCTTCTGAAGCCCCTTCGCAAACAACGGGTTTGCGGAAGC